>DMER01000234.1:8521-8814 GCA_003451645.1 Alphaproteobacteria bacterium | reverse complement strand
GTGTCCTGCAGCAGCCTTGGGTGACCATTGCTGAGAGTTGCGAGCTGGTGCTGGCGCTATTGGGCGCGGGGATGAAGGAGCGGGCGCAGGCGCTGTGGAGCTGGCAGCATCAGTGGCGCGCGCCGTGCGGGGCCTATTGGATGGGCTGGCAGTTCGAGGAAGATGTGCCCTGGCCGCATGAGCAGCCCGCCTGGACGAATGCCGCGGTGATCCTGGCGGCTGATGCTTTGAGCGCCGCCACGCCCGCAAGCCGCCTGATGACCGAGGTTGGGTTAGACGACACGCCGTAACAG
>DMER01000234.1:7775-8330 GCA_003451645.1 Alphaproteobacteria bacterium | reverse complement strand
GGTTAGACGACACGCCGTAACAGGCGCAACGACTTGACTGCGGCCTGCGCCTCAAAGAGGCCAGAGGCGAGTGCGAGCTGGTAGATATGGTGCGGGGCTTGTCCGCCCTCGGACGGATCGGCGAAGACGTCATGGATCGCTAGAGTGCCGCCTGGCATGATCTTTGGCGCCCAGCCGCGATAATCGGCAGTTGCGGGTGCGAGCGAATGGCCGCCATCGATGAACACCATCGCCAAGGGTGTCTGCCAATGCCGTGCGATGGTGCTTGCTTCGCCTACAATGGGAACGACATGGCGCTCCAGGCCCGCACGGCGCAGCGTGTCGCGCAAGAACGGCAATGTATCGATGGCGCCAGCCTTGGCATCCCAGGTGTCGGGATCGTGATGGGCCCAGCCTGGTTGGAGTTCTTCAGAGCCGCGATGATGGTCGATGGTGAATAGGACTTGATCGTGGGCCTGGCACGCGAGCCCCAAATAGATAGCGGACTTGCCACAATAACTGCCGATTTCGCACAAGGGACCCAAAGGCGCCATCGCGAGGCCAGCGTTGTGCAGC
>DMER01000234.1:6891-7569 GCA_003451645.1 Alphaproteobacteria bacterium | reverse complement strand
TGCTTGCCGGCCTTGTGCAGCGCCTCGCCTTCGGCTGGGTCCATGAAGCCCTTGACGCTGGCGATGTCTAGGGGCAGTCGCATGCGCGTCAGCCAACGCCCGTCATATCAGCGCTGACCGACCAGAGCCGTTCCTGCAAGGTCTCGTCATAGGACACCGGGCTCGACGCCATCTCCTTGGAGTCCGAGAAGTACTTGCCCGTCACGCCTGCGACATCTGGCGAGGAGGCAAGGTAGACGCTCGTTCGCGCACCCTTCTCCGGGGAAATGGCAGCGATCTTTTGTGCGAGCCAGAGGGCCGTGCCCATGAAGCCGAAATTGTTGTGGCCGAAACTGGATGCAACAAAACCAGGATGCAGACAATTGACCGTCACGCCGCTGCCCTTAAGGCGGCGCGCCAAGGCATAAGTGAACATTACATTGGCCAGTTTGGAGTTGTTATAGGCCTTCAGGCCGTTATAGCGCTGCTTCATCTCCAGATCGTCGAAATCCAATGCGCCTTGCATATGGAGCCGGGACGAGACGTTCACAATGCGCCCAGGGCCCGACGCTTTGATCCGTTCCAAGAGCAAATGCGTCAGCAGAAAATAAGCGAGATGGTTGAGGCCAAAGGTCATCTCGATGCCATCGCCGCTGACCCGGCGGGACGCAAAATAGCCGCCGGCATTGTTCACCAGGA
>DMER01000234.1:3209-6698 GCA_003451645.1 Alphaproteobacteria bacterium | reverse complement strand
GCCGGCATTGTTCACCAGGATATCGATCTTAGGGACAAACTTAAGGATGGTGTCAGCGACCGAATGGATCGAGCCTTGACGGGACAGATCGCACGGGAAGAAACGCACACTATGAGCACCTGCGGCCCGGCAGGCATTGATGACGGCATCGCCCTTGGCCTTGTCGCGGCCCAGAAAGGTGACGCTCGCACCCTTGAGCGCCAGTGCCTTGACCGTCTCGCGGCCGATGCCGTCGGTCCCGCCCGTAATAATGGCTTCCAGGCCCGAAAGGCTGTGATCAAAGTGCGCCATGGTCAACCCCGCCAAATCAAACCTTTGCGCGCGTTCTATGCGATCCTTTCACCTTGCGCCAGTACCTGAGAAAGCAATCGTGTTCAGGATCGCCCAGCATCGGCAACGAACACCTGCTTCGTGATCGCGCGTGCGTCGTCAGAGGCCAGAAAGAGGACCAAACCGCAAATGTCCTGCGGCTGCATGGTGAGGGGCAAACATTGTTCTCGCAGCGCCTGGGCGACGTCGTCAGGCTTGGCCCACAGCGCCAACTGACGCTCCGTCATCACCCAACCGGGCATGACCGCGTTCACCCTGATCATCTCAGGCCCCAATTCGCGGGCGAGCGCGCGCGTCAGGCCCACGATTCCGGCCTTGGCTGTGACATAGGCTGCCATATTCGCAGCCCCCATGAGAACGTTGTTCGAGCTCAAATTGATGATGCTGCCCCCGCCCTGCCGCGCCATGCCGGGCCGGACCGCCTGGGCCGCGAAAGCATAGTGATCAAGATTGACCGCCATCGCCCGGCGCCAGCTTTCGGGCTCAAGCGTCTCTAAGGTGCCGCGATCATCGCGCGCCGCATTGTTGACCAACACCTTGAAGGGCCCACAGGCCGCAGCCGCCGCGTCGATGCTGTGACGCAAAGCGGGAACATCGGTCAGATCGCAGTGGGCGAAATGCGCCTTTAGTTTACGGGCGGATAATTGGTCCGCGAGCGCGGCCCCGGCAGCCGCATCGATGTCGAGGAACGCAACCCTCGCGCCCTGCTCCGCAAAGGCGGTGGTGAGTGCCGCACCAATACCGGACGCGCCGCCCGTAACGAGGACGCTTTGACCCGCCAAGCTTGGGAATTGTGCTGATACCATGATGCACGCACCAGAGGAGATTCTCGCTTGCCCTAAACCAATCCGCAAATCTTTCTGAGGATAGTGGGGCGTCGGACGCCCTGTCACCCTAAGCTGCGTGATTGCGAAAAGGTAGCCCCATGAAAGTTCTTGTCGTTGACGATTACTCCACGATGCGCCGCATTATCCGGAATTTGTTGAGCCAAATCGGCTACACGGATGTCGATGAGGCGGCCGATGGCAATGAAGCCTTGGCAAAGCTGCGCTCAGGCGCCTTTGGGCTCGTCATCTCGGATTGGAATATGGAGCCGATGACGGGCTATGACCTCTTGCGGGAAGTCCGCGCGGATGAGCGCCTGAAGCGCATCAAATTCATCATGGTCACGGCGGAATCCAAGACAGACAACGTCATCGCCGCGAAGAAGGCGGGCGTCGACAACTACATCGTCAAGCCCTTCAACGCGCAGACGCTGCAATCGAAAATCAACGCCGTTCTGGAAAAGGCCGCCTAATGCAAGCCCTCGCACTGGCTGAGGTACCGGCCGCGGAGGCCGAGCCTAACGACGCCTATTACGTGGCCCTCGAAGCCGCTATGCAGCAGACAGCGCGCGGCCGCTGGTTCCTGGCGGAACATGGGCGGCGCTCGCGCGCCAGCGAAGGCGCGGTGTTGCTCGACGCCATGCAACGCCTGACCGACTCCTTGAACGAGAGCAAGGCCAACGCCTCGCTGGACATCCTGCGCCGTGAATTGCAGGAGATGTCGGCCTCCATCGTGCACACCCGCCGCGAGATCGCCTCGATCAAGCCAAGCGAATCCGGCCACAACAAGATCATTGCGGCGACCGAGGAACTCGACCACATCGTGCGCTCGACCGAGACCGCGACCGCGGACATCTTGTCGGCCAGCGAGCGTTTGCAAGTGATTGCGGCTGAGCTGCAAGGCGCTGGCGCAAGCAAGGCGCTGTGTGCGGAGATCGAAGAGTTGACCACCAATATCATGTTGTCCTGCTCGTTCCAGGACCTGACCGGTCAGCGCACGTCAAAGGTGGTCAATGCCCTGCGCTATATCGAGCAGCGCGTGAACTCGATGATCGAAATCTGGGGCATCAGCGCGAAGGACGCGCAACATGCGGCGGCCGACACCTCCGACAAGCGCAAGGACGCGCATCTGCTGAACGGACCCGCGCGCGAGGGCGAAGGCGTCAGCCAAGATGACATCGACCTGCTCTTGTCGGGCGAAATGTCTGAAGAGGCGGTTGAGGCGCCAACCCCGGTCAAGCAGCCGATCTTGGCCACCAAAGGTGCGGCAAAACCGGCGGCATTGGACGAAGATGCTCCCAGCACGTCCGATGGCGGCGCGTCATCCCAGGCCGATATTGACGCGCTGTTTGATTAGCCCTTTGCACAAATGTGACTGATATTCGGTGGCCCCTCACCGGAAGGTGAGGGGGTGGGCCCCTTGCCTCGCCGCCCCGGCGCCGGGCAAGATGGCCATTATGATCAAGTACTTCGTTCCCACAGTGTTGGCGACACTTCTGGCGGCCTGCGGCGGGCCTCCTGGCCCTTCCGCAACTGGCAAGTCAATCGCCAGTATCAGCCGCGCCTCCGTAACGGATGGCAACGGTATCCTTGTGAGCTATTTGCAAAGCGGTCCCGATGGCCCGCCCCGGATTGTCCTCGTCCATGGCACGCCTGGCGAGGCGGAGGGCTGGGCGGACTATCTGCTGGCGCCGCCGCAAGGCACGCAGATCGTGGCCGTGGACCGGCCCGGGTTTGGAAAAAGCGGCCCTGGCCAAGCGGTGACCAGCCTTGTAGCACAGGCTCAAGCACTGGAACCCTTTCTGCGCGATGCGGGCGCGCGCAAACCCATCCTGGTCGGACATTCCTTAGGCGGGCCGATCGTCGCCCAGGCCGCATGCCTGTATCCGGACCGCATTGGCGCCATAGTCATCGCGGCGGGCTCTCTCGACCCCGGCCTGGAAGAGATCCACTGGGCGCAATATCTGGGCAACGCACCGCCCATCTCGTGGCTCCTGCCCGCCATGATCCAAAACGCCAATCATGAGCTGCTGGCGCTCGAACCGGAGCTTGAGGGTTTGCAGCCGTGCTTGAGCCGCCTTACGATCCCCATCGTGATCATTCATGGCACCAAGGATGACCTCGTGCCCTTTGCCAATGTCGCCTTTATGCGCGCGCAATTCGCTGGCAATCCCAATGTCCAGGTGATCGTGTTGGAGGGGATGAATCACTTCCTCCCCTGGGGCGCGATGGCGGACATGAAGCGCGCGATCTCAGCGGCGATGGAAGCGGCCTGGGGCCCTGCTCCACCATGAACATGCCGGCCGAAGTGTTCGCAATGCTCAAGAGCTACAGC
>DMER01000234.1:2371-2938 GCA_003451645.1 Alphaproteobacteria bacterium | reverse complement strand
CGGCGACGTTTGTCCTGGAGGACGCGGCGACCGTTGCGGCGGCGCTGCTAAGTGCGGCCGGGTATATTTCTTGGGAGCTGGCGCTGCTGGCGCTGTATGTCGGAATCTTCGCAGGCGATCTGGCGCTCTATGCGCTGGGCGCCATGGCCCGCCGCAGCAAGATGATCGCGGACTTTGTGGGCATGCAGCGGATCGAGAAGGGCGAGCGATGGCTGGGCCACCGCCTGACGGTGTCCCTAATTGCCGCGCGTTTTTTGCCCGGCGCCAGACTGCCCGCCTATACCGCGAGCGGGTTCTTGCGGGTTCCCTTCATGCATTTCGCCTTGGTCGCAGCGATTGCGGCTGCGGTGTGGACGCCGCTACTGTTTAGCGCAGTCTACATGTTCGGCACCGCCATTATCGAGCGCCTGGGCGTTTGGAAATATGTCGCGGGCGGCGCATTGATCATTCTTGTTCTGTTTTGGCCATGGATCGCAAAACGATGGATTCCCCGGCAAGCATAACCAGCGAAACCAGCCCTGACCGGGGCTGGCCACAGCCGCACAAAGGCATGCCGCCTTTAGACAT
>DMER01000234.1:1940-2171 GCA_003451645.1 Alphaproteobacteria bacterium | reverse complement strand
GGCATGCCGCCTTTAGACATGGCGGGGCCTGCGGTGTCTCATTTCGAGTTTTGGCCGCAGCGCAAATTCTATGCGCCGATGGTGCTCTATTGGGGCTGGCTGTCGCTGCGCTATGGCGGGATGACCTTGCCCTCGATTGCCAATCCCTTGTTCCCCAATGGCGGCTGGATCGGAGAATCCAAAGCGGCGGTGATGTCGCTCATGGGCCCTTACGCACGGCAATTCCTGGCC
>DMER01000234.1:0-1730 GCA_003451645.1 Alphaproteobacteria bacterium | reverse complement strand
TCCTGGCCCGCTGGATGCAGGCCCCGCCGCGCCAGCCTCAAGAAGACCCAAAGCTGCGCGCCGCTGAAACGCTCAAGGCGCTGAACGCCCAGGGCCTGTGTCTGCCCATTGTGGCCAAGCCCGACCAAGGCATGCGGGGCGCGGGCGTGCGCGTGATCCGCAAACTAGAGGACCTAGCCAACTATTACGCGACGTTTCCGGCGAAGGAGCCGTTTATCCTGCAAGAGCTGATCGATGAGGAGGGAGAGGCCGGCGTGTTCTATGTGCGCAAGCCTTCGGAGCAAAAGGGCCGGATCATCTCGTTGACGCTCAAATACTTCCCCTACGTCACGGGCGATGGCACCTCGACGCTGAAGGAACTGATCGAGCGCGACCCACGCGCTGGCCCCTTGAAGCATATCTACCTGCCGCGCCATGCCCACCGCCTGGACATGGTATTGGCGGCAGGCCAGCCCTTCCGCATCGCCTTTGCCGGCAGCCACAGCCGCGGCACGATTTTCCGCAATGGCGCGCCCCACATCACCGAGGCCATGACCCAGGCCTTTGACACGATCTCCCGGGACATCCGTGAGTTCTATTTTGGCCGCTTCGACATCCGCTTTGCCGATATCGAGGAGGTGCGCCAGGGCCGTGGCTTCAAGATTATTGAGGTGAACGGGGCGGGCGCGGAGGCGACCCACATCTGGGACCGCAACACGACGCTCAGTGAGGCCTACCGGGCGCTCATGCAGCAATACAAGGCCATGTGGTCGATCGGGCGGGAAAATCAGCTGCGCGGTTATGTGCCGGTCAAATTGATCGACATTCTGGCGGCCAATGAGCGGGAAAGAGGGCTTGCCGAGCGTTACCCGATTACGGAATAATCGCACCCATGCCCCAGGTTGACACGTTTTCCTACGCATCGCCCGAAGACCCTTTATTCCGCCGCCTGATCATTCGCATGATCGAGGTGATGACGGGCCAGCCCAAACTCAAACGGATGTATCTGGAGAACCAGGCGCATCCGGTGCCGGGCGAAAGCTTTTGGGACGCCGCCGTCCGGCATTTGCGCCTAACAATCGACCTCAATCAGGAGGCCATCGCGAATATCCCCAAGACGGGACCTTGCGTGATTGTGGCCAACCACCCTTTTGGGGTTTTGGATGGCATCTTGATTTGCTGGCTGATCGCGCGCGTGCGCACGGATTTCAAGGTCCTGACCAATGCCCTGCTCTATCGCGCCGAGGAAGTGCGGCCCTATCTCCTGCCCATCGACTTTGAGGAGACCAAGGCCGCGCTTGAGACCAATTTGAAATCGCGCGCTGAATCCAAGAAGCTCCTGGAGGATGGCGGGGTGCTGGTGGTCTTTCCGGGCGGCACGGTATCGACGACCAAGAAGCCCTTTGGCAAGCGCGCCGAGGACCCCGAATGGAAAACCTTCACGGCACGGATGATCATCCAGGGTAAGGCGCCCGTGGTGCCGGTCTTTTTCGCCGGGCAGAATTCACGGCTGTTTCAAATCGCCAGCCACGTCTCGATGACCTTGCGGCTATCGCTGCTGTTCAAGGAGGTCCATGACCGGATCGGCAAGCCTTTGTCCATCCGGATCGGCCGGCGCATCCCTTATGAGGAAATCGCCGCCATCAAGGACCGAAAGGAGCTGATGGATTTCCTGCGCAGCCAGACCTATGCTCTGGCGGATCAGCGCGAGCGGCTCTCGGCGTAATCGCCCCCCTCAGTCTGGCTGGCGC
>DMER01000189.1:2340-2782 GCA_003451645.1 Alphaproteobacteria bacterium | reverse complement strand
CTGATAACATCGCTCGGCCGCCTTCCAGCGAGAGAGAGAGCCGCACCCGCTCGCCCGCTGGTGTGAACTTGACCGCGTTGGACAAAAGATTGACGATGACCTGACGCATCGCTCGCGGATCGCCCAGGATTTCGACCTTCGCATCGCCAAGCTCAGCATCGATGCCGACCTGCCCCTTTGCCGCTTGAGGCCGCACCATCATGAAACACTCATCCGCCAAGCGCGACAGACAGAACTGCTGACACTCCAGCCGGTAGCTCCCGGACTCAATCTTGGACAAATCCAAAATATCGTTGATCAAAGACAGCAAATGCTGGCCTGACTGATGGATGCTGGCGGCATAATCGCAATAGCGCGCCTGATCAGGCCCGAAGACTTGATCCCGGATCACTTCGGAAAAGCCCAAGATCGCATTCATCGGTGTGCGCAATTCATGGCTCAT
>DMER01000189.1:0-2154 GCA_003451645.1 Alphaproteobacteria bacterium | reverse complement strand
ATCGCGTTCAGCGGCGTGCGCAATTCATGGCTCATATTGGCAAGGAAATGCGACTTGAGCCGGTTGGCGTCATCTGCGGCCTTGCGCGCGCTTGTCAGCTCTTCCTCATGCGCCTTGGCTGCAGAGATATCCCGCACCGAACCGCGGTAGCCTAGAAAAACACCATCGGGATCCACCATGGGCCGCGCACTCACCGCATACCAAGAGATTGCGGTATCCCGCGAAAGGCAAACCTGGATTTCGCGGAAGGCCTGCCGCGCCGCCAATGCCTCATTCAACCTTTGACGTTCGGCCAGAACGACGGACAAACCGTCAGTGTCCGGGGAACCAGACAAGCCGTGGCGTAGATAATTCTCCGCTCCAGGTGGAGCATCGCCAAAGGTTTCAATCACCGAATGATCGGCATTACTCTGCCAGAACCAGTCGGAGGAGCTGCGCGCGAAATCCTCCGTACGCCGCGTATTCTCCTGCTGCTGCGCCGCCCAGCGCAATTGCTCAGTGATATCACGGATGAGCCACAAGGTTTGGCGGGCATCGCCATCGGCGATGGCAGAGGCTGTGATTTCCACAGGCGTACAAGAGCCAGACACGTGCAGGGCGCCGCCGCGAATCACACCAGCCGCCGCGACCGGGTTGGGCCCTTCCACAGCCTGAAACAATGTCTCAAGCGGCATATGCGCCAATTGTGCCGACGAGAGACCAAAGAGCGCTTCGGCACAGCTATTGGCGAGCACAATCTGCCCGCTTTGCGTGGTGACGACGACGCCTTCTTTGATGCCAGCCACGATGGCGTTGAGCAGCGATTGCATCCGCGCCTGCGCCCGCGCATTGGCGCCGTGCAACTCCTCCTCCATGAGCGCATTTGCCCGCTCGCTCAAGCGCCGGTCGCGGTCTTGATCCTTGTAGCTCTGATCGACAAGTTCAATCAGCGCATCAAGATCCGCCCGTCCGTCCGCGCCCATCCGGGCGGCAGCACGCAATTGCCGGGCCAGGAGGGGATGAAGTTCACTCATTCTTCCCACAGGGTGGTGATCGTCATGGTTTGATTGTGCAACTCGCAAACGCCCGACTGCGCGTGGGGCGAAATCTCACCATAGGAATAGAAGCCGGAGATCGCCGTGCGGGGACCAAGGACCGTTTGAACGGCCTCGACCTCCTCAGCGATGCGCTGCCCCATCAGCAATTTGCGCCCGATGCAGCTGACCAGGATGGCCGCGCGATCACGCACAGTCTCAGCATTGGCTTGGTGGGCCGCTTCTGCTGCACCTTGCACCAGATGGTCGAAATTGCCGCGCATGAGCCGCGCGCCCCACCCTTCAGGGATATCACCGGCAAAGACCATGGCGCGCGCATCCTCCTCGATGCCCACAACAGTGCGCACCAGCGCCCCCTCTGGCGCACCCGCTGGAAAGATCTGCAGCGGGAACAACAGCGCGCTGCCTGGCAGGCGCTCAGCCTCCTCGCCCAGATAGGCCTTGTACAGATCGAGGGCGGGCTTCCCATCCAGCTCATAGAGCCGGCCGTCCGCCCGCGTGACGCGGCGCTCAGGCCCAAAGACATCCCAGCCGCCCGCCGAGCCATGGCCGACGCGGATACGGTCGCCATAAAGCCCGATGGCGCAAATCTGGCCGCTTTCGAGAGTGCCATTGAGGCCCGTCAGCGTGCGGATGAAATGCGGGCCATCCCCCGCAAGCCCGCCGGTGATCACCACCCGCTCGCCCAGCACCTGCCGGAAGCCGCGGATCAGTTCGGAGCCGTTGACTTGCGTGCCATCGGACAGCACCAGAACGGCCGCCAAATTGCTCTTGAACAAGCCTTGCGCCAGGAACCGGCCCGTCTCGGCCTCCAGGCCCGCGCCCGCGACGCGGGCGGAAACGGCCTCAACCTCGGTATGATCGAAGTCAAAGGCGATCGCGGTGACGCTGTCGTCAAAGACCTCGGCACCGTGGATTTCACCGCCCGTGGAACAAACCGCAAGGATCGCCTGGCCATAGCGGTTGACGACTGCCTCACGCACGCCAGATTGCTCCAGGGCCATGGGCGCCCCAAAGCACAGGACCAGCCGCGCCCCTGGCAAACCGCGCTGATCCCAGGTCCAACCGCGCTGTGCTATCCACAAACCTTGTTCGATCTTCATCATGCCCCCAATACGCG
>DMER01000120.1:3038-3590 GCA_003451645.1 Alphaproteobacteria bacterium | reverse complement strand
ACCTGCCATGTCTATGTCGATCCGGCGTGGGCGGACAAACTTGTACCGCCTACGGAGGAAGAGATCGACATGCTCGACCAGGCCTTTGATGTGAACGAGCGCTCGCGCCTGTCCTGTCAGATCCTTATGCGAGATGATTTGGATGGCCTTCAAATCACCTTGGCGCCCGAGGGTATTTAACCGCGCCTTCACCCTGAGCGAATAAAGTCACCCGCGCGTATTGATGTGTGGGGTGCGGCTTGAGCGGCTATGATTTCTCAAGGATGAGCTGTTTGGTGGTGGAGGATTCGACCTTCATCCGCTCGCTCGTGATTTCATGTCTGAACGCGATGGGTGTCAGCCAGATCAAGGTCGCCGGCCATGGCGGCGAGGCCATCGAGTGGCTTAAACTCACCAAGTCCGATCCGATGAAGGCGGGGGTCTTGTCCATCGATATGGTCATCAGTGACTGGGAGATGGAACCCGTGAACGGGCAAATGCTCCTGCGCTGGGTCCGAAGGCACGCCGATAGTCCCAACCGGTTTATTCCCTTCATCATGCTGTCCGGTTACT
>DMER01000120.1:2372-2802 GCA_003451645.1 Alphaproteobacteria bacterium | reverse complement strand
CATGACGCATTTGGCGGCCGCGCGCGACCTTGGCGCCCATGAGTTCATTGGCAAGCCATTCTCGGTGCGCGTCTTGGCCCAAAAGATTAGCGGCCTCATCGAGAGCAACCGCCAATTCGTGCACTCCAAGGACTATTTCGGTCCGGACCGCCGCCGGCGCAACGAGCCGTATTCGCAAGACCGCCGTGTCTTAACCGACCGCGATCCGGGCGTGGAGGTGGTCTATGGCTAATCCTGCAGTCGCCGCAAAGCCTGCGGTCAGGGTTCGTTTCTACCGCTTCCGCAATGCGCTGCGCGAAAAGCTCGCGGGCGGGCAGGGCGGCGCAATTGGCCTTAGCGAAGAGGTTCTAGCGCAGGTGCAATCGGCCATGGAGAGTTTGGCGGAGGATTATCCTGACTGGGTGGCGAAACAAATCGTCGACATGCGGGC
>DMER01000120.1:1794-2127 GCA_003451645.1 Alphaproteobacteria bacterium | reverse complement strand
CACCACGCCAGGCTGATCGACACGCCTGAGGATCGCCGCAAGACCTATGATCTGATCCGCTGTATCGCGCAGGAACTGAAAGGCCAGGGTGCGACCTTCGGCTATCCGCTGGTGTCGACCTTTGCGCAGTCACTGCTCGATCCCACGGCCCCATCGGCCCCGCTCACCGACAACAATGTCGAGATCATCAAAGCGCATATTGATGCGATCGCCGCCGTCATGAATGACCGGGTCAAAGGCAATGGCGGTCAGATCGGCAAGGACCTGACCGCACAGCTTAAGGCCGCGATGGAAAAGCACAGCATCACAAGCTAGCGCAACGGGCGATCAAAT
>DMER01000120.1:348-1493 GCA_003451645.1 Alphaproteobacteria bacterium | reverse complement strand
ACTGACCGCGCGATGCACTAAGCCGCGAAACGGCCCTTGGTAATGGTCCAGACCTTGAGCGGCGTGATGGGCATGTCGATGTCGGTCACCCCATAGGGCCGCAAGGCATCGATCACCGCATTGACCAGGGCTGGCGCTGCGCCCACCGTGCCGGCCTCGCCACAGCCCTTGGCGCCCAACGGATTGGACGTACACGGAACTTCATGGGTCTTGAAGGTCATGGTGGGCATCGTGTCGGCGCGCGGCATCCAGTAATCCATGAAGGAGCCCGTGATCAACTGCCCGCTCTCCGGGTCATAGACCGCATGCTCCCCCATGGCCTGGCCAAGGCCTTGCACCACGCCGCCATGGACTTGTCCCTCGACCAGCATCGGATTGATGATCCGGCCAAAGTCATCGACGATGGTGTAGGCCTCAATGGCATAGACGCCCGTTTCGGGGTCAATCTCGACCTCGGCGATGTGGCATCCATTCGGCCAGGAATTGCTGCGGTTCTTGTACTCGCCCTCGGCTGCCAGGCCCTCCACATCAGGCAGATTGGCTTGTGACTTGGCAATCGCCGCAACGGCAAACAGGTCCAGCGCGCGGTTAGTGCCCGCTATCCGGAAGACACCATCGTGATAGTCGATATCGGCGGCTGCGGCCTCCAACTCGTTCGCGGCAATCTCCCGGCCCTTGTCAATCACCGTCTCAACGGCCACGCCAATGGCGCCGCCCGCCATGATCAGCGAGCGTGAGCCGCCCGTGCCGCCGCCACCGCGCGAGGCCTCGCTGTCCCCACAGGTGACTTTCACCCGCGCAATATCAATCCCAAGCTGCTCGGCGACCAATTGCGCATAAGCGGTCTCATGCCCCTGGCCGTTGGTTTGCGTTCCCGCCACCACATGGACCTCGCCATCCGCGCGGACTTCGATATGGGCAAGTTCAAAGCCGCCCGCGGTTTTCTCGACATAATAGGCGATGCCAAAGCCGCGCAGCTTGCCTGCCGCACGCGCCTTTGACTGACGCGTTGCGAACCCTGCCGCGTCCGCAAGCCCCAGCGCCTCATTGAGATTTTTCTCAAATTGCCCTGAATCCAACATGCCGCCTGCGGGAAACTTATACGGCATGTGCTCGGGCTTGATGAAGTTGCGGCGGCGCAGCTC
>DMER01000120.1:0-137 GCA_003451645.1 Alphaproteobacteria bacterium | reverse complement strand
AAGTTGCGGCGGCGCAGCTCCGCGGGATCAATCTTCAGTTCGTGCGCTGCTTTATCGATGAGCCGCTCGATGACATAGGCAGCCTCCGGCCGTCCGGCTCCGCGATAGGCATCTACCGGCACGGTGTTGGTCAGCAC
>DMER01000064.1:505-6839 GCA_003451645.1 Alphaproteobacteria bacterium | reverse complement strand
TCTGCTGGTCGAGCTTGGGAAACGGGCATGGCAGGATGAAATGGGCGACATCGCCCGCCGCCACGCCCGCCTTGGCAAGCGCCGCTTTGACGGCCTGCGGCACGATCTTGGAGAAGCCCTCATCGCGGATCCAGCGCTCCTCCCAATTATAGTCGAAATCCTCGCCTTCGCCGCGGAAATGGTCGATGAAATCGACCGTCACGGATGCACCACCCAAATAGCGCGCCAGCACATTCTCCGTGCCCAGACAAAAGGCCGCCGCGCCATCTCCGAACTGAAATTCCTGCGCCGCCCCGGCCCGCGTCTTGCGCCGGTCACCGGCCGCGACCAGAGGGGCCTTCGCACTGCCTGCTGCAGCCGCACTGAGCCCAGCTTTAAGGGCCGCCAAGCCTGCACGCTGCGAGCCCGTGATATCGCTGACGGTCAGGTTCTCCGACAGGGTCAGTGCCGAGGCTATGATGCCTGCGTTCTGACGGTCGGCGAATGGCATTGTTGTCGAGGCGAAATAGAGCGCATCGATCGTTTGCCGTCCGGCGATCGGATCGGTGGTCGCGGGCAGGCAATCGCGCGCGGCCTCGACCGCCATGGTGACGGCGTCTTCGTCCCAATTGGCCATGGTGCGCTCGCCTTTGCCTTGCGCCAGGATGCCCGGATTGGCCCAGGCATGGGCAAGGGCCATGGCTTTGCGCTGCAGGCGCAAGCGCGGCAGATAGGCGCCATAGGCGGTGATACCAAGCTGTTTTGCGGTCATGGGAAGGCCTCGTGACGTGAATGCAGGGACCTTCAGGGCTAGCAGATAGCGCCCCGGCCCTGCAATGAGGCTAGCGGCCTCTCAGCGCCGCCTGACGCCCGCCAGCAAGTGGGACAGCAACGCAGGCCTGCCCTCGCCTGACGAGCGCCCTGCAGGCGAGCGCCGCGGCCTCCCGCGTAGGCAGGCCGTGTGCGATGACCCGGTAGACCCGGCCCCGGCGCGGCACATCCGCCGCCTCGATCCGCAAGCTTAGGCTAGACAGCACGCCGGCATATTGATCGCGGATGACCATCTCGCCCGCTTGCGCCTGGGCCTCCGTGGCATAGGACCCCAATTGCAAGCCGAACAGGCTCTCGGCCGACGGGGCGGCGGCCATTGCACCCAAGTCACCAAGAGAGGCATGCCGCACCATCGCTGGCCTTGCGACCCGCTCTGACACTTCACCGGTCTGCACCATCAGATTGGCACCACCGATCCGGAACCCGAAGCCCGGCGCCACTTCGACAGGCTCGACCGCGGATGCGCCCAGAGCCGGAACGGCACCTACCGACGACACCTGGTAGGCCCTCACGGGCGCGGTACGCAACGGCAAACCGTCATCGTGCAGTACCGGCGGGATTTGCGCGGCTGCGAACAGGGCGGGCGGAGCCGCGGGTCCAGCATGGACCTCCGCCAGATACGAGGGCAGCGGGCCTTGCGGCCCGTCGGCGGGGCGCGTAGCCGAGGGATCGGGGCGCAACTGACCGCGCGCTGTCCCCGGCTGCGCTGCGAGTGCAGTGCCGGTGAGCGATGCCAGGCGCTCGCGGATCGTGGCCGAGCGCGGCTCCAGGCTTTGCGCCTTGCGCAGGGCCAGCACCGCCCGCTCCTTCTCGCCCGCCAGAGCATAGGCCTCGCCCATGCCGAGCAGCACTTGCGCCGGTCTGGAGAACCCCATATCCAGCGCCGACTGGAAATCACGCAAGGCCAAGTCGGCTGCTTGCATCTTGCGCAGCACACTGCCGCGGTTTGCATAAGCGTCTGGATAATTGGCCATCAGTGTCAAAGCCCGGTTGAGGTCGCGCAGCGCCGCCGGCAGATCGCCAACCACCTCAAAGCATAGAGCCCGGTTGTTGAGAGCTCTGGGCACGAGAGCGAGCGGGAAGGAGTCCTCATGCAAGGCCGCCGTATAGTCCAAGATCGCTCGCGCGATCTCGCCGGTGCGTTGATGCGCCAAGCCCCGATGGTGCAATGTCACCGCCAACTGATCCGGCGCCAAGCCCCCTGAGTGGATGGCGCGGGTCAACAAGCGGATGGCCGCGTCGACGTCTCCCGCGGAAAAGGCTGCTATGCCCGCATCCGCATCGCGGGCAGGGCTTGCGAAAACTGGACCGGCTGCCACGATGCACGCAAAGGCGCAAAGGAAGCTTTGTTTAGTGAGGGCGCTAAACATGCCCCCAAGATATCGTGATTCGCAGGCCCGCAGCCCATGGAATTCACAATCCTTGCGGATAAGTCGTCCGGACCAATCCTAAAATGGTCCTTCCGATCGAACGCGGTCGAGGATCGCGTCGAGCGTCTCGATCCTGTCCTCATAGTGGTTGCGCAGACATGGAACGGATGTCCGGCAGGCTCTGCGCGCACGCAGCCAATCCGCCTGCTCATCTTTGATCGAATCGCGGGTGCCCATGCCGACAAGGCTCAGCGTCAGCCGGTAAAGCGTCGCCATTTCCGCGTCCAGCTGCACCAACCGAATAGTCCGGCAAATCGTTCGTTCATCGAGCGCAGATGCCGCCGGGCAGTTGATATAGGGCGCGGCAGCGTGTGCGCCTCCAACGGAAGCAAAGCCTATCAAGACCAGCGAAACCAGCATACTGCGACGCATCGGGTACTCCATGACGTTCTGCGCACAGTAGTCACGAGGCTTTGGCGCTGCAAGCAGCCAATATCACATGTTGGCCCAGGCCCTGCGGCGCGGCTCGCGCGCGATCAAAGTCCGTTCCCAATTGATGGCCGTACCGACCATCACATCCAAATCGTCATAGGCGGGAGTCCAATTGAGGAGGGTCTTGATTTTGGTATTGTCCGCAATGACTTGACCCAGATCGCCTGGCCGCCGCGGCTTGACCGTAATAGGTATCGACACGCCAGCGACGCGCTCGGCTGTCCGCAAGACCTTCAAGACGGAGTAGCCGCGCCCATATCCGACATTCAGGATGAGATTGTCCGACCCGGCGTTGAGAGCTTCCAGCGCGGCCGTGTGGGCGGACACCAGATCGCTGACATGTACATAGTCCCGCACACCGGTGCCGTCGGGCGTGTCGTAATCATCCCCATAGACGTCCAACGAGGGCCGCAAGCCGGTGGCCGCTTGAGCCACCACCTTGATAAGGTTGGTCGCCCGTTTTGTGGACTGACCAGCCCGCCCGCCCGGATCGGCACCCGCAACATTGAAGTAGCGCAGAGCCGCAAACGACAAACCATGCGCCGTAGCGACATCGGCAAGCATCCACTCCACCATGAACTTGGAGCGCCCATAAGGTGAGGGCGGATTGACCGCCTCTTCCTCCCGCAAGGGAGCAGGGCCAGGCGTTCCGTATACGGCTGCTGTCGATGAGAAGATGAAGGACTTCACGCCAAACTGAACGCAGGCCGCCAGCAAGGTGCGCGTCTTTGCAGTGTTGTTGCTGTAATAGGAAAGCGGATCGCTGACCGAATCCGGCAATACGGCCGATGCCGCAAAGTGGATGACCGCCTCGATCCGCCGTGTGCGGAAAATCCGTTCAAGCACAGCATTGTCGCCAACATCGCCGATGAACAGATCGGCACCGGATGGAACCGCCGCCTCAAAGCCGGTTGATAGATCATCCAGCACAACGGGCTTCAAGCCCTCGGCAAGCAAATTCAGAACCATATGCGAGCCGATATAGCCCGCGCCCCCCGTAACCAGTACCGCCATTTGTCCGTACACCCCAAGCAGCAAATTCACGCCGTGCTCTGACGGAAGGGTAGTGGTTGGTGCTTAAAGGTGCGTTCAGCAGCGCGCAGCTGCGATCACCGAGGGCGGCAAAGTCTGAACATCGCAAACAAGGGGTTAACGCCCTAGTTCAACCGGCAAGCGCTTTGGCGCGCATCAGCATTCCATAAAGATCGCGCGGATCGTCCGGATCGGCGATCATGTCAAGATCCTGATAGAACCCCGTCGGCTTGATCCGCTGATGGACATAGCGCAACGCTGAGAAGTCTTCGATCGCAAAGCCAACGCCGTCAAAGAGAGTAATCTGCTGCGCAATCGTGCGGCCTGGCGCACGGCCCGCAAAGACCTCCCACAACTCCGTAACCGGATGATCTTTGGCGAGTTGCTGGATTTCACCTTCGATGCGGGTTTGCGGCGCGTACTCAACGAAAATAGACGACCGCAGCAAGATATCCCGATGCAATTCCGTCTTTCCCGGGCAGTCGCCGCCAATCGCATTGATGTGGACCCCGGCGCCGACCATGTTGTCCGTCAGGATTGTGGCGTACTGCTTGTCCGCGGTGCAAGTCGTGACAATCTGAGCACCCTCCATCGCCGCCTCAGCGGTGGCACATGGCACGATGCGCAAACCGCTGCCCGCAAGATTGGCCGCACATTTGCGTGTGGCGGCCGGATCAATGTCATAAAGGCGAACATGCTCGATCCCGCATATGGCCCGAAATGCCAAGGCTTGGAACTCCGACTGCGCCCCATTGCCAATCATCGCCATGGTATGCGCGCCCGTTGGCGCCAGAGCCCTCGCCGCCATCGCTGATGTTGCGGCCGTGCGCAAAGCCGTCAAAAAGGTCATCTCGGACACCAAGACGGGATAGCCCGTGGCAACATCGGCTAACACGCCGAATGCCGTCACCGTCTGCAGGCCCGCATGCATATTCGCCGGGTGCCCGTTGACATATTTGAAGCCATAAAGCTCCCCGTCCGATGCGGGCATCAGCTCGATCACACCAACCTCGGAGTGACTGGCGACACGTGGCGTCTTGTCGAAATGCTCCCAGCGCCGGAAATCCGCCTCAATCTCTTGCGCCAACTCAACGAGCATGCGCTCCACACCAATGTGCAGCACAAACCGCATCATATTGTCGACGCTAATGAAGGGAACCAGGGCAAGGCGCGAGGGTACGCTCATCAAGACCACTCCTCAGGAATAGCGCATGGTAGGGCGGTCGAAAACTTTACGGCCCATCAGACTTGCGACCAGATCCACCATGAGCCTCGCCGTGCGGCCGCGCTCATCGAGGAAGGGATTTAGCTCAGCAAGATCGAGCGACGTCACGAGATCATGCTCATGCAATAACTCCATCACCAGATGCGCTTCACGGAAGGTGGCGCCTCCCGGAACAGTCGTCCCAACGCCTGGCGCAATTGTGGGGTCCAAGAAATCGACATCAAGGGACACATGCAGCAGACCATTGTCCTTCGCCACCGTGTGAAGGAATTCCCGCAAGGGCGCGACGATTCCGCGCTCATCGAGCACGCGCATATCGTTCACAGCCAAGTCGAGCCGTTGCAAAGCGTCATGCTCGGCTTGATCTACGGAGCGAATCCCAAAGAGGCATATGCGTTGAGGCGGCACTGGCGCGGGAAATGCCGGGAAGGCCTCAAACCCCTTGAGACCCGCGATATAGGCCACCGGCATGCCGTGAAAGTGTCCGGAATCCGTTGAGAGAGGCGTATGGAAATCGGAATGGGCATCCAACCACAAAATGTATAGCGGCCGGCCTTGCGCTTTAGCATAAGCCGCCACGCCCGCGACGGTCCCCAGCGACATCGAGTGATCGCCACCCATGAAGATGGGAAAGCCCGCGCCCATCGCCCGCTGTGATATTTGGGCGAGGCCTTGCGTCCACGCGACGGTCTCGGGTTGCGCATGTACAGCTGGATTGACGGCAGCGTTCCCCTGCCCGGGCTGAGGCGCCGCATCGCCCCAATCTTCAACTTCGTGACCGAGGTCCTTCATGATTGCCGGCAGACCGGCGACGCGATAAGCAGACGGCCCCATGAGGCAGCCCGGCGTACGTTGCCCGGAGTCCACGGGCGCTCCCACAAGAATACAGTGCTTCTGCACGTGCGCTCCCTCCGCGTTCAACGCTGCTCAAATCCTATTTCGGGCAATCAACTGTCTGGCGATCACAATCCGTTGCATCTCATTCGTGCCCTCGCCAATGCAGAGCAGTGGAGCATCGCGGTAAAGCCGCTCGATCGGGTATTCTTTGGAATAGCCGTTGCCGCCATGGATGCGCATGGCCTCAAAGGCCGCCTCTGCGGCGGTTTCGGTCGCAAAATACTTGGCCATGCCCGCTTCCATATCGACCCGCGCGCCAGTGTCATAGGCCCGGGCGGCGTCCTCAACCAACAATTCAGAGGCACGTGTCTTGGCGGCCATTTCGCCCAGCTTCAATTGAATTGCCTGATGCTCACAAATGGGCTTACCCATCGTTGAGCGTTGCTGGGAATATTTGATGCTTTCCTTGAGGGCTCGCCTGGCGATGCCGACGCCGCGGGCGGCAATGTTGATCCGGCCAATCTCCAAGCCCCCAGTGGCCATGATGAAGCCCTTGCCCTCTTCGCCG
>DMER01000064.1:0-288 GCA_003451645.1 Alphaproteobacteria bacterium | reverse complement strand
GCCCTCTTCGCCGCCCACCAGGCACAGATCGGCATCACACTCATAATCTTCGAAGACGATCTCCCCGGTATCAACGCTCTTGTACCCCAGTTTGGGCAGCTTGCGGCCCGTCTTCACGCCAGGCAATGGCGCCATGGTCTCAGGATCAACCTTGGGCGTGATCAGCATCGTCATGCCCTTGTGCCGCGGCTGGGCCTCTGGATCCGTTTTGACCAGCAAGGCCAGGCAATGCCCCTCAATGGAATTGGTGATCCAGGTCTTGGCGGCATTGACGAGATATCGGTCATT
>DMER01000208.1:11827-13528 GCA_003451645.1 Alphaproteobacteria bacterium | reverse complement strand
GGCGATGGCGGTGGTGGGGGCTGCGGCGGTGGAGGGTGTGGTTCCTGACACGGCCCCCAAGCCTTAGGCCTTGGTGTCCAGTTTGCCGCCCAGGTCTGCGCCGCCTGTTGGCCGAGTGGCATCGGGAGACACAGGGCCTCTGCTCACAACCACCATCGCGGGTCTGATCAAGCGGCCAGCAAGTGTAAAGCCATGCTGTGCCACATCGCTGATGTGACCCTCGGGCGTCTCAGGGTTGGGCGCTTCAGCTATGGCCTGATGTAGATTGGGGTCAAAACGCTCACCCTTTGGATCAAGCCGCTTGAGTTGATGCCGCTCAAAAACGGCCAGCATTTGGTTCTCCGTTGCCTCGATCCCGGTAAGCAAGTTACTGATTTGAGGAGACAGGTTCTTCCTCGCCTCGACAGGCACGGCCTCCAACGCCCGGCGGAAATTGTCCGCGACATCGAGCAGGTCCTTGGCAAAACGCTGAATACCGAATTGCGAGGCCTCGGTGCGTTCACGGTCGGCGCGCTTGCGTAGGTTCTCGGTCTCTGCCACCGCACGCAAATAGCGGTCTTTCATGTCATTGAGTTCGGCTTGCAAAGCTGCGGCATGGGCTGCGGCGTGCGCGATATCCGCCGAGGCTTGGTCCAAAGCGGCCTCCGCGCCTTGCGGGTTGAACTCCGGATTTGAGTTTGGGGGAACTGAAGGTTGTTTTGGGTCGGACATGCTGTTGACTCTGATCGTGGGATTGAGGCCCATATAAGGGTAAACTGAGCGGACCGGAAGGGGTGGCCTCGTATCAAGAGGGCTATTCGTCCTGCGGCCGTCAGCCAGGAGGCGGAATATGTCTAGTCTTTATAAGATCTTGGCCGGGGCTTGTGCTCTGACTGTGCTGATGGCCCAGGCCCCGCCTGCCCCCCCAACTATCCCGTTGCAGCCGCTTCCCGCAGCGCCTGCGCCACCAGCAATCGCCCCGTTGCCGCGAACGGTTCCGCTCCCTGGTGTGGAGCCACTATCGGCGGAGGAGTTGCGAGATCATGTGCGTGGATGCGAGGGCGGCCCCGGAACGTCGCGACAATTCCAATATCAAAGTTGTTCAGCCATCATTCTCGCCCGTCCGGCAGTTGCCAAAGACGTCCTGGCACGCGCCTATTTCAAGAGGGGCCAAACGGCATTTGAGTTGGGGCATCTCGACAAAGCGGATGCCGATCTCAGCCAAGCCCTGATCATGGATGCGAGCGCCGCCCTTGTCTGGAGCGAACGGGCACGCGTTCGGTTTTATCGGGACAAGTTCGATCTGGCCCTGGCGGATGCAGCCCAAGCGATCAAGTTGAGGGCCGATCTGGCAGACGCGTACTACCATCGTGGCAACGCCTATACCGGCAAGCGCGACTTTGCCAAAGCCATCGAGGCCTATACGGACGCAATCAAGCACAACCCAAGATTTTCGTTTGCCTATGCTGATCGCGGCATCGCGCATTTGCGCCTGGAGAAGTTTGACGAGGCAATCGCCGATATCGGGAAATCATTCGCCCTGGAAGGCAAGCGCATCCCCTGGGCGGCCGCGCAGCTGGAAGAGGCGAAGGCTGCCAGAGCCGCGTTGAAAGTGCGTGCTATCGCCCTTGCGGCCTTGCCGAAGAAAAAGACCGTGTCACCCGCGGCACCTCAGATCACGATCACCACAACGGGAAATCCTTCGGCAGGAGACATTCCCGA
>DMER01000208.1:8935-11603 GCA_003451645.1 Alphaproteobacteria bacterium | reverse complement strand
GGAGACATTCCCGACAATGATCTCGACGTGCCAGTGCTGACCCAGAGGGTGGCGCTCGTCATTGGTAATGGTCAGTACGCGCATATCAGCAAGCTCAAGAATGCCGAGCATGATGCGAAGGATGTCGCAGAGGCTCTGAAAGCGGCCGGATATTCCGTCTACGGCTATCCGGCGCTCAACATGACGCGTCAGAAGATGACCGAGGCGATCAAGGCGTTTCAAACTGCTGCGGCAGCCGCTGATACTGCGATCGTCTGGTATGCAGGGCATGGGCAGGAATTCGAGACCGGAGGCGCACTGCCGACCAATTGGGTGATCCCAGTTGATTTCTCGCCAGACGATGATGTGTGGGACGGTGCCGTGTCGTTGACCAGGCTCATGTCGGCGGTGACGCCTGCTCGCACCTTGCGCCTGGTGGTCGTAGACGCCTGCCGCAACAACAACATCTCCACCGGTCAACGCGGTGCGCGTGGCTTTGTTGTTGAAGGCCGCTCCGACATGATGGTGGTCTATTCGACGGGCGAGGGCAAAATCGCCAATGACGGCACCGAGGGGTCTCGCAATTCTCCCTTTGCTGCGGCCTTTTTGGAGACGCTCAAGAAACATCCCAAGGCCGATGTGCGTTTGTTCTTTGGCGGGGTGCGGCACAGCACCATCGAGCGGACAAAGGACCTGAAACCGCCACAGGAGCCTGAGATGATCGTGCGGTTGAGCTCCATCGATCCCTTGCCACTGGCGCCTTGAGTTAGCGGCCGTCGCCAATCAGGCGGCCCACGACCTTTGCGGTGTAGTCAACCATCGGGATGATCCGTGCATAGTTGAGGCGCGTAGGGCCAATCACGCCAATGACGCCGACAACCCTTTGCTTCTCGTCACGGTAGGGCGCGGCTACAATCGAGGACCCGGAGAGCGAAAAGAGTTTGTTCTCGGCGCCGATGAAAATACGCACGCCGTCGCCATTCTTGGCGAGCTCCAAAAGTTCGATGAGGTCGCCCTTGCGTTCAATGTCATCGAACAGTTGGCGCACGCGCTCCAGGTCCTCATTGGCGGACATTTCGCCCAACAAGCGGGACTGGCCACGGATGATCAGGCTCGGCTGGGCTTGCGGCAGCTTCCCGGTCCATTCCGCCAAGCCCGACTGGATCAGCTTGGCGGTCAGATTGTCCAATTCGGCGCGTTGATCGGCTAGCTCGGCGGAGATTTGTGCCCGCGCTTCATCGAGGGACCGGCCGGTTAGCCGGGCCGACAAATAGTTTGACGCCTCAACCAATGCCGAGTGCGGCAGGCCAGGCGGGGTTTCAATCACCCGGTTTTCGACCAGCCCATCCTCGCCAATGAGAACGACCAAAGCGCGGTTGTTGCCTAGGGGCACGAACTCGACTTGCTTGAGTGGCGCCTCACGTTTGGGGGTCACAACCAGACCCGCATGCTGGCTCAGGCCCGAGAGCAAAGTTGTTGCCTCGGTCAGGACATCCTCAACTTTGCGGCCCGCGGCGGCGATCTGCCCTTCGATGCGGCTTCGGTCGTCATCCCCCAGATTGCCAATCTCCATCAAACCATCGACAAAAAGCCGCAAGCCCATTTGTGTTGGCACGCGCCCAGCGCTCGTGTGTGGTGCGGTCAGGTACCCTGCCACCTCCAGGTCTGACATGACGTTGCGGATCGAGGCGGGCGACAATTGCACCAAGCCGCGTTGGGCCAGCGTGCGCGAGCCCACCGGTTCGCCGGTTTCCAAATAGCTTTCGACCACAATCCGGAAAATTTCCCGCGAGCGCTCGTTGAGCTCGCCGATTTTGCTCTGTGGCGCTGTTGGCCCGGCCATTGGATGAACAATCCCAGAATTTGCGTTGTGTCGTTGCCTGTCTGTAGGTAAGCGGGTGCTGCGTCCGCGGGCAAGCCCCGTCACGCCGCACTGCAATGCCCCCCTCAAATCATAAGGCTGACTTGATTATGCGCCCCTCCGGTAGAAATCCCCAAGAGCTTCGCACAGTGACATTGGAGACCGGCGTCAATGCGCATGCCGAGGGCTCTTGCCTGATCAAATTCGGGCGCACGCATGTTTTGTGCACGGCAACACTTGAAACGGGCGTCCCACCTTTCCTCAAGGGATCAGGCAAGGGATGGGTGACGGCGGAGTATGGTATGCTGCCGCGCTCCACGCATGAACGCTCGCGGCGGGAGGCGGCCACCGGCAAGCAGGGCGGGCGCACCTTGGAGATCCAGCGGCTGATCGGGCGGGCGCTGCGGACCGTTGTTGATATGCAAGTCCTCGGCGAGCGGCAGATCGTCATTGATTGCGACGTGATCCAAGCCGATGGCGGAACGCGTACCGCCTCGATCACGGGCGGATTTGTCGCTCTGTATCAATGCCTTGCCATGATGGCGAAGGATCGTCTGATCCCCGCAATACCCATCAAAGACCATGTGGCGGCGGTGAGCTGCGGGATTTTCCGCGGCGCGCCGGTGCTCGATCTCGATTATGACGAGGACTCAGCCGCTGAGACCGATGCCAATTTCGTGCTTACGGGCAAGGGCGGGATCATCGAAATCCAAGCGACGGCGGAGAAAGAACCCTTCAGTGACAGCGAGTTCCAGGCGCTGCTGGGCCTCGCACGCGACGGCATCGGGCAGCTCGTGGGGATGCAAAAGCGGGCTTTGGGGCTTGGCT
>DMER01000208.1:6087-8718 GCA_003451645.1 Alphaproteobacteria bacterium | reverse complement strand
GGGGCTTGGCTGACATGGCGCGTAAGGTTCTTGAGCCGCAATTGGTCGTAGCCACTCATAATCCAGGCAAGCTGAAGGAAATCCGAGAACTTCTGGCGCCCTTTCCCTTGGCGGTTACCAGCGCGGGCCTTCTGGGTTTGCCGGAGCCGGAGGAGACTGAGACAACCTTTGAAGGCAATGCGCGGATCAAGGCGCTCGCTGCTGCGTGCGCATCCGGGCTGCCTGCTTTGGCGGATGATTCGGGCTTTTGCGTTGAGGCGCTTGATGGGGAGCCGGGCGTCTATTCCGCCAATTGGGCAGGACCAGGCAAAGACTTCAACGGCGCCATGGCGCGGGTGCAAGAGGGCCTGGAGGCGCGCGGCATCGCGTCGTCTCCGGCGCATTTTGTTTGTGTGCTGGCGATGGCCTGGCCTGATGAGGAGGTTTTGTTCTTTCGCGGGGAAACCCATGGACATACCGCTTGGCCCATGCGCGGCTCTAAAGGATTTGGGTTTGACCCTATGTTCGTGCCCGACGGGCACACGCGGACCTTCGGGGAAATGGAGTACACGGAGAAACTGCCATTGACCCATCGCGCGCGCGCCTTTGAGAAGTTGGTCAAGGCCTGCTTTGCATGAGCGGAGATCCGGGCTTCGGCATCTATGTCCATTGGCCATTTTGTGCTGCCAAATGTCCCTATTGCGATTTCAACAGTCATGTGCGCCTCAAAATCGACGAAACACGCTGGCTTGCAGCGACCTTGCGCGAACTTGCTCAGATGGCCGGACGGCTTGATAGAAGGCCGCGTACGGTCTCCAGTGTTTTCTTTGGGGGCGGCACGCCATCGCTTATGACGGGTGGCAGTGTTCAAGCGATCCTGGAGCGGATCGCGCACCACTTTCCCATTGACCGGGCCGTTGAGGTGACGCTCGAGGCCAACCCGACAAGTGTTGAGGCGCAGCGGTTTCGCGACTACCGCGCCGCCGGTGTCAACCGCGCGTCCTTGGGCGTACAGGCGCTTGATGATGAGGCATTGCGCAGCCTGGGGCGCTTGCACACCAAGGCCGAAGCGATGGCGGCCGTGACGCTCGCGGTCGAGATTTTCCCGAGAGTGTCCTTTGATCTGATCTATGCCCGGCCCAAACAGACGACGGCCGCATGGAATCGGGAATTAGCGGAGGCCCTGTCTTACGGCCCTACGCATCTGTCCGTATACCAACTGACCTTTGAGGAGGGCACCCCGTTCGAGGCTTTGCGGCAGGCGGGCAAGATGAAACCTTTGGATGACGATACGTCGGCGGAGCAGTACAGGCTGAGCCAAGAGATGTTGGACGCGGCGGGCCTGCCTGCTTATGAGATTTCCAATCATGCAAAGCCGGGCGATGAGGCGCGGCACAATCTCCTCTATTGGCGGTATGGGGAGTATTTGGGCCTAGGCCCCGGCGCGCATGGGCGGGTGTGGATAGACGGTCAATTGCACGCGACCGAGACCGTGAAGCTGCCTGAGGCTTGGGCTCAAAAGGTGGAAGCAGAAGGGGCTGGGCTCACAGTCTGCCGGCCTGTCGCGTCAGCGCAACAAGCGGAGGAAGCTTTGTTGATGGGTATGCGGCTGACCGAGGGTGTGTCGTTGGATCGTATAGCGCACTTGCGCGGGCGCGCCCTTGATCCCGCACGGCTCGCCGACCTTGTCCAAGCGGGGCTGGTAGTGATCGAAAACGACACCTTACGCGCCGCGCCGGAGGGGCGGCTTGTGCTCAACGCCATCCTCGCGCAGCTGGCGCGAGACTGAGGTCAGAAGCCCGCCCGTTGGAACGAGGCCGGTGCAGGATCCACAACCGATAGCCCGCCTTGGCCCTTGATCTCCATGACCGCGAGGCCGCGCTCGGTGAGGCCATCCGGCATGAACCGGAAAATCCCATCGATGCCAGCAAAGCCGTTGGGGTCAGTGATGGTAGCAACCGTGTACCGCTTGCCCTTCTCACCACCCGCCAGGACTGCCGTTAGGGCGACCGCATCATAAGAGAGTGAGGCGATCGCCGGCGGTCTCTCCCCATAGGTCTGCTCAAAGCGCTGGTTGAAGTTCTGCCGGGGCTCGCGGGGCGGCAGCACATACCAGCCGCCAATGAGGGCCGGTTCGGCGGTCACGCTGGGGTCGTCCCACTTGGCGGTCCCTAAGAAGCGGGTGCGCTGGGCGTTCACGCCCTTGACTGTCAATATGGGTGCGAGCGAACGCAGCATCGTTCCGCCTTCGGGCAGAAAGATTGAGTCAAAGCCCAATTTCGCAACCTTCTTGACAGCGCCTTCTAGCGCTTGCGGATCGGGCTGATAGCGCTCCACCGCCACAATTTGGCGGCCATTGGCAACGACTTCCTTCTGGAAGGCCGCTTCCACCCGCAGCCCGTAAGCATTGTCGGGGATAAGAGCCACAAAGCGCTGACGGCCTTCCTGCGAGGCACGGCGCACGATCCGGCGCACCTCTTCCTCTGGGGGGAAACTCAGGAGAAAGACGCCATTACCTGCAACAGAGCGGTCGTTGGAGAAGGCGATCAATGGGACCTGACGCTGGGCCGCAATGGGCGCCACTGTCCGGACATCGGCGGCCAAGAGAGGCCCCAAGATGATTTCAGCGCCCTTTTGCAAGGCAGTTTGCGC
>DMER01000208.1:4934-5858 GCA_003451645.1 Alphaproteobacteria bacterium | reverse complement strand
GCCTCCTCCGGGGTCGATCCTGTATCGCCCGGCATCAAGACCAGGTTCTTGGAGTTGGAATCAAAGACCGCCATTTGGGCGGCATCCAGCAACGACTTCGCAGCCGAGCGGATTTGTTTGTCCTTGTGATTTAGGGGCAACAGGATCGCCACCTTCACATCCTTGGAGTTAGCGACAGCCGCCGCCGGTGCGCCCGTCTCCTTGCCCAAAGTCACAGCCGTTGGCGGTGCTACGGGGGGCAGCGGCTCGGTCTTTTGCTGCGGGGCGCGGGGTTCATCCATCATCATGGGAAGCGCGCCGCATCCCGCCAGCAGCAAGGCTGCGCTGGACAGAGTGCCGATCGTGAGCGTCCAAAAGCCACTGCGGTGGTTCTTGCTATTCGTGCTGTGCATAGTCCTGTATCTCTCGGTCATGGAAGTCCTGGTGCCCCCGCCCATCCGTTCCGTCATGAATCCCCAAAACCCTAATCAGAGCCCGGCTCAAACGCAAATACCTGATCCCGATGACCGGCAACTCATTCCCGGTCTATACGTTATTGCCACACCAATAGGAAACGCTCGTGACATTACCTTGCGCGCGTTGGACATGTTGCGTGGAGCCGACGTTCTTTTGGTCGAAGACAGCCGTGTCAGCGCCAAGCTTCTGTCATTGCATGGCATCCGCAAGCCGCTGATCTCGCTGCATGATCACAACGAATCTCGTTCAATTCAATCATTGATGGAGCGCGTGCGAAAGGGGGAGCGCCTGGCGCTGCTCAGTGATGCGGGTACGCCGCTGGTGAGCGACCCGGGCTACAAGCTTGTGCGGGCGTTTATAGCGGAGGGGTTGTTTGTGACCCATCTGCCAGGGCCGTCGGCGGTCTTGACCGGCCTCGTTCTATCGGGCCTTGCGCCGGACCGGTTTTTGTTCTGCGGATTTCTCCCC
>DMER01000208.1:0-4732 GCA_003451645.1 Alphaproteobacteria bacterium | reverse complement strand
GTTTGTTCTGCGGATTTCTCCCCGCAAAAGCAGGCGAGCGCAGGCGCGCGATCGCTAGCGATCAGGACGCCGACGCGACGCTGATCTATTTCGAGAGCGGCCAGCGTCTCGCCAAGTCTTTGGCTGATCTTGCCGAGCTATTGGGCCCGCGGCCTGCGGTGGTCGCCAGGGAGCTGACCAAGCTTTATGAACAGGTGCGCCGCGCGCCTTTGGACGCTTTGGCAGTGCATTATGCCGAAGCGCCGCCGCCCAAGGGCGAAATTGTCCTCGTTATCTCGGGCCCATTGCTGCCCGAACCGGTCTCTGAGGCACGCCTTGATGAGGCGTTGCGCGCTGCGCTGGCCCATGCCTCGGTCAAGGAGGCCGCACAGTCTGTCGCGGCGGAACTGGGCCTTCCAAAGCGCCAAGTCTATCAGCGTGCTTTGGCGCTGGCGCAAGCGGATGGGGATGAGACGTGACTTTGCGCTCTGAACTCGCCCGCGCGCGCGGGCGCGCATACGAGTGGACAGCTGCCTTTTGGCTCATTCTCAAAGGATATCGCATCCTCGCCCGCAACTACCGGTGTCCCTTTGGCGAACTTGATCTGGTCGCGCTGACGCCACGGCGTTGGGCGGGGGAAACAGAACTGTGTTTTATCGAAGTGCGCGTGCGCAAGGATTTCGAGACAGCAGCCGAATCGGTGCATGGTCCCAAACAGCTCAGGGTGCGCCGGGCTGCGACTGCGTTCGTAACTCAGCACCGCCATCTGGCGCAGTTGCCGCGACGGTTTGATTTGGTTGCGGTGTCGGCGTCGGGCTTGCTGAGGCACATTCCAGGCGGCCTTGATACACTGTGACAGCCGCTTTGGACGCCGCCCATCAGTTCCGGCCCGGTCCTTTTGGCTTCTGAGCCCACAAAGTCACGGCAAGGCGCGGCCTGCACTTTGCTCAGAATCATAAGGACTAACAGACATGGCTCGGATTCCTCGCGCGGTGTGCCTTTTAACTGTCGTGGCATGTGCAGGCTTTGGTTTGACAGGATGTGTTGGCGTTTCGGTCACCGCTCAAGAGCGGCCGTTCTTCAAGGCGCTCGATGATTTCGGTACCCGGGCCGACATCAATGGACGCTTGCTGGCCGAGGACCCGGTGCTCTTTGCCAATGTCTCATCGACTGTCATTGAGGGACGCGTGCATCTGGCGGGCACTGTGGCCAATGACGAGCAAAAGTCCAAAGCCGCGCAGATCGCTTGGGCGGCGCCCAATGTGCGCGAGGTTGTAAACAATATCGAGGTTACGCAAGCAGGCGGTCTGCTGGAGACAGCGAACGACAAGTGGATCGCAGGCCAAGTGCGTGCACGCATCTTGTCGGACGGCCGCATCCGCGACAGCAACTACTCGATCGATACGCAGAATGGCGTCGTCTACATCATGGGGATCGCCCAGAATGAGCGAGAGCTCGACTATGTGCTGCAACACGCCAGCGGCGTGCGCGGCGTGAAGCAGGTCGTCAACTATGCCATTACGAAAGACGATCCGCGGCGCCAAAGCGGCTCGCGCTCCGACAGCCCGGTCCTGGGATCGAGTGATGACGAGGTGCAGCCCAACGCAGTCTATGGCTCAAATCCCTCAAGCGCACCGCCGGTGCTGACCCAAGATGAAGATGGCGGTATCACGGCGCGCGCTGGCGGCAATTATCTGCCTGAGCCGGTTGACGTGACGCCTATGTCGCCTGCACCAGCAGGAACAGCACATGGGGCCCCGCGCAGACTGCATCAATAGAACCGGCCGCGTTGCAGTTTCCCCTTTTGCTGCCAATATAGCGAAGAGCTTTGGAAATGGGTGGAGCATGGGGCTGGGACTTGATCCTGCGACGGCACTGCGAAAGTTCGGCCAATTGGCCGATGACGCTGTGCCGTTGGGAGAAGCGGCGTTGGCACTCGCAGGGTTTGATCACCCAACGACCGATTTGTCGCCCTATCTGACGCATCTCCAGCAATTGGCCGACGATACAAGACGGCGCCTGTCCCAACCGGCAAGCGCCGAGGATGCCGCGTCCGTTCTGGCGGAGACCATTGCGGTCAAGCACGGCTATTTTGGCGACACCATCTCCTATGACGATATGCAGAATGCAGACCTCATCCGGGTGATTGACCGGCGGCGCGGTCTGCCGGTTGCCTTGGGGATCCTCTATCTGGAAACGGCCGCTAGAGCGGGCATCGGCGGAACGGGTCTCAACATGCCGGGGCATTTCGTGGTTGCGGTTGGGCTGGCCAGTGATGCGGTTGTGATCGACCCTTTCAATGGCGGCGTGTTGCTGGGGCCGCTCAATCACCCTGCATCGTCTCTGCGTGGAGGGGCGCCGCAGCGCGTCAGCAACCGGGATGTGTTGTTGCGTCTTCTCAACAACATGCGCACCCGCGCGCATGCGGCCAAAGATCAGGCGCGCGCCCTGACCATCGCGGAAAGGATGGTTCTCATCGCGCCCCAACGCGCCGATTTATGGTTCGAGGTCGCGCGGGCATCCGAAGCCGCTGGCAAATTGATGACTGCGGCGGGGGCCTATCAGGCCTGTGTCAAACTCGCTGATGCCGACAATGAGATCAGCCGGGAAGCAGCGATTGCCTTGCATGCGGTGAAGAGGAAAATCAATTGAACCGGCTTTCTCCGTGTTGAGGCCATCATGACCAAAAAAGCTGTCTTCCAGATGGACCATGTGTCCGGTCTCAACATTGCCGCCGACTCGACTTTCGCTTTGGCCTTGGAGGCGCAGGCACGAGGCTATGCGCTGTACCATTATGGGCCGCATCTGCTCACTCTGCTGAACGGGCGCGTGTTGGCGCGGGTCCAGCCGATGCAGGTGCGCAATGTCGCGGGCGATCATTTCACGCTTGGGCCTGAGACTGAGATGGACCTTGCTGATGCGGATGTGGTGCTCATGCGCCAAGACCCGCCCTTCGATATGGCCTATATCACGGCCACCCATATCCTGGAGCGCCTGAAAGGGCGCACACTGGTGGTCAACGACCCCTTTCACGTCCGCAATGCGCCGGAGAAGATCCTGGTCACGGAGTTCGTGGACCTCACCCCTCCAACCCTCATCACCCGCGATGTGGCGGCCGTTCATGCCTTCCGCAAAGAGCACCGGGAGATCATCGTCAAGCCGCTCTATGGCAATGGCGGGCAGGGGGTTTTTCGGATCAGGCCCGATGATGAGAACCTCGGATCCTTGCTGGAGATGTTTGGGCAGATCGCCCGCGAGCCTTTCATCGTCCAGGCCTATCTCCCGGCGGTGAGGGCTGGGGACAAGCGGATCATTCTCGTCGATGGCGTCTTTGCAGGCGCGCTGAATCGCATTCCAGCCGAGGGGGAGGCGCGCTCAAACCTGCATGTGGGCGGCAGGGCAGAACAGACTCAGTTGACGGCGAGGGAGCAGGAGATTTGTGCCCGGTTAGGGCCTGTGCTGCGAGAGCGCGGGCTGATCTTTACGGGGATCGACGTCATTGGCGGCTATCTGACCGAGATCAATGTAACCTCGCCTACCGGGATTTGGGCGATCCGCCGGTTCGATGGCATCGACATCGCCGCGCTGATTTGGGATGCCATCGAGGCCCGACTGAAGGATTAGGCAGCTGCGGCAAGGGTGCGGTAGATCACTGCGGGTGATTGTGGTCTGATCTCGGGTCTCAAGGGGAACGCCTTCGGCCACGCCATGTCCGCAGCGCATATTTACACGGTTGCCTTTGCCGGCATCGAGGCGCGGCATGTGGATGTTCAGGTCCACATGGCGCCTGCGGGCCAGGCCGCGTTTCATGTCGTGGGCCTGGGCGACAAGGCCGTGACCGAAAGCCGGGAGCGGGTGCGAGCCGCCTTGTCGGCCGTGGGGCTGGCGCTTCCGCATAAGCGCATTACGGTCAATTTGGCCCCGGCCGATTTGCCGAAAGAAGGCAGCCACTATGACTTGCCCATAGCCTTGGGATTGCTTGGCGCGATGGGTGTCTTGCCCAGCACCGAAATGGGCCGCTACACGGCGATGGGTGAGATGGCGCTTGACGGCGCAATCGCCGCAGTTGCGGGTGTGCTGCCTGCGGCCATTTCGGCGCTTGAGGCTGACCGCGCTTTGATTTGCCCCGCCGCGTGCGGTGCGGAGGCCGCTTGGGCCAAGGGCTTGCAGATCCTCGCAGCGCCGAACCTGATCGCCCTCATCAATCACCTCAAAGGCGTGCAGGTGCTGCCCCAGCCGGTCGCCCGCGCCGCCCGCGATGAGGAGGGGCTCGCCAACCTCGCGGACGTGAAGGGCCAAGCGATCGCCAAGCGCGCACTCGAGATCGCCGCTGCGGGCGGGCACAACATGCTGATGGTGGGGCCGCCTGGCGCGGGCAAGTCGATGCTCGCCCAGCGTCTGCCAGGCTTGCTGCCGCCGATGACGCCCCGGGAGGCCTTGGACCTCTCGATGATCCAATCGCTGGCAGGCGAATTGCGCAATGGCGAGATCGGACGGCGCAGGCCGTTCCGCGCGCCGCATCACTCCGCCTCAATGGCTGCCATGGTTGGCGGCGGCATCCGCGCGCGGCCGGGCGAGATCAGCCTGGCGCATCGCGGCGTGCTGTTCCTCGACGAACTCCCCGAGTTCGACCGCGATGTGCTCGAAACCCTGCGCCAGCCGCTCGAAGAGCACGCGGTCACCATCGCTCGCTCTCACTCCGCCGTCCGCTTCCCCGCGTCGTTCATGCTCGTCGCCGCGATGAACCCCTGCC
>DMER01000170.1:3643-6071 GCA_003451645.1 Alphaproteobacteria bacterium | reverse complement strand
GCGTTCGCGCAGATCGACGTCGAGGCTGGAAAAGGGCTCGTCCAACAGCAGCAGGCGCGGCCCCGGCGCCAGCGCGCGGGCCAGCGCCACCCGCTGCTGCTCGCCTCCCGACAGGACATGAGGATAAGCGTTTGCCAATCCCAGCATGCCTACTTGATCCAGCGCCAACTCGGCCGTCTTAACGCGGTCTTTTCTCGGAAGGCGGTCAAGACCAAACATCACATTTCCCAAAACGCTCAGATGCGGAAACAGCGCAAAATCCTGAAACATCAGCCCCACGCCCCGGCGCTCCGGCGGGACGAATTCATGCGGGCCTTGCATGATCCGGTCATCTATTTTCACCCGGCCGCGATCGGCTTGCTCGATTCCCGCCGCAAGCCGCAAAGTGGTCGACTTGCCACATCCCGATGGTCCCAAAAGGCAGACAACCTCACCCGGTGCCACCTCAAATGACACGTCAAAGACCCCCGCCCCGCCAGGAAAGCGCCGGGTCACCCCTTCGAACAATAATCGTGGCTTTAGACGCGACATCGGCAAGGACTAACTGCGGGGTACGCTCCGCAGCGCCCCAGTTGAGAATGACTTGCAACTGAAGCCTAATCCCCTGGCGATAGCAAGGACTATATGTGCGCGTGCTTACTCTGCCGCGTCGCGCTTCATGGACAGGCTGTCGTCCTCTGCCTCGTCGGGTTCGACTGGCCCATCTAGCGGCTCTTCCGTAGCGGTCAGTTCGTCGCCTGGCAGGCGCGGCAAGGCGGGCCCCACGCTGCCCTGCTCCAGCAGCCCTGCGGCCTTCATATCGTCGAGGCCTGGGAGATCGGTTAGCGCGTCCAGACCGAAATGCAGCAAAAATGCCTCCGTCGTCCCATAGGTCACCGGACGCCCTGGTACTTTGCGGCGTCCGCGCATCTTGATCCAACCAAGTTCAAGCAGAACGTCCAAAGTCCCCTTGGACACGCTCACCCCCCGCAGATCCTCGATCTCCGCACGGGTGACCGGTTGGTGATAGGCAATGATCGCAAGCGTTTCCATCGCGGCGCGCGACAGCCTGCGCTGCTCCTTGGCTTGTTCACTCAGTGCAAAGGCCATGTCGGGCGCTGTGCGGAACGCCCATTTGCCCGCGACGCGAATAAGGTGAAAGCCCCGGCCCTGATAATGCGCGGACAACTCTGCGAGCAAATCTTCAACCGCCGCATCGGGGGGCAGTTTGGCCGCTAGTACCGCTTGGTCCACGGGCTCGTTCGCCATGAACAGCACAGCCTCAACGATCCGCAGATTGCGGGTATGTGCCTCGATGTCCACCACGCTACCCTCTGGTACATCAGGATTCGTCATGGGATCGCCTCTCCTTGTTCAGCGGGCTCGCCTCGCGGGATAAGCCGCTTACGGATGAATACCGGCGCAAAGGCGCCACCTTGCTCGATCTCCAAATCGCCATCGCGCGCCATCTCCAGCGACGCTGTCAACATACTGGCGATCGCCGACCGGCGCACCCCTGGCTCCGGCGCGAGGACTGGCAGGATTGCATCCAGGCGGTTCCAGTCGATCAGAAGCCCCAGCATCCGCTCCAGGCGATGGCGCGCATCTTCGATCGCAAAAACACGCGCCTTGACGAGAGACAAGCGCGGCGGATTGCGTTTGCCGCGATAGGCCCCGTAGGCCCTGAGCAAATCATAAAGCGTGTCGGTCTGAACAATAACTGGCTCAGGCTTTGGGCTCTCATGCTCTGGCCGGAAAAAGAAATTCACGCCCAATTTTCCGAGGGCGCCCAGGCGGTCGGCTGCCCCACGGATCAGCTCCAGGCGCTGCAACTGCAAGGTCAGGCGCGCCGCCATGTCCTCAGCACTTGGTTCCGGCCCGCCGGGTGGCTCTGGCAACAGCAGCCGCGATTTGAGGTAAGCGAGCCATGCCGCCATCACCAAATAGTCCGCAGCCAGATCAAGTTGCATCTGCCGAGCAGCATTGATGAACGCCAGATATTGCTCCACCAGCGCCAGAATCGAAATGGTGCGCAAATCGACCTTTTGATTGCGTGCCAGGGTCAATAGCAGGTCCAGCGGCCCTTCAAATCCGTCGACATCGACGATCAGCCCGCTATCCTCCTGGCGCTCTTGCGTGTCAAAGCCGGGTTCTGGCACGGCAGCATTCATACTTGCGCTCCAAAGGCCTGCGCCAATTCCGCCTCAATCGCCAGGTAGTCAGCGGGTTTCGGCGCTTTGCGCTGCGCGAGCGCAGCTGTCGTCCGCCGAAGGGCATCGCCACTCAGCATAGGAGCGCCAGCCGCGACCGCCATCATTTCGCTCATCTGACCATTGCAATGCAGGACCATATCGCATCCCGCCTGGATGGAGGCTTCGGCGCGCCGGGCGAAATCGCCGGACAAGGCTCTCATCGACAGATCATCCGTCATTAGGCACCCGTCATAACC
>DMER01000170.1:2487-3441 GCA_003451645.1 Alphaproteobacteria bacterium | reverse complement strand
ATTAGGCACCCGTCATAACCAATGAGCCCGCGAATGATCTCGCCAATGACACGGGCGCTCGTCGTTGCAGGCGCTGAGGCGTCGAGGGCCGTGTAGACGACATGCGCCGTCATCGCGAAAGGCGCGTCCGCAAAGTGGCGGAAAGGCGCGAAGTCGGTGGCCGACAATTCCGCCGCGCTTGTATCCACTACAGGCAACTCCAAATGGCTGTCGGAGCGGGCCCGGCCATGACCCGGAATATGTTTGATAACTGGCAGCACGCCCCCATCGAGAAGCCCGCGCATCTGCGCGCGGCCTAGCGCCACGATTTGCGGCACGCGCGTGCCAAAGGCGCGGTCGCCAATAACGTCGTGGGCACCTTCGACCGGCACATCCAGGACGGGCGCGCAGTCGACTGTGACGCCAGCGTCCAGAAGGTCCTGCGCCATCGCGCGGGCATTGAGATAGGTCAGCCGCACCGCGCGCTCAGGATCTTCGGCGTAAAGCTCAGCAAAGCGCCGGGCCGCCGGTCTGCTGCGCCAATGCGGAGCCTTCATGCGCTGCACCCGCCCACCCTCCTGGTCGATCAGGACCGGTGCGTCGGCGCGGCCTACGCAGTCGCGCAGCTGTGCTGTCAGCGCCTGCATCTGTTGCGGGTTCTGGCAATTGCGCGAGAACAGAATAAAGCCAAGCGGATCGGCATCCCGGAAGAACTTGCGCTCGTCCGGCGTCACCTCAAAGCCGCTACAGCCAAAGAAGACAGCACGCGCCTTCATTGACGCACCTCACACATTTGCACGGCCACTCGGCTAACGTGCCTGAACCACGCACCCGCCGCCGGAGGCTTTGATCTTGGCACAGGCGCTTTGGGCCGCGCTGCGATCTGCATAGCCGGTTGCCTGAAGGCGATAATAGATGCCCTTGGCGCCCAGATCAGCCTTGCGGATTTGCGGCGAAGCCGAGGCCAACACGCTG
>DMER01000170.1:1762-2256 GCA_003451645.1 Alphaproteobacteria bacterium | reverse complement strand
GGTGCGCCAGGACTGCTCCGCCTCTTCCGGCGACTTGTAAGAACCGATTTGGACCATATAGCTCCCGCCAGAGCTTGGCGCCGCGGCGGGTGCCGCCGGTGCTTCAACCGCCGCTGGCGCTGCGGGTGCTGGCGCCGACGCGACGTTTGTCTCTGGTGCCGCCGCCGCGGGCAAGAAATCATCAGGCGGACGGATCAGCGATGTCGGCGCGCCCGTGCTGCCATTGCGCGGCTCTTGTGTCACCGCTGGCGTGGCCGCTGGCGGCAGAGGTGCGGACGCAACGCCGGAAGAGGACGGGCCACCCGGCGCAACGTCACCCGTATACGGAGCATCGAGGGGATCGCCATTGGCGCTCACGGCGGCAGGTGCCGGCGGCGTCACGCTTGCGACGATGTCTTGCGGCGACTTCGGCTTTTGCTCGGCAAGCAAAGCAGCCTCGGCCTTCTTCTTGGCGGCGGCGGCTTCTGCTGCATTCTTCTGCGCAGCACGCTGCG
>DMER01000170.1:0-1560 GCA_003451645.1 Alphaproteobacteria bacterium | reverse complement strand
TTCTGCGCAGCACGCTGCGCTTCGCGCTCCAGCTTCTTGGTGTTCTCTGTGGCCATGCCGACGAAAGGCGGCGGCTCTTGCGCTGCCGGGACTTCCGCCACTGGCGGTGCCTCAACCACCGGTGCCGGGGCCACGGGTTGCTCAGCGCTCACCGGGTCGACTGCTGGCTGCGCCGGTGTCACCGCAGGCGACAGGGATTGCGCGGGACCATAGGCAGTTGTCGTATCTGGCGCAGGCTCGGTCGACGGGACGGGAGCGGGCGCAGGCTCTTGCGCAGGAGCAGGCTCGGCGGACGCCGTAATCTGATCCATTTGCGGCTGTTCTGCAGCGGGCGCCAGTGCGGTCGGGGCTGGTGCAGGCTGTGCGTTCTGTCCGAACTGATCATAGATGACGTTATTGGCGGCAGGTGCAGGCGCTGGCGCTGGTGCCGCAATCCGCTCAGGGCCCTCTTCAGGTCCGATGACCGGCGGCGTGCCGTTTGCCGCGTGTTTGACCCCTTGGTTATAGGCCACCCACACGACGCCCGCGAACGCGAGCACGACAATGATGCTGAGCAAAATCATCACGGGACGGCCCCGAGAGGTTTCTTGCTCTTCCACCGTGTCGAACATCAGATCGTCTTCGAATGGAGGGTCGTAAACGGTGCGATCCGGAGAGGCCATGCCGAACCCAATGCTCCCTAAAACTGCCTTCGATGGCGGGCTCATCCAGAATCGAGCCCATCAGGATGTAAACCACATCATTTCCGCGCTTGCATCAGTTAATAATCTATTGACACGCGCGGGCGCATCACTCGTTTGCACTCAGATCGAACAGCCGGCGATGCTCTTGAAACGCAAACAGGTCGGTCATGCCCGCGATATAATCGCAAACGACCCGTGCCGTCTGCTTGGACTTTGGCCCTTGGGTCAGTGCCGCCCATTCCGGTGGCAGCACACCAGGTTCGGTCAACAGCACGGTGAACAGGTCCATCACCGTTCGGCGCGCTTTCAGCGTCATCCGGTTCACCTTGTAGTGCCTGTACATGCGTTGGAACAGAAACCGTTTGAGCAGCGCTTCTTGTGCCGCCATCCCGGTGGAAAAACTGACCAGCGGCGTATCTAGGGCGCGCACGGCATCGGCACTGTCCGGCTTGTGCAAGGCAACGCGGCGCCTCGTCTCGGCCACCACATCGTCGATCATCAAAGAAATCAATCGCCGCACGCTTTCATGCACCAGCCGCTTAGTGTCCAGCTTGGGATAGAAGTCTAACACCGCCGCGAATACCTGATCGACGACCGGGACTGAGCGCAACTCATCGATGGTGAAGAGCCCCGCGCGCAAACCATCATCGATGTCGTGATTGTTGTAGGCAATGTCGTCGGACAGGGCTGCCACCTGGGCCTCGGGCCCGGCAAATGTGTGGACCTCAAGATCGTGGCGCGCGATGTACTCGGCGATCGCCAAGGGCAAAGGCTTTTGCAGGTTCTTCGGGCTCGCCAAGGCACCGGTCAGCGGCCCGTTATGCTTGACCAGCCCCTCCAGCGTGTCCCATGTCAAATTGAGCCCATCAAAGGCCGC
>DMER01000023.1:17652-20758 GCA_003451645.1 Alphaproteobacteria bacterium | reverse complement strand
GATTTCAGCTGGGAGGGCCGGCCGCTCAAACTGGTCGATACGGCGGGTCTCAGGCGCAAGGCCCGGATTGATGAAAGACTGGAGAAATTGTCCGTCGCGGACACCCTCAACGCGTTGCGCTTTGCGGAAATCGTCGTCCTTGTGGTTGATGTGCACCAACCATTCGAGACGCAAGATTTGCAGATTGCCGATTTGGTGGAGCGCGAAGGGCGCGCGATGGTGGTTGCGGTCAACAAATTCGACGAGATCGAGGACAAAGCCAAGACCTTGCGAATCTTGCGATCGCGGATTGATGAGCTGCTGCCCCAGTGGCGCGGTGTGCCGGTCATTGCAGTCTCAGCGCTGTCGGGGGAAGGGATCGACCGGCTTATGCCCGCTCTCTTTGCGCAGAACGAGATTTGGAACAAGCGCGTCTCAACAGGGCAACTTAATCGCTGGCTGGAGGAGGCGCTCACCCGCCATGCCCCGCCTGCAGCCAAAGGGCGGCGGATAAAGATCCGTTATATGACGCAAGCCAAAGCACGCCCGCCGACCTTTGCGCTGTTTGTGAGCCAAGCTGGCGAACTGCCGGACGATTATGTGCGCTATCTCGTCAATGGATTGCGCGAGGCTTTTGGCTTTGACGGCGTGCCCATGCGGCTCAATTTGCGAGCGGGTAAGAATCCGTATGCGGATAAGGCTTAGCGGGCCTGCCCTGCCTCCCGCAGGTCAATGATCTCGCCATGCCGGGTTTCGGCCGGACTCAGAAGCATCAGGATATCTGGCACTATGGCCTTGGGCGCGCGCAGCTGCGCGGCGTTCTCACCCGGCATTGCTTTGGCACGCATTGCGGTGCGTAAAGGGCCGGGGCTGACCAGGTTTACACGGATGGGCGTTGTCGCAGTTTCATGCGCATAGGTCCGCACGAGGGTCTCAAGGGCGGCCTTGGTCGTGGCATAGAGGCCCCAAAAGGGCTTGGCCGCCGCTGCCGCACTAGAGGTGACAAAGACGGCGCGGCCTGCGTCACTCGCCCGCAATAGAGCGTGGCAGCTGCGGATTAGCCGCCAATTGGCCGTAACATTGATCGCAAAGGCTTCGTCCCAATGGCGGGCACTGATGTCCTGCACTGGCGTCAGGTCGCCGAGCACGCCTGCATTGCCTGCGAGCATATCCAACCGGCCCCAACGTTGCGCGATGGAGCTGGAAAGTTGCTCGATCCCTTGCCCCTCGCGAAGATCAAAGGGCGCCAATGTTGCGTGGCCACCATTGGATTTAATGGCGTCGTCCAATTCCTCCAGCGCACCAACCGTGCGGCCCGTGCAGATGACATGAGCGCCTTGACGCGCGAGGCCAATAGCGATGGCACGGCCGAGGCCGCGCGTGGCACCTGTCACCAAAGCGATCCTGCCCGTCAAGCTGGTCAAGAGGCGACCAACAATGACAATTGACGTTTGCCGAGGCCCGCATCGCGTTCGGCCTGATCGGTTAGCCTGGTGGGGTATTCGCCCGTAAAGCACGCATCACAATATTGCGGCGCCTCGTTATTGCGGCCCGCCTGCCCAACGGCCCGGTAGAGGCCGTCGATCGGCACAAAGGCCAAACTGTCGGCACGGATGAATTCCTGCATCTCAGCGACGTTTTTCCGGTTGGCGAGCAGGTCCTTCTTGTCCGGCGTATCCACGCCATAGAAGCAGGAATTAGTGGTGGGGGGACTTGCGATACGCATATGGACTTCGGTCGCGCCCGCATCGCGGACCATCTCGATGATCTGACGTGATGTGGTGCCGCGCACCAGCGAATCGTCCACCAGCACCACGCGCTTGCCCTTTAGCAGATGGCGGTTGGCGTTGAATTTGAGCTTTACGCTCAGGTTCCGGATGTCCTGGCTTGGTTGGATGAACGTGCGCTGCACATAGTGGCTGCGGATGAGGCCGTATTGAAACGCGATGCCGGAGGCCTCTGCATAGCCGAGTGCCGCGGCAACACCGGAGTCCGGGACCGGACAAACAAAGTCCGCCTCAACTGGGGCAACGCGCGACAATTCCCAGCCGATGCGCTTGCGCGCCTCGTAAACGTGTACCCCGCCAAACATGCTGTCGGGTCTGGAGAAATAGACGTACTCAAAAATGCAAAAGCGCGGCTTCATGGGCAGGAAGGGGCGCTTGGACTGCACGCCTTCCGACGAGATCACGACGACCTCGCCCGGTTCCACGTCGCGGATGAAGGTTGCACCCAACACATCCAAGGCGCAGGTCTCGGAGGCAAAGACATAGCCGCCGTTGAGCGAGCCCAGCACAAGCGGCCGCAATCCCAGAGGATCGCGCACACCAATCAACTTCGTCCGGGTCAGGACGACAAGTGAATAGGCACCCTCCACTTGGCGCAAGGCATCGATCAGCCTGCTGACCATATCTCCCTGACCGCGCATGGCCATCAGATGGATGATGCACTCGGTATCGGAGGTGGAATGAAAGATTGCGCCTTCGCGCACTAGTTCGTCACGCAGCTGCAGCGCGTTAGTGATGTTGCCATTATGCGCGATGGCGGTACTGCCCGCCGCCAGATCGGCGAAGAGGGGCTGGATGTTGCGAATCTCCGACCCACCCGTGGTGGAATAACGCACATGGCCGATGGCCAAGCGGCCTTTCAGACTTTCGACCACACCGCCGCCACCGCGCTTGGTGCGGGAAGGTTCATCGCGCGCGCCGAGGTTATCTTGGCCAAAGACTTCGGCGACTTTGCCGGGATGGCGCTCGACAAAGAAGTTCTCGCCGTCCGTGGAGACGATCCCCGCAGCCTCTTGGCCGCGGTGTTGAAGGGCGTGCAGCCCCAAGGCTGCGAGCGCCGAGGCAGAGTGCTGGCCATAAATGCCAACAATCCCACATTCTTCGCGCAGTTTATCGGACTCGAAAGGGTGCTGTGCAGTCGCGTCGGTCATGGCTCGCTGGTGTTGGACCGCACAAGTTGATCGAGAGCCTTGCGGTCGCGCGAACCATATACTTTTCCTTCCGGCTTGTCGCGTGCACTTTGTGCAGGTGCCTTGGCCTTAGATTGGGCTGTGGATTGTGGCTTGGCCCGTTTGGGCGGTTCGGCTTTGGGCTTGGGCCGCGCGGGCTTGGCTTTAGCC
>DMER01000023.1:13253-17462 GCA_003451645.1 Alphaproteobacteria bacterium | reverse complement strand
GCCTTTTTCGGTGAGCCTGAGGAGGTCTTGGGAGCGGATGGGGGCCGCTCTGGCTGCGCGCGAGCAGGGCGCGGTGCTTCGGGCTGCGTGAACACCGAAGGTGGAACGGGAGAGGGGTCCTTGGGCTGGTTGGCGCGCTCCGGTGCTGGCGCCAAAGGGGGCACCAAAGGTTCAGGCCTGACTGGAACGGGTTCTGGGGCTGGCGCCTGTGCCGGCTGATGCACGGCAATGTGCTGCGGCTCGGCCGGCCGAGGCCGGTAGTGGGGTGATTGCGGCACAGGCGGTGAGGCGGTCCCGGGCTGCGCAGAGACGCTGACGCCTTTGACTGGGCGCCCATTGACCAGCGACTGCAGAACATCGCTGGCGCTCTTCACGATAGGCATCAAATGGGCGTTGCGCACATAGGCGGGTTGGCCTTCCGGCTTCACCAAATAGGAGTAAAGCATGTAGGCAAGACCGGCGAAGATCAGACCGCGGACGACCCCGTAGACAAAGCCAAGGGAGCGGTCCAACGGCCCGATCGAGGATTGGCGCACCATCTCGCCAAACCGGTATGAGATGAACGAGATGGGCACGACGACGGCGAGGAACAGGCCAACAAGGCCCACGATATCGGCGAACCATTCAGGGCTGACCAATTGGCGCACGGTCCCTTTGACACTGCCGAACAAGACTGCGGTGACGAGGGCCGTCAGCCCCCAGGCGAGGATGGTCAAAACCTCGTTCACAAAACCGCGATAGGCCGCATATAGCCCTGAAAAGCCGAGCACGGCCAGGACCAGAACATCGACAGGAGAGATCGAAAAGTTCATGCGCTTTCGCGACGCTTAAATAATGACACTGCACCGAGCATCACTAAGAGCGCAGAACCGTTAACAAGTCGGTAACTGTGGCAACGGGGGTAAGCGGGAGCGCGGATTTTTGCCCGGAGGGCATCGGTGGGCCAATCACGGTTCGGAAGCCAAGTTTGGCGGCCTCTTTGACCCGCGCCTCGGCATGGCTGACCGGTCTAATTGCGCCGGAAAGGCGAATCTCGCCAAAAAGGATGCAATCCGGGGCGATGGGTGTGCCCAGGAAAGAGGAGACCAGAGCGCCAGCCGCTGCCAAATCGGCCGCAGGCTCCTGGATGCGCATGCCACCGGCCACATTGAGATAGACATCATTCCCGGAGATTTCGAGGGCGGCGCGCGCATCGAGGACCGCTAAGATCATGGCAAGGCGGCCTGCGTCCCATCCCACCACTGCGCGCCTGGCAGCGCCATAGGCTGCTTGAGCGACGAGCGCTTGGATTTCGACGAGGATAGGGCGGGTTCCCTCCATGCCTGCAAAGACGGCTGCACCCGCCGTGCGCTGATCCCGCGGTCCCAAGAATAAGGCGGAAGGGTTGGGGACCTCGGCTAGCCCCTTATCGGTCATTTCGAACACGCCGATCTCGTCGGTGGCGCCGAAGCGGTTCTTGACACCGCGCAAGATGCGGAACTGATGCCCGCGCTCGCCCTCAAAGTAGAACACGGCGTCCACCATGTGCTCCAGCACACGGGGGCCCGCGATCTGACCGTCTTTGGTGACATGGCCGACCAGGATCAGGCACACGCCGCGCCTCTTGGCGTAGCGGATCAAATCGAGTGCAGCAGCACGCACTTGGGAGACCGTGCCCGGCGCGGCCTCAATCAGGTCGGACCACAAGGTCTGGACTGAGTCGATGGCGAGGATGGCGGGAGCGGGGCCCGCCTCCAGCGTCGCCAGAATATCCCGCAAGGATGTCTCGGCGGCGAGTTCTACAGGCGCCTCTGAAAGCCCCAAACGAAGGCCGCGCATGCGCACCTGTTCGACGCCTTCTTCGCCCGAGACATAGATCGCACGTTGGTGTCGTTTGGCCAAACTTGCCAAGAGCTGAAGCACGAGGGTTGATTTGCCGATGCCTGGATCGCCGCCAAGCAGGATCGCTGAGCCGGGGACCAAACCGCCGCCCGCCACACGGTCGAGCTCCGAGATGCCAGTCAGGATTCGCGGGGCTGGCGTTGTCTCACCATCCAGCGGCACCAAAGGAATGACCCGGCCGCCTTTGGCGGACCCAAGGGAGTTTTGGGGTGCGGCGACGCTTTCGGCGGCTTCTTGCGCAAAGCTGTTCCACTCGCCGCAAGCGTCGCACTTGCCCGACCATTTGGGCGCCACCTGCCCACAGGCCTGGCAGATGTAGCGCGGGGAAGCTTTTGCCATGCGTCCTTCTGAGCGGGCGGGTTAGCGCACGCGCTGCATCTGAATGGGGCCTTGCGCGCGCCCATGGATGAATTGGTCAACGTAAGGATTGTTGCTGCGGTCGATCTCGGAGACCGGGCCCTGCCAAATGATCTTGCCCTGATAGAGCATCGCGATGCGGTCTGCGATCTTGCGCGCCGAGACCATGTCATGGGTAATGGACAGCGCGGTCGCCCCCATCCGCTTGACGGTCGTAATGATAAGCTCGTTGATCACGTCCGCCATGATCGGGTCGAGGCCCGTCGTCGGCTCATCGAAAAAGATGACCTCAGGATCGGCCGCAATAGCGCGCGCGAGGCCAACGCGTTTTTGCATGCCGCCCGAAAGCTCCGCTGGCGAGAGCTTTGCCACATCTGCATTGAGGCCGACTTTGGCAAGTGTCTCGATGGCGATCTTCTCCGCCTTAGCGCGCGCCATGCCGCGGCCATAGATCAAGCCAAAGGCAACATTCTCCCAAACCTTGAGACTGTCAAAGAGGGCCGCGCCCTGAAACAACATGCCGAACTTGGCGTTGGAGCGTTCGCGAAGGGCGCCGTTTGCATGGGTGACGTCCACACCGTCCACTTTGATGGTGCCTTTGTCGGGACGCAAAATCCCCAGCACCGACTTTAAGGTGACGGACTTACCCGTGCCGGAGCCGCCAATGATGACGACCGACTCGCCCCTTTTTATGTCGAGCGTCAAACCGTCCAAGACCTTCTTTGGACCGAAGGCCTTGTGGACATCAATGAGTTCGATCTTGGGGGCCATGACGCTCACTTGGAAAAGAACAGGTTGGTCATGACGAAGTTCGAGGCGAGGATCAAAATGGCTGCGGTCACGACGGCGTTTGTAGTCGCCGCACCCACCCCTTGCGCGCCCCCCTTGGAGTGATAGCCATTATAGCATCCCATCAAGGCGATGATGAAACCAAAGGCGATGGATTTATAGAGCCCTGAGCTCACGTCGTCCCAATAGAGCGCATCGACGGTATTCTTAAGGTACACTGCATCATTGAAGCCGAGCGCTTGTGTCGCCGCCGCCCATCCGCCGAACACGCCAATGATGTCAGCGATAGCCACCAAGAGCGGTGTCGCGATCATGCACGCCAGGAGCCGCGGGGCGATGAGGAATTTGAAGGGGCTGGTCGACAGCGTGGTCAAGGCGTCAATCTGCTCGGTCACGCGCATCGTGCCAATCTCTGCGGCAATGGCGGCCGAGACACGCCCTGCGAGCATCAGGGCGGCGATCACTGGGCCCAACTCGCGTGTGATACCCAAAACGACGATCTGCGGCACAAAGGTTTCGGCGCCCGCCCGGCTTCCGCCGATGTAGATCTGCAAGGCCAAGGCGCCGCCTGTGAAGAATGCTGTCAGACCAACCACGGGCAGAGAGTAATACCCAATCCGCATCAATTGCTGACCCACCTGCCAGAGGTAGAAGGGCGGGGAGAAGCAGGCGAGGATCGCGCGCACAGTGAAGACCGATAGACGCCCGGTCTGCTCGAGTGCTTGCAAAGTGATGCGGCCGAGCGTGGCAAAAGGGTTCATCCGTCCACATACCGCCGCGCGATGCGGGGCCCCAAGCGCGTAATGATCTCATAGGCTGCGGTGCCCGCTGCTTCGGCCGCCATATCCAGTGTGAGCTCAGGCCCAATCAGCACAGCCTCTCCCCCTTCGAACACGGCATCACGAGGCGCGTCCGTCACATCCACGATCACCAAGTCCATCGACACGCGCCCGGCAAATGGGCACCGGACGCCTCCCACCAGAGCGCTGCCCCGGTTGCTCGCGCTGCGCAAGATACCATCCGCGTAACCAATGCCAAGGGTAGCCAGTCTGCGCGGCTCTTGCGCCACATAGGTTGCTCCGTAGCCTGCGGACTGTCCGCTGTCAATTTCACGAAGTTGCAATATCGGCGCCGTCAGCCTCACGACTGGCAACATCGGGTTCGGGAGACCTGGGTGTGGCG
>DMER01000023.1:12556-13025 GCA_003451645.1 Alphaproteobacteria bacterium | reverse complement strand
GGGAGACCTGGGTGTGGCGCCCCGCCATAGAGGCAAATGCCTGGTCTGACGAGATCGAGCAGGAAATCTGACCCCAAAAAGGTTCCGCCCGATGCTGCGATACTGGCTGGGGCAGTGGGAAGGCTTTGGCGGGCGGCGTTGAAATCCGCCAATTGGCGCGCATTCATCGGCGACGCCGGATCATCACCGCAGGCCAAATGGCTCATCACGAGAGCAATATTCGTGAGAGACAGCGCCGCCGCAATCTCATCCGGCGCCAGACCCAGCCGCGCCATGCCTGTGTCTATATGCACGGCAGCGGGAAGAGTGATGCCAGTGCCGGCATACGCCTTGATTTGCCCTGGCGTGTTCAAAACTGGGGTGAGCCTGAAGTCCCGAAAACTCCCAGCGGCCGAAGCGTCAAAGCCATGGAGCACAAAGATCTGCGCGTGCGGAACGAAGGGCCGGATCGCGCAAGCCTCGGCCGCAT
>DMER01000023.1:11806-12369 GCA_003451645.1 Alphaproteobacteria bacterium | reverse complement strand
GGGCCGGATCGCGAAAGCCTCGGCCGCATGGGCCACAAAGAATTGACCGCAACCGGCCATTGCGAGCGCCTGCACGACTTGGGCCGCACCCAAGCCATAGGCATCCGCCTTTACGACCGCAGCCATACTTGCGGGGCCGACGCGCCGCCGCACCTGTTGCGCATTCTGCACGAGCGCGGCGAGATCGACAGTCAAGAGCGCGGACATCGCACTCTCGGCAAACGCGTGTGACGCCTGGCCAGAGCAGCCAGGGCCTGTATGGCGGTCGTTCAACGCTTGGGAACCATTTGCAAACACGCGCAACCCTAAAGCTGATCTGGGCGGTATCAGGACCGCGACCGTTCAGGCAAGAACTCTTCTTTAGCAAGGTTGAAGAAGCGCGTGAATTGCTTTTCAAAGCCGAGTTCGACGGAGCCGGTGGGCCCGTGGCGGTGCTTTTCGATCAAAACTTCCGCCTTGCCGGTCAAACGCTCCATTTTGTCCTTCCACTTTTGGTGGGCGGCGGTGTCCTCAATATCGGGCTCCTTGGTGCCCAGATAATATTCCTCGCGGTAGACGAACAT
>DMER01000023.1:11387-11594 GCA_003451645.1 Alphaproteobacteria bacterium | reverse complement strand
CGGTAGACGAACATGACCACGTCTGCGTCTTGTTCGATGGAGCCCGACTCACGCAAATCCGCGAGAACGGGACGTTTGTCGTCACGGGCATCCACGCCGCGCGACAACTGTGACAAGGCGACGATGGGCACGTTCAGCTCCTTAGCCAGCGTCTTGAGGCCCTTGGTGATTTCGGTGACCTCTTGTACGCGGTTCTCGTTCTTGCGG
>DMER01000023.1:10044-11175 GCA_003451645.1 Alphaproteobacteria bacterium | reverse complement strand
TTCTTGCGGCTGCCTGTACCCGCCAACAGCTGCAAATAGTCAACGATCACCAAGCCCAGATTTTGCGTGCGCTTCAAGCGACGGCAGCGAGCGGACACTTGTGCGATTGAGAGACCGCCCGTATCGTCGATAAAGAACGGCATTGTTTCCAGCTCCGCGCTGGCCTGCGCCAGCTTTTGGAATTCCGCCGGATCAATCTTGCCGCGGCGGATTTTAGAGCCCGACACTTCGGCTTGCTCTGACAAAATACGGGTCGCCAGCTGTTCGGCCGACATTTCCAAGCTAAAGAAGGCGACCGAGGCGCCGCCTTTGCCCTCGGACAGAACAAATTCCCGCGCCGCATGGAAAGCCATGTTGGTCGCCAGTGCGGTCTTACCCATGCCTGGGCGGCCCGCGATAATGACCAAGTCAGATCGCTGCAACCCACCTAGCTTGTCGTCGATCTCCAAAAATCCAGTTGTGACGCCCGAAATGTGGCTGGCGGACTGGTAGGCTTTCTCTGCGGCCTCGATCGCACCCTTAAGCGACTTGGAAAAGGCTTTGAATCCGCCACCAAAGCGCGATTTCTCGGCAACATCATAAAGCTTTCGTTCGGCGTCCTCGATCAGGTCGGCGGCATCAAGTTCTACCGGCGGATCGTAGGCGCTAGCAACCAAATCGTGGCCGATATTGATCAGTTCGCGACGCTGTGCCATGTCGAAGAGCACGCGCGCAAAGTCTTTGGCATTCACGACCGTCGGCGAAAGCTTGGTCAGTTCAACCAGGTAATCCGTGCCGCCCAGATCTTTCAGGCCAACGTCGAACTGAAAGTGCGGCCGTAACGTGGCAGGAGAGGCGAGCTTGCCCGCATTCACCAATTTCTCGCACGCCGTGTAAATGCGCTGATGCAGTTCGGAGTGAAAGTGCCTCGACTCCAATATCGCGGAGACGCGTGCCAGGGCCTCATTGTTGATAAGGATGGCTCCCAACAGGGCCTGCTCCATCTCATAGTCATACGGGAATTGCCGTGCAGGACCAATGTCAGGCTCAGGAGTGATGGATGCTTGTGGCTCGGTCGGCGAAACGGGTGCGCTGCTCATGACGCGGACAATGAAGCAGGCCGCGGACCCTTCGCAAATCCAATTTCCAATG
>DMER01000023.1:6719-9873 GCA_003451645.1 Alphaproteobacteria bacterium | reverse complement strand
CGCAAATCCAATTTCCAATGATCCACAGAAATACAATGTAAAGAGGGGTTTAGGGCCAAGACTTCATGTGCTGTTGCAGCTGTTGTGGGGCGGCCACACAGAGATTTCTGCGATGATTCGATTTCGATCAGCGCCCAGTAAAAAACCCGCCCTGACGATTGTGCAAGGCGGGTCTTGGCTATGGCTGATTGGGTTGCTTAGCCCTTCTTTTTGCGCTTGTCCTTGGTGTCCGTATCGTCCGGCGCCGGAGCGTCATCAGCAGGCGCCGCACCAGCATCATCGAACAGCGCCTCTGCATCCTCAAGGGCCAATTCTTCGTCGGTTTTCTCGATCAAGACGTTCTCGCCCCGCAACTGCCGCTCAGCCTCGTCGGCAGAGCGTGCCACATTGATCGTCACCATGGCGCTGACTTCCGGGTGCAACGCAATGCTGACTTCGTGCAGGCCTAGGGACTTGATCGTGCGGTCCAGCGCCGATTGGCTGCGTGCAATCGTAAAGCCGCCCGCCGTCACGACATCGGCAACGTCGCGCGAGCTGACCGACCCGTACAGCATGCCCGTCTCACCAGCCTGACGGATGATGGTGAAGGTCTGCCCATCGAGCTTGAGCTTGATCTTTTCGGCCTCGCCCTTGAGCTTGAGATTGGTCGCCTCGAGCTGCGCCTTTTGCTGCTCGAATTGCTCGCGATTGGCCTTGGTCGCGCGCAACGCCTTCTTGCGCGGCAACAGAAAATTCCGGGCGAACCCGTCTTTGACTTTGACCACATCGCCCATTTGACCGAGTTTGTGGACACGTTCCAACAGAATGACTTCCATGACCGGGCGCTCCTATTCCATCACATAAGGCAGCAGCGCCAGCGTGCGCGCCCGCTTGATGGCCGTTGCAAGTTCACGCTGCTTCTTGGCCGAGACAGCGGTAATGCGCGAAGGGACAATCTTGCCGCGCTCAGAGATAAAGCGGGACAGGAGCTTGATGTCCTTATAGTCGATCTTAGGTGCGTGATCGCCCGAAAAGGGGCAGGTCTTGCGGCGGCGGAAGAAGGGCCTGCGCGCGCCACCATCACCGCCACCAGGACCGCCGCGGTCACCCCGGTCACGATCGCCGCCGTGATCGCCACGGTCACCGCGTTCATTTCTTTCATATGCCATTAGCGGTCACCCCTCTCGTCACCAAACCCCACATCGTCGCCGTCCTCACGCCGGCTCCAGCGTTGATCACGCCGCTCCCGCGCCTGCCGGGCAATCATGCCAGCGGAGGGGCCTTCTTCGAGGGCTTCAACGCGCACCGTCACCGCCCGGATGACATCTTCGTTGATCCGCTGGCGCCGTTCCAATTCGTGGACGGCCGGGGCGGGCGCATCGATATTCAAAAGGGCGTAGTGACCCTTGCGGTTCTTGTTGATCTTGTAGGCGAGGTTACGAACACCCCAATATTCGGCCTTTGTCACTTGGCCGCCATTGTCAGTGATCACCTGCTTGAGTTCGTCGATCAGGCCTTCAACGGCCTGCTGCGCCGCATCTTGGCGCGCGATAAAAACATGCTCGTAAAACGGCATGAGGGCCTCTCATTGCTTGGGTCGCGGCATCCGGTTTAGGCCCCCATGGCTTAAACGCTAGATGATGGACCGGCCTCTGCTGGCGGGAAGCCTCAAGCAAACGCTCGAATGACAGTGGCGGCCGCAACCCCGTTGCGAAGCGCGGGACAATACTCATTTCCTTGACCCATGCAAGGTCAAAACGCCAGATCTAGAATTTGCGCGTCAATTTCTGGATTTCGTCTCGGTAGCGAAAGCGCAAGGCCGACCAGGTCGCGTCAATGGCGATTTGCGTGACGGGCAAGAGATCGAGATCGTTAATGACCTCCCAGCCCAGGTCCCGGGTCAGGTCGGTTTTGATGGCACCAGTCTTTTTGGGGTAGGCAAGCCAGAGATGGCCGCCGCGCTGATAGGTCAGCACGGGTCCGTTTGCGAGGATGGCCAATGTGCGTTGATCCGGGGCAAAGGCGAGGATCCAATTGGGCACTGGGGCATCGATGGGCAGGGCGTCAGCGAATAGAGCCTCCAGCCCGGCGGGCAGTCCAACGAACAGTGCGGGTAGGCCAGTCCGCCATCCCAATTTTTCCAGAACCGTTTTTGTCATGTCCCGGTCTCCAGACAGTTTCTCCTTCATGGGTGGCGATGATTTGCACTTCACGGCCGCCTGCGCAATCCTGCTAAGGTAACCGCACAACCCTCCCAAACGGCGCAGCGCTACATGTTCTCATCCCTCCTGATTGCCAATCGCGGCGAGATCGCGGTCCGTGTCATCCGCACTGCACGCAGACTTGGCTTGCGCACCATCGCTGTCTATTCAGAGGCTGACGCAAGCGCTCTCCATACCCAAATGGCCGATGACGCGGTCTGTCTTGGGCCTGCACCTGCCCGGGAGAGTTATCTGCGGGGCGATGCGATCCTGGAGGCTGCGCGCGCTACGGGCGCTGAGGCCATTCATCCGGGCTATGGCTTTCTGTCTGAGAACGCGGACTTTGCGCAAGCCGTGGCGGCCGCTGGCCTGATTTGGGTAGGACCACCGGCCAGCGCGATCCGAGCCATGGGCCTCAAAGACGCTGCAAAGGAGCTCATGATCAAAGCGGGCGTACCCGTCGTTCCTGGCTATCAGGGTGCGGATCAATCCCTCAGCCGTTTGGCGGCGGAGGCTGGCAAGGTTGGCTTTCCGGTGATGATCAAGGCGGTCGCAGGCGGCGGCGGCAAAGGCATGCGCAAGGTGGAGGCGGCCGGGGACTTTGAAAAGGCCCTCGAAGGCGCGCAGCGCGAGGGGCAGAACGCCTTTGGTGATCCCAGGGTCTTGATCGAGAAATACGTCTCGCGCCCGCGCCATATCGAGATACAAGTCTTTGCCGATGGGCATGGGAATGCGGTCCATCTCTTTGAGCGAGACTGCTCTGTTCAACGCCGCCACCAAAAGGTCATCGAAGAGGCGCCTGCGCCAGCGATGACGCGGGACTTGCGCCAAGCGATGGGGCAGGCCGCGGTCCAGGCGGCCAAGGCTATTGGCTACCGGGGTGCCGGAACTGTCGAGTTCATTGTCGATTCGGCGCATGGCCTGCGCGCCGATGGCTTTTACTTCATGGAAATGAACACGCGCCTGCAGGTCGA
>DMER01000023.1:0-6542 GCA_003451645.1 Alphaproteobacteria bacterium | reverse complement strand
CTGCAGGTCGAGCACCCGGTCACGGAAATGATCACGGGTCAGGACCTGGTTGAGTGGCAGTTGCGTGTAGCGGCAGGCGAGCCCCTGCCGGTCCAGCAAGAGCATCTGCAGATCGATGGCCATGCCGTCGAGGTTCGTCTTTATGCGGAGGACCCGGCCAAGGGGTTCCTGCCCTCGACCGGCACTCTGCGCCGATTGCGCTTTCCGCCCAGCCGTCACGACACGCGGGTCGATACCGGCGTGCGGGAAGGAGACGCGGTCACGATGTATTATGATCCCATGATCGCGAAGCTGATCGCGTGGGGTCAGACGCGGGATGCCGCCATCCTGCGCCTCGTGCAAACGCTCAGCGCTACGGAGGCGGCAGGCCTTAGAACCAATTTGAGCTTTCTGATTGATCTCCTGTCTCATCCAGCTTTCAAGGCGGGCGAGGTTGATACGGGCTTCATCGACCGCCATCACGACGTTCTGTTCACGTCCGCGCGTCAAGCGCCGCCTGAGGCTCGTATCCTGTGTGCCCTTGAGCAACTCCTTGGCCGCGAGCAAAGCTTTGGCTGGGCAAGCGATCCCTGGAATGCTGGTGGCGGCTGGCGCCTTGGCCCAGCGCACACGCAGACGATAGCCTTTGCCGACGGGGAGCGGCTGCGCTGTACGCCCATCGGGCGCAATTGGCTCGTACATTGGAATGAGATGGCGGTCCAAGTCTCCGGTGCGGAGCGGCACGATGGCCGCGTGACTGCTATGCTCGATGGCCGCCGCGCCTCGGCAGCGGTTTTGCATCTGCAAGGCGAGGAGCTCGTCCTCATAGACGGCCGCGGCTATAGCTTTGCCTTGCGAGACCCCTTGGGCGTAGATCTCGACACTGGTGCTTCCGCGCTGACTTTGATGGCGCCTATGCCAGGTAAAGTTGTCTCCGTCTTCGCCAAGGCGGGCGATCCTGTCCGCAAGGGCCAACCCATTGCGGTCCTGGAAGCCATGAAAATGGAGCACACACTCGCGGCCCCCGCCGATTTGGTTGTCGAGTCGCTCAATGCGGCGCCGGGCGAACAGATCTCAGAAGGAACAGTCGTGGTCCGTTTCAAGGCAGCCGCGGCTCAATAGACCGCGAACTCAGCCCTGCACCCCTCGGACACCCAGACCGCCTCAAAGTCATAACCCCATGTCTTGTTAAAGCGGCAGGCGGCGCTGCTCAGTTTCTTGCGCAGTTCCACATGGGAGCTAACCTCCGCCGCGCAAAAGGTTCTCGCATATTGCTTGGATTCGCAAACCACTATCTGTGTGGGCGCGCGCGCTGGTGTTGGTACCTGCAGCGGCAGATCGTCAGGCGACGGCGCTGTTGTCAGCGGCAAGACAACCCCGCGCTGCCGCTTTACAACGCCCGAGCTCTCAAGGTCCAACGACCGGGCCTCTGGCTCATTGGGTCCCAGTTGAAATCGCGCCGCACAACCATTTGAGACCCATATTCCCCCACGGTCATAGCCCCAAGTGTCACCCTGGAAGCAGGCATAGCCGCTCATTTGCTGAACCAGCTGCACGCCTTGGGTCGTGTCGGCCCGGCAATAGGAATATCCGCCCGCCCTCGATGCACAGGTCACATCGCCCGCCATGGCTGTGCCAGCAGCAGTCGAGAACATGAGGCTCAACAGGAGTGTGAGCTTCAATCTGTGGCGGGTCAGGGCTTGCCTCACAACGCTCTCATTCCACTTGTAGCATACGCAATTGCAAAGCTATTAGCTGGTATGCGTTTTAGGCGAATGCGTGGCATGAGGCTGCCTCCCTTAGCGGGTCAGCATGGGGTGTATCTAAGTTGCAACATCGAACAACTCTGAGCAAAACGGGACTGCTCGCGTGCCTGATATGGCTAGCGGTAGCGGGCTGGCTTCCAGCGGCAATAGCAACCGAAAACCCGGTCGACTATGACGGCGACGGGGTCATTAGTGAAGAAGAGTTCCGCAATTATGCGACCCGCCGCGCCTTGGCCGCGGACCGTAACGGCAATCAGATTCTGGACGATAGTGAGCACGGTCTTGCCAACGGTGATGTGCTGCGCGTCGACCGTAACAGGGACGGTGCGATACAACTGGGTGAATATCAGGCCTTTCTGATGGAGAGCATGGCGGCAGCGGACACGAACGGCGACGGAAGGCTTGATGCGCGTGAGCAGAAGGCTGCTAAGTTCTGATGGTCCTGCATCTCATCAAATTAAGTGTGGGCACGGACTCCTTGGCCGATCTAGCGCAATGGCAAGAGGGGCAAGTGAAAAGCCGGGGCCGGATTACGCATACCACCCGGATGGTGCCCAAGAGAACGCAAGAGCTGCTCGATGGCGGGTCAATTTATTGGATTATCAAAGGCTACATCCTTGGGCGGCAACCATTGATTGCCATTGAACCCTTCCAAGATGGAGAGGGGATTGGCCGTTGCCACTTGGTGATGCAGCCTGGGCTCATTCCGGTGGCTCCTAGAGCACGCCGGCCGTTCCAAGGCTGGCGCTATCTAAAGCCTGCTGACGCACCGCCCGACCTTAAGGCCGGTTCCGGCAACTTCAACGAGGACCTCAAACGCGAGCTCGCCGAGTTAGGGCTCTTGTAGAGAGGCCGGCGCAACCGCCATGTTGTCGATCAACCGGACTGCGCCAAGGCGTGCGGCTGCCAAGACGCGCAAGGGTTGCCCCGGGCTAAGCGGCTGCTCAAGGGTCGCGCTGTTGCGAATCTGCAAATAATCCACCGCATCAAAGCCTGCGGCGATGAGGTCTGCGCGCCCCCTCGCTATTGCCTCGGGCAGTGCCACGCCATTGAGGACATCTGCAATCACCGATCGCAAAACACGGTTGAGCGCGACCGCGATCTGTCGTTGCGGGGCGGTTAGATATGCATTGCGCGATGAGAGTGCCAAACCATCGTGATCGCGCGCGGTGGGGGCGCCAATAATCTCAACCGGGATAGCGAGATCCTCCACAACCTTTCGAATTACCATCAATTGTTGGTAGTCCTTCTCTCCGAACACGGCTGTATCCGGCAGCGCTTGTAGGAGCAACTTCGTCACAACGGTCGCAACACCGCCAAAGAAATGCGGGCGGGCGTCACTTTCCAGGCCGGTTGCAGGCCCGGCGACGCTGACACTGGTTGAGAAGCCCGGCGGATACATCTCGGCGGCTGCGGGGGCGAAAACAACGTCGGCAGCTTCGGCTTGCGCCAGCGCAGCCAGATCGGCTGCCTCGGTTCTGGGGTAGCGGTCAAAATCCTCATGCGGAGCAAATTGGGCGGGGTTCACAAAAATACTGAACACGACTTTTTGGCAGGTCCGGCGGGCAAGCGCGCCTAGTCCCAGATGCCCGGCATGAAGCGCCCCCATGGTTGGCACCAACCCGACCCGATGACCTTGGGATCGCCAAACCTTAATGGTTTGCCGCAAATCTGCGGCTGTTCGAAGTAACAAAATGGGGGCAGTTTGCATCGGGTTCGGGGTTCCCTCTGAGCCTGACTTTGTGGATAATGCCCGCAATGGGATAGTTCGCCGCCAAAAGTCAATGGCGGCAAGGAATTGACAATGACGTTAGCCTCGGCGCGTGCGGATATGGCGGCCCTCTATCTGGCGGATGAAGGGCGTGTCGTTGAAACGCTCATCGGCCGCGCACGGTTAACCCCAGCCCAATTGACCGCAACCGAGGCGCTGGCCCGCGACTTGGTTAACCGGGTGCGTTCGCAGCGCAGGCGCGGCGGCCTCGATGCCTTCCTCCACCAATACGCTCTGTCGACGGACGAAGGCGTCGTCTTGATGTGCCTGGCAGAAGCCCTATTGCGCATACCCGATGCTCAGACCGCGGACCGCCTGATCCGCGACAAGGTGGGCATGGCGCAATGGGAGAAGCATTTAGGCCGTTCGGAATCCTTATTCGTGAATGCCTCGACATGGGGGCTTATGCTGACTGGCCGTGTGGTTCGCCTCGGCGACAAGCAGGCGCCAGACTGGTCGAACCTTTTTGGGCGGATTGTCGCCCGTTCGGGCGAGCCGGTGATCCGTCAGGCGATGTATGCGGCCATGCGCATGATGGGTGGTCAATTCGTCCTTGGACGTACGATCGATGAGGCGCTATCGCGCGCCCGCGAAGCGCGTCCGCGCGGGTTTCGCTATTCGTTCGACATGCTTGGCGAGGCGGCGATGACCATGGAGGACGCCAAGCGCTATTTGGCGGCCTATCATGCCGCGGTCGGTACTGTGGGCGCGGAGGCAGCAAAGCTCAAACCTGCATCGGTGTTTGAGGCGGATTCCATTTCGGTCAAGCTGTCGGCAATTCATCCGCGCTTTGACTATGTCAAGCGTGACCGTCTGTATAAAGAGCTTCTGCCGGATATCGTCGCGTTGGGGGCCAAGGCGCGCGCGCTCGGCATTGGCCTGACCGTTGATGCCGAAGAGGCCGACCGGCTCGATCTGACCTTGGACCTCTTTGAGGCGGTGAGCGAGACGAGCGACCTCAAGGGGTGGGAGGGCCTGGGGCTCGCAGTCCAGGCCTATCAAAAGCGTGCGGTGGCGGTGATTTCCTGGCTGCAGCAGCTTGCCAAGCGTCAGGGCCGCCGCATTCCGGTCCGCTTGGTCAAAGGCGCCTATTGGGACAGCGAGATCAAGCGGGCGCAAGAGCAGGGCTTGGCCGGCTATCCCGTCTTCACGCGCAAGGCCGCAACGGACACCTCCTATTTGGCTTGCGCGAAACTCATGCTGGCCGACCCGTCGGCCATCTATCCTATGTTCGCGACCCACAACGCCCACACGGTTGCTGCCATCCGTGCCATTGGCGGCAATTCCACGGACTATGAGTATCAGCGCCTGCACGGCATGGGTGAAGCCCTCTATGACGAAGTGGCGGGTCCGGAGCATCTGGGCGTTGCGTGCCGGGTTTATGCCCCGGTCGGTGCACATGAAGACCTGTTGGCCTATCTGGTCCGGCGCCTCTTGGAGAATGGGGCGAATACCTCCTTCGTAAACCGTCTGGCAGATGATGAGGCGCCAATCGCGTCGATCATCGCGGATCCGGTTGCGGCGACTGAAGCGGTTGAGTCCAAGCACCACCCAAAGATCCCGCTGCCGCGCGATTTGTTCCCTGGCCGACCCAATTCGAAAGGCTTGCTGTTCAGTGATCCTGCCCAAGCTGGCCCGTTCTGCGCCGAGGTGGAGCAGGCCGCAGCTAAGCCCTTCACCGTTGGGCCCATCCTCAAAGGCGGGGCAAGCCTCAGCGATGCGCGTGCTGTCTTTGACCCGGCGAACCGCGCGCGACTGATCGGCCATGTTCAAGACGCTTCCCCTGAGCAGACCGACGCGGCCATTGCGGCGGCCGCAAAGGCGCATAACGAGTGGGATGGTTTGCGCGGCGCTGAGCGGGCGGGAATGCTCGGACGGGCGGCCACGCTCTTCGAGCAAGAAATGGCGCGGCTTGTGGCGGTCTGCGTGCGTGAGGCGGGCAAGACTTTGCCCAACGCGTTGGCTGATGTGCGGGAGGCGATCGATTTCCTCAGATATTATGCGCAGTTGGCGCGTGCAGAGTTTTCAACGCCTCACCTCATGCCGGGCCCAACGGGCGAGCGAAACGAGCTCTCACTGCATGGGCGTGGCGTGTTCGCGTGCATCTCGCCGTGGAATTTTCCAGTCGCGATCTTTACCGGGCAAGTCGCTGCCGCGCTGGCTGCGGGCAACACGGTTCTCGCCAAGCCCGCGGAGCAGACGCCTGGCGCTGGCGCGCTCTGTGTGGAACTGCTGCATCAGGCGGGCGTGCCTGCGGATGTGCTGCAATTCCTGCCTGGCGACGGTGCCAGGATTGGCGCGCAGATGGTCCGCGACAGCCGCGTTTCTGGTGTTGCCTTTACAGGGTCGACCGAGACCGCCAAGCTGATCAACCGCGCGCTTGCCGCACGCGACGGCGCCATCCCGGTGCTGATCGCCGAGACCGGCGGCCTGAATGCCATGATCGCGGATTCAACCGCGCTGCCCGAGCAATTGGTGCGCGATGCGGTGACCTCCGCCTTTGACAGTGCCGGGCAACGCTGTTCGGCGTTGCGGGTTCTCTTTGTTCAGGAGGATATCGCGGCCAAGGTCATCACGATGATCGAAGGCGCAATGGCGGAACTCAAACTGGGTGACCCAATGCGGCTGGATACCGACATCGGCCCGTTGATTGATGGAGAGGCGCACGCGGCACTCAGTGCCCATGCCGAGCGGATGACACGCGAGGGCCGCCTTCTGGCTAAGTCGGAGTTGTCACCGGATTGCCGCGATGGGTGGTTTTTTGCTCCCCATGCCTTTGAGATCGATGCCATCGCGCGGCTCAAGCAGGAGACCTTTGGACCGATCCTGCATGTGGTGCGCTTTGAGGGCGGTCACCTCGACAGGGTATGCGAGGCGATCAACGCCACAGGGTTCGGCTTGACCATTGGCGTGCACACACGGATTGAGGAGACCGCACGTCAAGTGCGCGCCCGCGTGCGTGCTGGCAATCTCTATGTCAACCGCAACCAGATCGGTGCGGTCGTCGGCGTGCAGCCGTTCGGCGG
>DMER01000055.1 GCA_003451645.1 Alphaproteobacteria bacterium | reverse complement strand
TGGCGAGGAAGGTCTCCCGCACGGTAGGGCTGCCCGCCTCGCGGGAGACAAAGGTGAGGCTGCCCTGCACCGGCGCAGTGCCCGGGCCCAAGACCCGCATATACCAGCCGCAATGGCCGGAGAGCACCATCTGCTGCGGCGCATCGTCTTGCCTACATGGCGTATCGAGCTGCCAATTGAATTGGCGCTCGATTGATCCTCCCTCTCGCCGATAAATTCTGCGACAAAGCTGAAACAATGACGGCAAGAAAACAACAGCCGTCATAAAACAAAGCTATGTTCAACTTGTCGTCTTGAAAGCGTGGCTGCGGATCGAAGACAGTCCGTCAAGTTCAGCGAGGAGCATGAGCTATGGACGGATTGCCAAATTGGGAATCGAAGCAGCCGAAGTGGGTGCGGCTTTTAGGTTTGGCTCTGGGATTTGAAATCATAAATCCCTGGGCGCGTTATTTGGTTTTGGTCTTGCCACTCCTGGCCCTTAGTGTGGCCGGTTTCCTTTTGGGCGCTGTCGACAAGTTAGCGGCAGCAGCCGTGTTGTCTTTGGGGTTGGCGGCTGTTGTTTCATCCATTGTCTATTGGTTTTTCGAACTCTCGCGCAGGCGCCGCGTGATGCTTGGTGTCGAAGCCCCTCGAGACTACGACGCAACAAATCCTGATTTGCGCGATGAGATCATTTTGATCTGTGTGGCGATGTTTGTGTTGACGCCGCTGCTCTTGCAATCGCTTAACGGGCTGCTGCTCGACTATCGCGTCAAAGTTGACCCTACGGGCATTGGGCAAGCGCTCGGCTTGCTAAAGGATGGGGCGGCAATAAGCGCCGAAGCCCAGCGACTGTCTGAACTGCAATCTTGGTCACTGTATACTGTTGAGGCTTTAATCAGAAATTTACCGATGGGCGACGAACTTCTCAATCGAGCGGCGTTTGAGAGCGTTATCGTGAGCACCGGCGAGACGGATGGGATCGCTGTCGGATTGCTTCAATTGCTATTTGGCGGTCTGGTTCTGACGGTTGTGTTCGGACTCCGAAAGCGGGTAAGCCGAGACCTGAACGACGCAATTGACAGTTTATCGTCCACACACCTCAGGGCTGCCGCGCTTGGGCCAATTGCCATGCCGCGACTTGTTGGGATCCTAAAGGGAGGTGCAGGTGAGCGTTCCGGTCAGATCGTCAATGCGCTCCAGGCAATCACAGAGATCGCGAAAACGTATCCTCGCGCTGTCCATCCCGACTACATTGCCGCTTCGACTATCGAAGACATTGACCAGTCAGTGTGTAGATTGTTTCCGCCTAAGTTAAACAATAGACCTGGTACTAAAGACTTGCGTGACGTTGAAATTTTTACGACCACGATTTGTGTTCTGCGTCTCGACTCTGGCAAGGCTCTTATCATGCAACGACTGGCAAACACCGAAGAATACGTCGCAGTCAGGCAACGCATACTGATGGCGGCGAGCGCTGCCCTTGCTGAAGACGAAATGCACGAGTTTCTGAATAGGATCGGTGATGCCCCGCTCGGTGCTAGGCTTACCAACTACCTTGCTAGGCTGAGAAATGTCTTGCAGGGCAATGGCTAGTAGTCGCTATGAGCTGGCCTGACTTTCGCCACTGTTGAGATGCCTCGCATTAAGAGCGTAACGCCCGCTCCAACGTGGCGCGCCACTCGCGGCCGAGCGTGGGCGTGGCCATGATTGCGCGGACCCGGGCCTCAGGGACCAGTTTGCGATGCGCCTTGGCGAGGAAGGTCTCCCGCACGCTGGGGCTGCCCGCTTCGCGGGAGACAAAGGTAAGGCTGCCCTGCACCGGCGCAGTGCCCGGGCCCAAGACCCGCATATACCAGCCGCAATGGCCGGAGAGCACCATCTGCTGCGGCGCATCCGCCTGACCGGTCAGAAGGCCGAGCTTGAAACAGGGGCCTCTAGGCTCTGAAACCTGCACCATGACCTCTGGCCCCCAGGCGAACACATCGCCAATATGCACCTGGTCCTCCGCAGGCCCATCAAGCGTCAGGTTCTCGCCCATGAAACCGGGCCGGTAGGCGACACCGCGCGCCTCCCACCAATCGGCGTGCAGGGCAGGGTAGGCATAGAGCGCCTTATCCGGGCCGCCATGCACGCTGAGGTCGGCCTGCGCGTCACCCCCCAGATTGGTCGCGGACACGGCGATATTTGCGTCCATGACGGGCAGCTTGCGGATCGCGCTGGTGACGGCCTCGCCTTGCCAGGTACCCAAGGGAGCGGGGCGGCCCACATTGACGCTCAAAATCGCAAAGGAGGGCGGCTCGTCGAGGCGCATCTCACGGCCGCCGGAACAGGCGCGACACAACCCAGAAGAACGCGCCCTTCAGGATCAGGACTGCAACGGCGGGCCACAAGAGGGCAGGGGAGATTACATGCTCCCACAAATCGGGCGAGACATAACGTTGAATGCCCGCCTGCAAGCCGTTCAAGGTGGAGGGGCTAAGGACATACCACCACTCGCCAGCGCTGCGCACCCAGGCACCGCTGCCGCCGTAACCCCGCACCAAGTCGACCGCCGCAACCGCAACGGCGCCCAGCCAAAACAAACAAGCGATCAGGAGCAAGAGCCGCCGCATCGGGGCCTCCATGGCGCCGCCCGCATGTGAATGTCGGGTTCCGCCGCGCCTAAACCCTAATGATCATACTCGTCGTCGCGGTGCCGGAACAAGAAGGCAAAGAGCAAACCCAAAAGGCCCAACACCGCCCAAGCTGGAATGCCAAGGATCATGGCCAGCGGACCAGGCAAAGCCGCGCTGGGCGCGGACCCTGGCACGAACAGCATCCAGACGGACTCCAGAGAACGCAATTTGATCACGCCGCCCGCCTCCAGCGTGCTGACGGCATCGGCCCCCAACAGCATCAGGCCGCAAATAATGAGAACCAAGCTCAAAAAACGGAACAACAATGTCACCATACCCATTCCGCTTGCGCGGCCCCGCAACAGTGGTGAGGAATTGCTGTCATACCCAGCCGTTAAGCCCGGTTAATTCTCTGCAGCAATTCAACAATTTGAACCGGACGCTAGCGCAAGCGCGTGCCTGCCGCAAGGCGGCCAAGGCCGATTTGGCGCCGGTGCTGCTTTCTTGCTTGATGAGTGTGTGCCGGACGCTATAGTGCGCGCCCTTAAAGTTACGAAACGCGACAGAGCTTTGAGTGGTTTAAGGCGCCACCGGAGCGAAGCGACGGACCAAGACGAAACAGCGTGCGCCTAACCAGCGTGTGCGGCAAGGACAGAGACCTGAGTGGTTTAAGGCGCCACCGGAGCGAAGCGACGGACCAAGACTAAACAGCGTGCGCCTAACCAGCGTGTGCGGCAAGGACAGATGGCCGAGTGGTTTAAGGCGCACGCCTGGAACGCGTGTGTACCTGCAAGGGTACCGAGAGTTCGAATCTCTCTCTGTCCGCCATTACCCCTGATCGCCCACATCCCGTCCGCGCGTCTCGGGCAGGAAGAGGATGGCGACCACGATCGCGATGGCGGTGATCACAAAGGGATACCAGAGCCCCGCATAGGTTTCGCCCGCTGCGGTCACGATGGCAAAGCCGATGGCGGGCTGAAAGCCGCCGAACCACCCAGTACCGACATGGTAGGGGAAGGACAACGCCGTATAGCGGATGCGCGCGGGGAATAGCTCAACCAGGCAGGCAGCTTGCGGCCCATAGAGTGCTGTCGCTGCAACAATGAAGATCAGCATGGTCCCCACCACACCCCACCAATTGAAGCGCGCCATGTCGGCACCTGCCGGATAGCCGGCAGCAGCTAGGGCGGCTTTGAGCTCGCCCTCGAATGCCGCGCGCGCGGCCTTGGCCGCGCCGGTGCTCAGACCATCGAGCGAGGGCGCCATGATCACGGCCGAGCCCACGCGCACCTCGGCCCCTTGGGCTGCGAATGCGGTCTGATAGGACACGCCCAACGAGGCGACAGCCGATTTGGCGACATCGCAGGCGGAGGTGAATTTGCGTGCGCCACCTGTTAGGTCGAGCTGAAGGGAGCACGCATCGGGATTGGCGGCGATGGTGATCGGATTGGCCCGCATGGCCTCGGCCAGGCCGGGATTGGCGAAGTGCGTCAGCATCTGAAAGCCCGGGAAATAGGCCACCAGCATCAAGATCATGCCGCCCAGCATCACGGGCTTGCGTCCCACCTTGTCCGACAGCCAGCCGAAGAACACATAGAGGAACATCGAAGCAAAAGTGATGGTGAGCATGATCCCGGTGACTGTGGCGCCAGGGACCTTCAAGACCTTTTCTAAGAAGAACTGCGTATAGAAATTGCCCGTATACCAGACGACCCCCTGCGCCATCATGATGCCGAAGAGGGCAAGGAGCACCAGCTTCAAACTGCTCCATTCGGCAAAACTGTCGGCGAGGCTGCGCTTGGAATTGCGCCCTTGCGCTTGCAACTCTTGAAAGACCGGGCTCTCGCTTAAGCGCATCCGGATCCACAAGGACACAACGAGCAACAGAACCGACCCAATGAAGGGGATGCGCCAGCCCCAATCGGCAAAGGCCGCCTCGCCCATCCAGGTGCGCAAGCCCAGCACCACGACGAGAGCCAGCGTCAGACCAATGGCCGCCGAGGTCTGGATCCAGCTGGTATCAAAGCCGCGCCGGTGGGCGGCACTGTGCTCGGCCACGTAGATGGCAGCGCCCCCATATTCCCCGCCCAAAGCAAAGCCTTGCACCATCCGCAAGAACACGAGCGCCGCGGGCGCCAACAGCCCCACTTGCGAGTAATCAGGCAAAAGGCCGATCAACAGCGTCGCCACCCCCATCAGCGAGATCGTGGTGAGGAACGCCCCCTTCCGCCCATGCATATCCCCGATTTTGCCAAAGACGAGCGCGCCAAATGGCCTTGCGAAAAACCCTGCGGCAAAGGTTAACAGCGTCAGGATAAAGGCCTGCGTCTCCGGCACATTGGCGAAGAAATGCTTGGCGAGGATGGTGGCAAGGGCGCCAAACAAAAAGAAATCATACCACTCCAGCGCGGTGCCTGCGGCCGACGCCACAATCACATTGCGCAAGTCGCGCCCATTGGTTTGGGTGTGAGCCGCCATCCTGATCCCCCTTTGATTGCGTTTTGGCGGCACCCTAGCGCGTTTTCAACAAAAGTGGAGGCCGGTTTTGTGTCCGAAAACGCGCTGAATCTTTGGGCTGACCGCTTTCAGGCGGATAACGGGTTCCCGCTTTTCCTGAAAGCGGTCTCAGCGGACGGATGCCCGCTGTCACGAAGGTCTGCGCGCCGATCGGGGCGCTCCCGGATCAGGCTCGGATAAAATCCACAAGTTGTAAGATTGTAACTTTCCTAATTTTTTCGCCGCCGTTAACCGTGGTTTAGAGATTTCGGCGAGCCGCAAGTGTACGCTGACGAATTGTCGGCGGACTGGTTCGCGCCGGGGCGGCCGATTTTCGGGGGACGGTCATGGTCTTGTTGCGAGGTCTCGTGATAGCGGCTGTGCTTGCCGCCGGGCCATCTGCGCTCGCCGCTGAGGCGGTGGGGCAGGCGTCGAGCTTGCGCCCCGCGGCCATGCAAAAACCGCCCGGCGCGGCGCAGGCGCAAATCGCCTGGAAGGATCAGATTTACCGTGACGCCGAACTCGCGACGGCCGCCAATGGCGCGCTGGAGGTGACCTTTGCCGATAGCAGCAAATTGGCGATGGGTCCCAATTCCGAGATGATCGTGGACGAGTTCACTTATGCGGGCCCCGGCAGCCCCAGTCAGCAAGTGGTGAAATATACCAAGGGCGCCTTCCGCTTCATTTCCGGCGCGGTCCAAAAGGACAGGGTGCAGCTCAAAACACCAACCGC
>DMER01000164.1:3973-6758 GCA_003451645.1 Alphaproteobacteria bacterium | reverse complement strand
ATGCGGCTGATCCGGCGGCTGAAGAAGGGGACCTTTGTGCTCCTCGATGCGGAGCACGAAATCATGATGGAGCGCGATGAAATCCGGCGTCTGTTTTGGGCGTTCTTTGATGGGTTTGTGGCGCGGGGGAGTTAGACGCTGGCGCCACTTGCAAGCACGGTGAGCGCCAGGTCATGGAGCTTCGGGCAGCCGCTCGCGATCACTTGTCCGCCGAGATGGGCCGGACCGCCGCGCCAATTGGTGACGCGCCCGCCTGCGCCCTCCACAATCGGGATGAGGGCCTGAATGTCGAAAGGCTTGAGGCCCGTTTCGACGACCAGATCGAGATAGCCCATCGCCAATAATCCGTAGGCGTAGCAATCGCCGCCATAGCGGGTCATGCGGACCTGGCGGGTGAGATTGGTGAAGGCCACGCGCTCTGTCTCGCCACGGAAGAGCTCAGGGTGGGTGGAGGAGAGCACCGCGTCCTTGAGGGTGATGTTGTGGCGGCTCTGCAAGGGGTGGCTCGCATGCGGGCTTTGGAAGTGGCTGACCCTGCGGGCGCCGGTGAAACGCTCGCGCATATAAGGCTGATCGAGAATGCCAAGCAGAGGGCCGTTCTCGTCGCTGAGAGCGATCAACGTTCCCCACAGAGGCGCACCGGTCATGAAGGCGCGCGTACCGTCGATCGGATCGAGGACCCAGGTCAGCGGCGAAGTGCCAGCCTCAAATCCCTCTTCTTCACCCAAAATGCCGTGGCCGGGATGATGCTCGCGGATAAGGCCGCGCATCGCACGCTCGGCCGCGCGGTCAGCTTCGGTTACGGGATCAAAGCCATCTGCCAGCTTGTTCTCGATGGCAAGGCGGGTGCGAAAATGCGGCAGGATCGCAGCACCGGCCGCGTCCGCCAAGCGTTGGGCGAACGATAGGTAACCGTCGAGCTCGGCATTGGTGAGCATGCCGACCTTATTGCCGCCACGTCTGGAGATAGCAAGGCCTATTGCGTAGAGTGCTGAGCGTTCGGCGGGACCATCTCCTGCATGGCGCGCACGAGGTCCAATAGGCGCCGCCGCGGGCCCTCAGCAAGGCCCGCATAAGCGCGCAGCAGATCGTTGGCGTCCTTGTCGGCCAAGGCGGACGCTACACTGCTGTTGCGGTCTTGAGCGGCGTCATCCTCTTGGCCAGGAATGTCCAAGCCCTCGTAAAAGAATGTTACCTGCACACCCAGCGCGTTGGCAATCTCCCAAAGCCTGGAGGCGCTGACCCGGTTAGCCCCGCTTTCGTATTTTTGAACCTGCTGGAAGCGAATGCCGACAGCTTGGGCAAGCTGCTGCTGGGTGAGGCCCAAAAGCCAGCGGCGTTGGCGGATCTGCTTGCCAACATGAAGATCAACCGGATTCCGCACGTGTCTGCCCCACCCAAATTTTGACGGGCCGCGTGACGACCGTCAGATCACAACCAGAAAATGCTCACGATCTGACCTTAGCGAGTAAATCCGTGTTGCGCAACGTTGGTGCTGCGTGGCCCAGGTTCCGCACGCCTGGCGGGAAACTGAGTCAATCGGTGGTTTTGTATTTCTTGCGGTCGTTCGGATCCAAATACCGCTTGCGCAAGCGAATGCTTTTTGGCGTGACTTCGACTAATTCGTCCGGTCCCAGATAAGCAATGGCCTGTTCCAGCGTCATGACCCGCGGCGGGGTCAAACGAATGGCATCGTCTTTGCCGGCCGCGCGAACATTGGAGAGTTGCTTCGCCCGCAAGGGATTGACGTCCAGATCATTGTCGCGGCTGTGCTCGCCAATGATCATGCCCTCATAGACCTTAGTGCCTGGCTCAATGAAGAGTTGGCCCCGTTCCTCTAGCATGTTCAGAGAATAGGCGATGGCCTCGCCTTCGCCATTGGCAATCAGCACGCCATTGCGGCGGCCATCGATGGGCCCGCGATAGGCGTCGTACTTTGCGAAGACGCGGTTCATAATGCCCGTGCCGCGGGTATCCGTCAGAAACTCCCCGTGATAGCCGATCAAACCGCGAGACGGCGCCAAGAAGACTACGCGGGTCTTGCCCGCCCCGGACGGTTTCATCTCGACCATCTCGGCCTTGCGCTTCGCCATCTTTTCAATGACGACGCCGGAATAGACCTCATCCAGATCGATGATCACTTCCTCCAGCGGCTCTTGGCGCTCGCCCGTCTCCGGATCATCGCGGAACAAGACGCGCGGGCGGGAGATGGAGAGTTCAAAGCCCTCGCGGCGCATCGTCTCGATCAGCACGCCCAATTGCAATTCGCCACGGCCCGCCACCTCATAGGCGTCGGCATTGTCGGAGTCGCGCACGCGGATCGCGACATTAGTATCGGCCTCCCGCATCAAGCGCTCGCGGATGATGCGGCTTTGCACCTTTGATCCTTCGCGGCCCGCAAGCGGGGAGTCATTGACCGAGATCGTGATCGCGATGGTTGGCGGGTCGATGGGGAGCGCTTGGATCGGGACCTCAACCTCCATGTCGCACAAGGTGTCCGCGACTGTTGGTTCGGTAAAGCCTGCCAACGCCACGATGTCGCCGGCTTGCGCGGAGTCCACCGCCACGCGCTGCAGACCGCGATAGGCGAGGATCTTGGTCACGCGTGCCTTTTCAATGAGCGTACCGTCACGCGAGAGCGCCTTCAGGTTCTTGTTCGCGACCACGGTCCCAGCCTCGATACGGCCAGTCAGAATGCGGCCCAGATAAGGGTCCGCATGCATCACCGTGGTGAGCATTTTGAAGGGCTCGCCCGCACTCCCTCCGACCTTAGGAGGTGGCACGT
>DMER01000164.1:0-3770 GCA_003451645.1 Alphaproteobacteria bacterium | reverse complement strand
GACCTTAGGAGGTGGCACGTAGCTTGCGATGATCTCGAACAAGGGTGCCAAATTCTCGCGCGGGCCGTCGAGCGAGGGGGTGGCCCACCCTGAACGGCCGCTCGCGTAAAGTGTCGGGAAATCGAGTTGTTCGTCCGTTGCATCCAGGGCGGCAAACAGATCGAACACCTCATTATGGACCTCGTCCGCACGGGCGTCTTGGCGGTCGATTTTGTTGATTACCACAATGGGCTTGAGCCCTAATTTCAGCGCTTTGGAGGTGACGAATTTGGTTTGCGGCATCGGCCCTTCGGCCGCATCAACCAGAAGAACTACCCCGTCGACCATCGACAAAATGCGCTCTACCTCGCCACCAAAGTCAGCGTGGCCCGGCGTGTCCACGATGTTGATGCGCAAATCCTGCCATTCCACGCTCGTGCATTTGGCCAGAATGGTAATGCCGCGCTCACGCTCCAACTCGTTGGAGTCCATGGCGCGTTCCTGGATTTGCTGGTTGTCGCGAAAGGCACCAGCCTGACGGAGCATTTGATCGACAAGGGTCGTTTTCCCATGGTCGACGTGAGCGATAATCGCAATATTGCGCAGGTCCATGGGACGCCTTTTGCCTTTGAGGTCTCAGATTCGGGTTTTGTTTCTGCCGGGGTGTATAGCGGTGGCCGCCTACTAATGCCAGTGCTGCGGTGCACAATTGGCCGCCGCGTTGGCGATTGTGTCAGGGCGTAGCTTAGGCTCCCGCCAGCGGCGGGGCTAAATTGCTCAAGAATTGCTGTGTGCAAGCCCGCCAGGAAAATCCTTCGGCAAACCGACGGCAATCGTCGGGGGCGATGGCGAGAGCCGCACGCGCGGCGCGGCCCAAATCTTCGTCCAAGGCGCCCACTGCGCTGCCGGTCAAAATATCCTTTGGACCAAGGACAGGATAAGCGGCCACTGGCAGCCCGCTGGCGAGCGCCTCCAGGATAACCAAACCAAAAGTATCGGTTTTGCTTGGAAAAACAAAGACATCGCTCGCCGCGTAGTAGCGGGCGAGTTCCGCGCCGAACTTGGCACCGGCAAAATGGGCTTGCGGGAACTTCTGTTTGAGCTCCGCAGTTTGAGGGCCATCGCCGACGACCAATTTCGAGCCAGGAAGATCGAGCGACAAAAAGGCTTCGACATTCTTCTCAACCGCGACGCGGCCCACATAGAGGAAGATGGGTCGAGGTAAAGTCAGCCAATCTTTGGGCCCAGGCTTGAAGCCCTCGACATCGACACCGCGCGACCAGATACGCAAATTCTTGAAGCCGAGTGCCGTGAGCTCATCTTCGAGGGTGCGTGTTGCCACCATAACCGCTGTCGCAGGTGCATGGAACCAGCGCATCAAAGCGTAGGTCCAACGGGTGGGCACGCGAAAGCGCGCATGGACATATTCGGGAAATTTGGTGTGGAAGGAGGTGGTGAAGGGTTGCCCCCTCTCAACACAAAGGTTTCTGGCAGCGAGCCCAAGTGTGCCCTCCGTCGCGATATGGATGGCGTCGGGCCGGAACTCTTCAAGGATGCGGCGGATTTTCGGCCTCGGAAAGACCGCAAGGCGGATTTCCGGATAGGTCGGCATCGGGAAGGTCGAAAAGTCCTTTGGTGTGATGGTTCGCACATCATGGCCAAGCCGCTGCAACTCGGTGACCAGGGTCTCCAAGGTACGCACCACACCATTGACCTGCGGAGCCCAGGCATCGGTCACAATCAAAATCCGCCGCGGACCGACAGGCGCGACGTCATTCTCAGTCCGATCTGACGTCCGGGCGGGATACATGAGGCATTCGAGACTTGTGGTCAGGGTGCTGCAACCTGCCGCGAGCGCGGAGATGGTTCAACGGGTAATCTTGGATGATCCAGAAGACCGCACTGCGGGATTTCCCGTTTTGTTGCAGCGCACAACGCGCATGCCTGCGATGCGGAAGAAGCCTTCACACGCCCTTTCTATCCACTAACATCATGAGATAATTGCATATTTCCTGTGCAGAGGTGCGACGGATTGCGCGGAAAAAACGCTTGCCAATGGGTTGGGTGGGGTCCATATTTGTGCGGCGCGGTAGATGCGTTTCGCGCCTGCCGCGGCCCTTCCTGGGCGTTTCCTCCCTAAACTTGGGCCGCTGGTTCGTCCGGCGGCCCCTTTTTTTGGGGTGCCGAAGATACAGTTCGGGGGATGAGCGGAACGGTTATTGTGCCGCCTGGCCTGTAGCGGATAATGGCCGCAGGAAGCGCCAGTCAATCTCCCCTAAGGCGCGGATGAAGTTGCGAATGGCCTGACTGAGGCGAGGCATGTTGGGACCGCGCTCAATGCGCTCTTCGTCCATGTAAAGCGCCCGGTTAATCTCAATCTGGAGGGAATGCAGGCCCATGGCCGGACGGCCGTAATGTTCGGTCGTATAGCCGCCAGCATAGGGATTGTTGCGCGTGACCACATAGCCTTGCATGCTAAATGCGCGCTCCACAATGTCAGTCAGGCGGCGGGCGCAAGAGGCGCCAAATCGGTCGCCGAGAACGATGTCTGGGCGGCTGGCGCCAATATCTTGATCAAGAGGACCGCCAACCGACGGCATGGAATGGCAGTCGATCACCACAGCGGCACCAAAACGCGCCTGCGTTTCCTCTAGCAGCGACCGCAACCGCGCATGATAGGGCTTGTAGTAGGTCTCAATCCGGTGCTGCGCTTCGGCAAACGGCAGTTTTTGGCTGTAAATCTCGGCACCGTCCCGGACCACCTTGGCAATCGTGCCAAGGCCCGCGGCCACACGCGGACTGCGCGCGTTGATAAAGCTGGGTAAAGGGCCATCGAACATGCCAGGGTCCAGCTCATAAGGTTCCCTGTTTGGATCGACGTAGGCGCGGGGGAAATTGGCCTTGAGCACAATTGCGCCAAGGTCGGAGCCCGCAGCGAACAACTCGTCCACAAAACTGTCCTCTGACCGGCGGATCGAGATCGGGTCTAGCCGCGCCGATTCGAGGAAGGCGCGTGTGTACACCCGCCCGGAATGCGGACAAGCGAATACAAACGGAATCTGCTGGCGCCCAGGTTGAAACACCTCAAAAGGCGGATTTATTCCGTTATGCTTGGTATTGATCGGCGTCCGGCGCAATCCATTAACCCTTGATTATCGCTTCAAGTGGAGCATCCTGCGGAGCGGGGATCAAGGCTTTCGCACACGGAAACGGTTGCGTGCGTCGCTTTCTTGGTCTGACGTGTTGTGTTTTTGGGGATGGCGCCACAAAGGCTGCATGGCGTGCTGTCCGTTTCCATTGAGGAGTGCGTCATGGCCAAAATCCTTCTGGCCGAAGATGATGAGTCGATGCGGCGCTTTTTGGGCACAGCCTTGGTCCGTGCGGGCCACGAAGTGTCCTCCTTTGCGCAAGGTGATGAGGCCTTCGAGTGTTTGCTGGAGCAGTCCTTTGATCTACTCCTCACCGATATCGTCATGCCGGGCATGGATGGGATCGAATTGGCGCGCAGGGCCGCCGACGTGGCGCCTGGCCTGAAAATCATGTTCATCACCGGTTTCGCGGCTGTGGCCCTCAACGCCAAGAATGAGGCACCACTAAATGCCAAGGTGCTGTCCAAGCCGTTTCACCTGCGCGATCTGGTCAATCAGGTCGAGCAGATGCTCGCTGCGGCGTGAGCCTGCGAGCCGGGGCGTTTGAACAGGCTTGCATGAGCACCAGGGCGCAGCTATAGCTGTCGGCCCGTTCTATTGAGCGCCATTTGGACGCGTAGCTCAGCGGGAGAGCACTACCTT
>DMER01000030.1:15949-20153 GCA_003451645.1 Alphaproteobacteria bacterium | reverse complement strand
GGGCCGTCCACCCCATCAATACTCAATTCTGCGAAGTAGTAGAGTAATGAAACATGTAAGGCGCAAATTAAATAGTGAGTGCCCTTCGGTCCCTTTAATTCTGCCAAAACAAGACTGACTTATCAGGCAACGCTGACACCTGCGACGTGTTTCAGGCTCCCGCGCGCGTCAAGGGTCTTGACCGCAAGTGCGGCGGCTTCGCCGCCCTTGACGCGCGCGGGAGCCTGAAAAAGACTGCCATGAAGGGCTTAAGCCGCATTGGGGCTTAAGCCCTTAGGAGTCCACTCATTTTTGTAGTTCTTGCCACTTTGGCTCTTGTGGACGCCCCCTCACGCCCTCAGTTTCGCTCCCTTGGCGTGCGCGCCATATTTGGCATCGATGCCTTTGATATGCGCAACCAGCCAGCGGCGCAGAAAGCCGAAAAACTCGTCATTGGCCCGGCCGCCATTGGCCTTGATGGCCTCGGCGTGTTTGGCGTATTCGCCCAACAGATGCTGGTGAATGATCTTGTGGCTGGCGAGGCCCGGATAGCCGATGCGCGCCATATAGGCTTCCTCATCGGCAAAGTGCGCTGAGCAAACCTCCGCCAGGTTCGCGACCAAAAGGTTGATCACCGCGCCGCTTTGGCCACGGCCATGGGCGTCATGGATTTGGTTCATGACATCCAGGATCTCCCGGTGATCCTCATTCATGGCTTCAACGCCAATATCGAGCGCGGCATCCCATTGCATTAGCGGCATAATGGCCCCCTTCTGGTTCGAAACACCTAGCCAATAGGTGTTTATGCGGGGTCCAGTGTCGTGGGGTGACGTCTCCAGGGCCTTAATCGGGCCTGCTCCATGCTGTCGCGGCACTTTGATCTGGATCAAGGAGGCGCGCCTTGTCCGACAGGCGCCCGCCTGTGGCACAGTGTCTGAGAATGCAGGCCCCGCGGCGCAAAACGCCGATTGAACGCAATCTTCGGGCTCTTTGCGGGCATATTTCGCGGAAATGAGCCAAAAACCTTGTTACGTTTTGTTACGTTCTGTGTCGTTTTGTGACGTGTTTGTTTCGCTGGCGGGGTGTTTTTGTGACGTCTTTGGCCTGATCTTTGCGCCAGTTAACGGGGCCTCAGGGCTCTCTGGTCAAACTGTGCTGCACTGCCATAAGCTTATTGCCCCACTCGCAACACGGAAGACATACCTTCATGACTGGCTCCTGGTCCCCCTCCAGCTGGCGTACACGGCCCATCGCCCAGGTCCCGAGCTACCCCGACCAGGCGGCGCTCGTGGCCGCTGAGGCGCGGCTCAAGGGCTATCCGCCGCTGGTCTCGGCGGGGGAGGCGCGCACCTTGCGCGCGACGCTGGCACTGGCCTCTCAGGGCAAGGCGTTTTTGCTCCAAGGCGGCGATTGCGCGGAGAGCTTTGCCGAGTTCCAGACCAACAAGATCCGCGACACCTTGCGCGTGCTGCTGCAAATGGCGGTGATCTTGACCTATGCCGGCGCGGTTCCGGTCGTGAAGGTGGGCCGGATCGCGGGCCAATTCGCCAAGCCGCGCTCCTCCGATACCGAGGTGCTTGATGGCGTGGAGCTGCCCTCCTATCGCGGTGATATCATCAACGCGATGCCGTTTGAGGAGGCCTCACGCATTCCCGATCCTGGCCGAATGGAGCAGGGCTATTGGCAGGCCGCCTCGACCCTCAATTTCCTGCGTGCCTTGGTCTCGGGCGGCTGGGCGGACCTGCACAATGTGCACAAATGGAACCTGGAATTCGTCAAGGAATCTCCATCTGGGGAGCGCTACCGCAAGCTTGCCGCCCGCATTACCGAGAGCTTGGAGTTCATGGAGGCGTGCGGCCTCACGTCCGCGACCGTGCCCGATCTGCGCACTACCGACTTCTACACCAGCCATGAAAGCCTGCTCCTGCCTTACGAAGAGGCCATGACGCGTCAGGATTCCATGACCGGGCAATATGTCGATACCTCCGCGCATATGCTCTGGATTGGCGACCGCACGCGCCAGGTCGATGGCGCCCATGTGGAGTTCTTGCGCGGCGTGATCAACCCGCTGGGCCTCAAATGCGGACCGGGCCTCAGCAATGATGATTTGATTAGGCTATGCGACACGCTGAACCCGGACAATGAGCCAGGCCGTCTGACGCTGATCACCCGCATGGGCCATGACAAGGTCGAGGAGCATTTGCCCCGCCTGATCCGCGCCATCAAGCGCGAAGGTCGCGCCGTGCTCTGGTCCTGCGACCCGATGCATGGCAACACGGTCAAATCCTCCAATGGCTTCAAAACGCGGCCCTTTGACCGCATCATGCGCGAGGTCGAAGCTTTTTTTGCCATACACCGCTCAGAAGGGACTTATGCTGGCGGCGTGCATTTGGAACTCACCGGTCAAGACGTGACGGAATGCACGGGCGGCGCGATTGCGATCACCGAGGCGCAACTGGCCTCACGCTATCACACGCATTGCGATCCGCGGCTGAACGCGGCTCAATCGCAAGAGCTGGCCTTCCTGGTGGCCGAGGGCATCCGTGCCGAGCGCCACAAGGCGGATTTGGCGGCGGCCGAGTAGGCGCTTAGCGTCTATGGCGCCTTGTCCAGTTTGGCGGACAGCTCCTCGATAATCCTCTGTAGGCGGAGGATTTCCAGCTGGCGGATCTCGTCGATCTTGGCGTGCAGCTGTTCGATCTCCAATTCGGCCTTGCAATTGATGGTGTAGTCGTCGATCGCACGCTGGCGGTCGATCTGGGACTGCCGGTTCTGGCTCATCATGATGAAGGGTGCTGCATAGGCAGCCTGAAAGCTCAGCATGAGGTTCAGAAGGATGAAGGGAAAGGCATCAAAGGGCTTCTCGGCGACAATATTGTAGACGACCCACAGCATCAGCAGGAACGACTGCGTCCCGATAAAGGCCCATGAGCCCATGCCGGCTGCGACGGCATCGGCGAGCCATTGTCCAAGTGTCAGTTTCGGCTCCTCATGCGGTTTGGTCTTGCGGGCGTGGCGGCGCAGCAACCAGAAACTGTGCAGGAGTTGATGATCATCCGCCGCCGGATGGTCAGTGTGGGTCATGCTTCGGATCTCCTCTCAAGGATTGGGTGACGGCCAGCTTCACGGCCTCGGGGTAGAGCGCATGCTCTGCGGCATGGATGCGGGCCGCCAGGGTCTCGGCCGTGTCCCCAGCGTGAACCGGCACGCGCGCCTGCAAGACCGTAGGCCCTGCATCGACGTCCGGTTCTACCCAGTGGACCGTGCAGCCCGTCTCGATGACGCCAGCGCGCAAAGCCTGACCTATCGCGTGAAGCCCTTTGAACGCGGGCAGCAGCGAGGGGTGAATGTTCAGCATGCGGCCTTTCCAGCGCGCGACGAAGCCGGCAGGCAGGATGCGCATGAAGCCTGCGAGACAGACCCAGTCTACCCCGCGGCTTTCAAGGGCGTGTTGGATGGCCGGAATGGCGGCGCCCTTGTTCCAGGGAATGCTGAAGGCCTCCACGCCAAACTCTCGCGCGGCCGCTAGTCCCTCCGCCTCCCGGTCGCTCACCACCAGGACGAAGGTCAGTGGAAATGCGGGCTCTCGTGACGCCTCAAGCAAGGCGCGCATATTGCTGCCGCGTCCTGAGATGAAGATCGCCCCGCGCAACCGCATCAAGCGCGCAGCCGCCCTGTATAATGCACCTGCGGCTCCTCCTGACCCTGAATAACGTGCCCCAGATGGATCACTGTCTCGCCGTGATGGCTGAGCAGCTGCACGAGCGCCTTGACGTCTGCAGGGGAAGCGATCGCGATAAAGCCGATGCCGCAGTTAAAGGTCCGCAGCAACTCGCTTGGCTCGACCGGGCCTTCTTGCGCAAGCCAGCGAAAGAGCGGCGGCAATTGCCAGGCATCGAGGCTAATCTCAACCGCAAGGCCCTTCGGGATCACGCGAGGGATATTCTCCGTCAAACCGCCGCCGGTGATATGCGCAAAGCCCTTGACCAGATGCGCGCGATGGGCGGCCAGGGCGCTCCGGACATAGATGCGCGTGGGCTCAAGCAGAGCTTTGCCGAGGCTCAAGCCCGGCGCAAAGGGCGCGGGCAGATCATAGGCCAAAGCATTCGCGGCCACGATCTTGCGTGCAAGGCTGAAGCCATTGGAATGCAGACCCGATGAGGTCAGACCGAGCACCATGTCGCCCGCCCGGATATCCGCGCGCGGCAGGAGATCGCCGCGTTCG
>DMER01000030.1:13265-15742 GCA_003451645.1 Alphaproteobacteria bacterium | reverse complement strand
GGCAGCGCCCACGCAAAAGCCCGCGAGGTCGAAGTCCTCGCCCTGGTACATTGAGGGCATTTCTGCAGTCTCGCCGCCTATGAGCGCGCAGCCTGCCTGACGGCAGCCCTCGGCAATCCCTCTTACCACCTCTGCCGCGCGTGGCACGTTGAGGTGACCGGTTGCGTAATAGTCCAAAAAGAAGAGAGGCTCCGCGCCTTGCACAACTACGTCATTGACGGACATGGCCACCAAATCAATGCCGACGCCTGAATGATCGCGCGCCTCAATCGCAACCTTGAGCTTGGTGCCCACACCGTCCGTGCCTGAGACCAGCACAGGGTCCTTGAAGCCCGCAGCCTTCAAATCGAACAGGCCGCCAAAGCCGCCAAGCGCCCCATCCGCACCTGGGCGGGCCGTGGAGCGCGTCATAGGCTTGATCGCTTCGACGAGCGCTTCGCCTGCATCGATATCCACACCGGCTTCGGCATAGGTAACAGGCGGCCGGTTCGTTGGCGGTTTGGTCATTGGAGCGGCCTTTACGGTTGCGCGGCTTACCGATTCACACTTGCGTTCCTACTGGCCCTGACCCCGGCCGATCAAGGGGCATGACTTGGGGGCTGTGGTGCCTGTAGTGTACGCGGCCCACTTTCACGGATCAGGCTTCATGTCACAACGCATCCTCATCACCTCAGCACTTCCTTACGTCAATGGCGTCAAACATCTGGGCAATCTGGCCGGCTCCCTTTTGCCTGCCGACGTCTATGCCCGCTTTGAGCGCGCCCGGCGCGGCAAGGAGAATGTCCTGGCGATCTGCGCGACTGATGAGCACGGCGCACCGGCTGAACTTGCGGCCCTGGCGGCAGGTATGAGTGTTGAGGCGTATTGCGCGCATTGGTCGGCGCGGCAAAAGGAGATCGGCGATCAGTGGCACTTGTCCTGGGACCATTGGGGGCGCTCCTCAAGCGAACAGAACCGCAAGCTGACCCAGCATTTCGCAGGGCTCTTGTGGCGGCACGGTTACCTGGATGTGCGCACCACAAGACAAGTCTACAGCCACAGCGACAAGCGCTTCCTTCAGGACCGCTATGTGATCGGGACCTGCCCCCACTGCGGCTATGAGCGCGCAACTGGGGATCAGTGCGAGAACTGCACCCGCGTGCTTGATCCCTCGGACCTGATTCGGCCCCGCTCTGCCTTGTCGGGATCGAACGACATCGAAATCCGGGACTCCAAGCACATCTTTCTCAAGCAGTCGCTGTTCATCGATGAGCTGCGCGCCTTGACCGATGCACGGGAGAAAACCGGCGACTGGGTCCCGCTGGTCGTCTCGATCGCCCGCAAATGGCTCGACGAGGGGCTCAAAGACCGGGGCATCACACGGGACCTTGAATGGGGCGTACCCCTGAACGTGGCGGAGTGGGGCCCCAACCCTGAAGGCGAAAGGCTGGACCCGGAAGATTTTGCCGGCAAGCGCTTTTACGTCTGGTTCGATGCGCCGATCGAATATATCGGCGCGACGAGGGAGTGGTCTGACGCCAACCCATCCTTAGGCGGATGGGAGCGCTGGTGGCGCTCGGACAAAGGCGCGCAGGATGTGCGCTACGTCCAATTCATGGGCAAGGACAATGTGCCCTTCCATGCGGTGGGCTTCCCCGTGACCTTGTTGGGCAGCCGCGAGCCGTGGAAGGTCGTGGACGTCATTAAGGGCTTCAACTGGCTGAACTATGACGGCGGCAAATTCTCCACCAGCCAAAAGCGCGGCGTGTTCATGGACCAGGCGCTGGAGGTGCAGCCCGCCGATTGCTGGCGCTACTATCTGATGGCGAATGCGCCGGAAGGGTCTGACACCAACTTTACCTGGGACCACTTTGCCGGGGTCGTGAACAAGGACCTCAACGATGTGCTCGGCAATTTTGTGAGCCGTTGCCTGAAATTTGCGGCCGCCCGCTTTGACGGCGTTGTGCCGGAGGGCGGCCAAGCGGGGCCTGCTGAGGATGCGCTCATCCAGGATCTGACCGCACTGACCAGTCAGTACACGGCCAATCTGTCTCAGCTGCAATTCCGCAAGGCCTTTGGCGATCTGCGCGCGATTTGGGTCAAAGGCAATGAGTATCTCGCTAATGCCGCGCCTTGGACTACGATCAAGACAGATCCCGCGGCTGCCGCTGTCAGCATACGGACAGGTGTGAATTTGATCAGGCTGTTTGCGCTTCTCAGCGCGCCGGTCATCCCGGCGACGGCACAGCGCATGCTGCACGCCTTGAACCTGGCCGAAGCCGCCCATTGGCCCTCGCAAGACATTACGGCGGAACTTGCGGCCTTGAAGCCGGGCCATGCCTTTCAAGTTCCGGGCAATCTGTTCGAGAAGATTGACGCGCCCAAAATCGCAGAGTGGACCGCACGCTTTGGTGGCCAGCAGCTATGAGCGGGGCTCCGTTCCACGTCCGGCGCCTCGGCACGCAAGACGCGGACGCCTTTCGTGCGCTCAGGCTGTC
>DMER01000030.1:8030-13082 GCA_003451645.1 Alphaproteobacteria bacterium | reverse complement strand
GCTCAGGCTGTCAGGTCTGAAGACCCACCCCGAGGCTTTCGGCGCGTCCTATGAGGAAGAGGTGGACCTGCCGCGCGAGCGATGGGAACGCTGGCTCGATGACGCGCATGTCTTTGGCGGCTTCGCAGAGGCAGTCTTGGCAGGCTGTGCGTCGCTCTCCGCCCGCCGTCCGCGCAAGCTCAGCCACATTGCAGAACTCGGTGCCTTTTATGTCACGCCTGAAAGCAGGGGCAGTGGGCTGGCGTCGGCTCTGATGGACGCGTGCTTACGCGCGGCAAAGAGCCGCTACCTTCAGATTGTTTTAACCGTGAATTCTGAAAACGCAGCCGCGCAAAAACTCTATTTACGTCATGGATTTACGGTCTATGGGCGTTTGAGCCGGTCATTGCGGGTTGATAACGATCTTTACGATGAAGTTTTTATGGCTCACGAAGTCTTACGAAACGGCAATTGAACTTTGTTATAGAATCAGTCAGTGTTCCCGTCGGCAGTGCACGCGTTGGGGAAATGACTTGCGTGTTGCGGTGGGATGACAGCTTGGCCGCAGGGCCGGGCAGACCGCTAGTAATTTGGGGGTTTTGAATGCTCTTGCGCTCCGTGTCTGTTGCTCTTGCCGCTCTCGCTCTGACGGTCCCTGCATACTCGCAGTCTCAAGACACGCTTCAAATTGCGTCCGCCATGACGACGCGCACTGAGGACGGCCGGTTGATTGTCAGGTCGCCGCTAGTGACGGACGAACGGGATTTCATTCATCGCCGCCGCGCCCGCGCCGTAGCCCCCGCGCCGGTTTACGACATGCGCCAGACGCAAGCGTTTGAGCCGTCTGATACGTTGCAGCAAGGCCGGATTGACTTGGCCCAAGGGCGGATGTTCGAAGCGTTACCGGACGAAATCGAAAGTTATTTCGACCTGTTCATGTATGTGTCAAAGTCCGACCGTCAGCCGATGGGCCAGCGGATGTTCATTTTCGAGCGTGACACTGAGGGTTCGTTGCAACCCTATGCGGAATGGCGGGTGTCCACCGGCCGGGAAGTCCCGGAAATGTGGAAGGGCCGCCGTCAAGTGCCTTCGACGCCCGAGGGTATCTACAAGCTCGATCCTGATCGCTTCTACGCGACTTATTTTTCCAGGTTGTATGACAACGCGCCAATGCCGCACGCCATGTTCTTTGACCTGCGGCACAGGGGGAACCCCACGGGCCTTGCCATCCATGCCGCCGGCAGTGCGTCCAAAATCGCGCGCCTCGGGCGCCGCGACTCAGGCGGCTGCATTCGGTTAAGCCCAAAGAACGCTAAAGAATTGTTCTATAAGATCAAAAACACTACGGCTGGTATGGTTCCTGTTTTCGCGGAGACCCGCGGTTCGACCGACCGTTGGGGCCGCGCGGCCCGGGATGGGCGGGGCCAACTGGTGCTCGAGCATGGTTACAAGGCTGTGCTGATGATCGAGGACTTCGATGGTCGCGGTATGATCGCACCAGTCGTGGCATATACCCATTAAAAGACGTGGCGGCTGGTGCTTTGGGACCGGTCGCCGTCTGGCGGATGTGGCATTTCTGCTACTTTGATTTTTGCTTACGGTTCAGGATGATATTGGCCTTTGAGGAAGGCCTCTCCGTGCGTACATTGTTTGAACGGGGACGGCATGGTGATGTGAACGATGGACACGTGGTTGGGGAAGCTTGCAGCTGGGTTCGTGTGCGCTGCGGCGGGATTTTCTAGCTATTTGGCGCTTGAGAGCGCGCATGGCCAAAAGGTCATGTCGGATGCCGCAGCATTGCGGCCAGTTGTGACTCAGGCAATCGATACTGCCGTCCTTGACGGCCATGAAGCGCTTCAGACGCTCATTCAGACTGCGCTCGCAGCACCTGAGACTGCGGAACCTCAAATCAAAGATGCCGTTGCGCTCGCCACCGCAGAGCAGACCAAAGCGCAATTACCATTCCGGGTCGTCGGCACCACCTCGCATTCAGCGGCGGGCGCTTTGAAGCCAGAGTTTGAGAACGCGCTGGCGACGACGATGGAAGCGGCGATTGCTGGTGGCACAAATCAACTGGTTGCGCCGCATGCGCTCATAACCCCGGACGCAATCGCGGCGGCGGACCTGTCGGCGGCAACGTTGACCAATTTGCGTGATGAATTCCAGGCCGTTGAGCAGGCCGCCCGGGTCGCTAAGGCGCGTGCCGGTGACCTCAAATTGGCCGATGGAGTGCCTGGTACTGAGCGTGCCGAGATCCATCCGGTGGAAGCCCGGCTGCTGGCGCGCATCTCGCCTGAGTTACGGAAGTATTTTGACCTGTACCTGTACGTCAGCAAAGCAGAGAACGGCGAGTGGGCGCAGCGCATGTATGTGATGGCAAAGCAGCCTGACGAGCGGCTCGCGGTCGTCCATAAATGGATGGTCTCTACGGGCAAGGAGGAGGTGATGGTCAACCCGCATGGGGTTGCCATGGATACTGACACTCCTGAAGGCTTCTTTCGCTTAGATCGGTCGCGTTTCTTCGCGGATTACACCTCGCGGCAATGGAAGGCGCCCATGCCGCACGCCATGTTCTTTGATTGGCAAACAGAGGGGCGGGTTTCGGGTCTCGCGATCCACGGTACCGGACCGGCGGAAGACATCGACCTCGGAAGGCGAGCGAGCAAAGGCTGCATCAGGCTATCGCCCGAAAACGCCAAGGTGCTGTACAAGTTGATCACCGAGAATTACGGCGGCCGCGTGCCACAGCTCAAGATCGACCCTAATACGGGCACGCAGAGCACCAACGGCCTGATGCGGCGGGACACGAAAGGGCGCATCCTGACCAAGCTCGGCTACCGCGTTCTGGTCGTTATCGAGAATTATGGCGGGCCGAGCACGGACACCATCGCCACAATCATGTAGCCCGAGGCAAGCATCCATTTAGAGAGGCTGGGAACATATGTTGAGGATCATCAAGGCGCTCTTGTGGGGGCTGTTGATCCTGGGCATTGCGGCAGCCGCGGTCGTGTTCACCGGCAATGCGCCAAAGTTGTTTGCCTTGCTCACTGGGCCGCAGCATGGCTGGGACCTCAGCAAGAAGGCGCCGGACCCTGACTATGCAAAGGCAGCATTTTGGGCGGCGCTACCGGGGCAGCAAAGCCTCGCGCTCATGGTACCAGAAGGCGTTGCGGCCTCGCCGGGCGCAGCGCGCCCATCGGTATTCTTTGTCCACCCAACGGGCCACTTGCACGGCGGTGACTGGAACTCCCCCCTCGATCCCAATAGCCGCACCGAGGAGAACACCAAATGGATGATGGCCAACCAAGCATCGGTGTTCTCTAGCTGTTGCGATATCTATGCCCCGCGCTATCGGGAGGCGTCGATCTATCGCTACATTGCGGCACCGGAAGACATTGGCCAAAAGGCGATGGACTTCGCCTATACAGATGTGGTGCGGGCCTTTGAGAATTTCCTCGCCCGCATTGGTCCGGACGCCCCTTTCATCTTGGCGAGCCACAGCCAAGGAACGACACACGGCTTTCGTCTTTTGGCTGAGCGCGTCGATGGGACCGCGTTGGCTGAGCGCATGATTGCGGCCTACCTCATCGGCAGCAAGGTCAAAGAGGCCGAAGCAGCGGCGCTGAAGACAGTGAAGGTCTGCGACGCGGCGGACCAGACCGGCTGCCTGATCCATTATGCGGCGTTCGGGCCTAAGGGCAATCCAGACGAGACCATGGACGGTTTGGTCTGTGTAAACCCATTGAATTGGCGCAAGGACGGCGGGCCAGCTGAAGCGCAAACACACAAGGGCGCAGTTCTGCCCTCAGGGCGCTTCCAGAACGCCTTCTTCACAAAGGACATTGCGACCGGCGTGGTCTTTGGTCCGCTGGGCAAGCCTTTGCCGGGTCTGGCGTCAGCACGCTGTGACAAGGGCCTGTTGTGGGTGTCCGAACAAACCCATCCGCAGCTTAAGGCCCTGGTTGTCAGGGGCGATAATTATCATGGACTTGAGTACCCGCTTTTCCATATGGACCTGCGCCTCAACGCTGCGGCGCGCATCGCGGCCTTTGCCAATGCTCGCGGTCGGCCGCAACCTTAAGGCAAGAGCGCGAACAGGGCCGCGGCGCCTGCGTTGGAGACATTGAGGCTGGGCATGTGCGCCTGCGTTGGCAGACGCACAAGCCGGTCGCAGCGCTCCCGCGTCAGCCGCCGCAATCCCGGCCCCTCGGCGCCAAGCACCAAGGCGATATCCCGGTCGCGCGGCATGAGCCGAATGTCCTCGGCCGCTTCATCCGCAAGGCCTAGCCGCAGATAGCCGTAATCGGCGAGTTCCTCCAAAGCGCGGGCGATATTGACGACCCGCACGACCGGCACAAGTTCGGTCGCGCCGGAGGCGGCCTTGGCGAGCGTGCCGCTAACCGGCGGCGCATGGCGGTCCTGGAGTACAAGGGCAAGGGCGCCAAAGGCTGCGGCGCTGCGCAAGATGGCGCCGACATTGTGGGGATCGGTCACCTGGTCGAGAACCACGATCCGGCGCGGTGAGGCGCCGGTCTCGGCGATCTCAGCGAGGCTGACCTCGGGCATGGGGCCGACCAGGGCGGCGATGCCCTGGTGGACGCAGTCGGCGGGCAGGAGCGCAGCCAAACGCTCGCCCGGCACCGTCTCAGGCGCGACCCCGCGCGTGGCAAGGCCTGGCAGCCCTGGCGCGGCCTCACGGCCTTGGGCAAGGAGGAGGCGGCTCACCAGCCGGTCCGGGTTGCCAAGCGCCGCCAGGACCGCGTGCTGGCCCCAAATCCAATAGGACTGGCCTGAGGCGGGCGGCCGGGCAGGCGCCCCCTCGCGGCCTTTACGGGTCTTCTGGCGCATTGAAAGCCGATCCATTTTGCGCCCGGGCATCACACGGGCAGTTGACAGGACTGCCAACTTCCACAATATGCAGCCTTTCCCAATGGGCGGCTTAGCGCATGGGCGCCCCGGCGCCAAGGCCCCAAAGCAATTCCCGTTGGGCGACCGCCTTGGAAGGGTGCCCGAGTGGCTAAAGGGGACGGACTGTAAATCCGTTGGCTTCGCCTACGCTGGTTCGAATCCAGC
>DMER01000030.1:6495-7864 GCA_003451645.1 Alphaproteobacteria bacterium | reverse complement strand
GACGGACTGTAAATCCGTTGGCTACGCCTACGCTGGTTCGAATCCAGCCCCTTCCACCACTTCCAGAGGGCGGACAGCAGATATCAGACGTCAGATTTGTTTATCTGGCTTCTATTTTCTGCTATCTGACACCTGATTGCGGGTGTAGCTCAATGGTAGAGCAGAAGCCTTCCAAGCTTACGACGAGGGTTCGATTCCCTTCACCCGCTCCAGCGCCGCTCTCCTTTCACCAATCGAACCCTCGATTCTTTTTCGGGTTCGGCTGCTAAAGCAGCCGGTGGGGTTCGATTCCCTTCACCCGCTCCAGCGCCGCGCTCCTTTCACCAATCGAACCCTCGGTTCGTTTCCAAGTCCGGCTGCTAAAGCAGCCGGTGGGGTTCGATTCCCTTCACCCGCTCCAGTTCTTTTTCGGCGATGCTCACAGCCGCCACGCCAACCCTGTTCGCATCACCTAGGTTGAAAATCTGGGTCTGAAAGCAGTTAAAAGTGGCGGTTCTGATTCGCATTACAATTTTCAGGTCCAAAGCCCTAGTTTTCCGCTGAATTCAGCTATTCCTGACGTCACAGCAACGTAACCAAACGTAACCAAACGAAACAGGACTTCCTCTAAACCTCCAAAGTTTGCTGTCTTGCTCAAGTTGTCCTGCATCCGTTTCTCAATAGAGGCGCCGCGGATACAAATCCCTTCACAGGTAGGAATGTGTTCCTTTTTCGTCAAGGGCTGAGCGAGGGAGCGGATTGCCTTGTCCCGCGATGGACGTTATAGAGGCTAATGACCATCATTAACAGGGAGCCCGCCATGGCCATCGAACCAACCGAGGCACAATTACTAGCCAATTTGACCGGCGACGCGCGCACCACCCCGATCATCGCGATGAACCTGTTGAAGTATTGGCCGGACGCTCAGTACCCGGATGATTGGACGGGGCCGCGCGGCACGGGCCGGGAGGCTTATGGCCGGTATGGCATCGTGGCGATGCAAACCTTCACGCGGCTGGGCGGGCGCATTGTGGCGGCAGGGCCGGTGCAAGGGGTCTTTGTGGGCGGTCAAGGGGATGAGGGCTGGGATGATTTCGTGGCGGTGCATTACCCCTCGCGCCGTGTTTTCGAGGCGATGCTGGCCGATCCCGTCTATCAGGCCAGCCATGTGCACCGTCATGCGGGGCTGGAACGCTCCGTCGTGCTGTTCTGTGGCGCCGGGTTTGTGGCGGGGTGAGGACCTGATGGGTTCGCGCGGCGCTAGCTGATCACTTAACTCAGATTGTCATCCCGGACGCCACGCCAGTGGCGAGCCGGGACCTATGGTGATTACCGACTCCGCGTTTTAAGAGAAGCGCGTATGTCTGGATGGGTCCCGGATCTTCGCGCT
>DMER01000030.1:5946-6235 GCA_003451645.1 Alphaproteobacteria bacterium | reverse complement strand
ACAGCTCAGATTGTCATCCCGGATGCCACGCCAGTGGCGCGCCGGGACCTATGGTGATCCCGGATTCCGCCTTTTAAGAGTTGCGCATATGTCCCGATGGGTCCCGGATCTTCGCGCTGACGCGCTTCGTCCGGCATGACAAAGTTGGGGTCGCCTGGGATGACACAGCTCAGATTGTCATCCCGGACGCCACGCCAGTGGCGAGCCGGGACCTATGGTGATCACCGACTCCGCCTTTTAAGAGAAGCGCGTGTGTCTGGATGGGCCCCGGATCTTCGCGCTGACGCGC
>DMER01000030.1:3239-5666 GCA_003451645.1 Alphaproteobacteria bacterium | reverse complement strand
ACAGCTCAGATTGTCATCCCGGACGCCACGCCAGTGGCGCGCCGGGACCTATGGTGATCACCGACTCCGCCTTTTAAGAGAAGCGCGTATGTCTGGATGGGTCCCGGATCTTCGCGCTGACGCGCTTCGTCCGGGATGACAAAGTGAGGTAATTTTGCCGCTACCGCGGAGGTGTGATGCCACCCCAATCTGGCCGGAACTCAGGATGATCCCAAGAAGCTGCCAAGTCCTCCCAATGCGGATTATCCGCCTCAATCAGGGCAATTTTCCAGTTGCGTAACCAGCGCTTGATCCGCTTCTCGCGCATGAATGCGCTCTCCCAATAATCATGGAACTCTCGATAGACCGAACGCGTAACACCATAGGTCTTGGTGAAGCCGTCAAAGGTTCCGGCTTTGTGTTGACGCACACGCGTCAAGAGATCACTGGTTACGCCGGTATAGAGCGTTCCATTAGGCTTACTGGCCAGAATATAGACTGCGAACATTGGTTGAGTATGTCACAACTTTTTCGAGCTCTCAAATGCGTGGTGCTTCGCTGAAAAGTGTTGTCATACCGGACGCCACGCCAGTGGCGAGCCGAGACCTGTGGTGATCCCGAGTTTCACTCTTCGAAGATAGCGCGTGTGTCTGGATGGGCCCCGGATCTTCGCGCTGACGCGCTTCGTCCGGGATGACAAGGTTGGGCGCGCCCAGGATAACAAGGTTGGGCGCGTGAGTGACCTGAAAGACCACATCTTTCTCGACTAGGTCGCGTGTGTTACATCGTTTGTGCTAGCGGGGAGCCAAGGGATGCGGCGACTTTTCGGTATGATAGCAGCGTTGGCGCTGTGGGTGGGTGCGGTGGCGCCCGGGATGGCGCAGTTGTCGCCGGATTGGACGCAATGCGTTGGCGGCCCCAGTGTTTCATTCGACCAACAAATCGCAGGATGCACCCGGATCATCGACAGCGGCACAGAAGGTAGTGAGGGCCTTACAGTGGCTTTCTACAATCGCGGCGTTGCATATCACGCTGAGCAGGAGATCGCCCGTGCCATACAAGACTACGACGAAGCGATCCGCATAAATCCGAACTATGCCCTTGCCTTTAACAATCGCGGAAACGCGTACGCTGACAAGGGCGGTTTTACCCGTGCAATTGAAGATTACGATCAGGCGATCCGCTTGCGGCCGGATGATCCTGATGCATACTACAATCGGGGTAACATGCATCGACTAATGGGCGACATGAACCGCGCCATCCAAGATTACGATCAGGCGATCAGCCTTAAGCCGGATCACGTGTTTGCGTTGACCAATCGAGGAATAGCCTATGGCGCAAAGGGAGATTTTTCCCGAGCCATCGAAAGCTACGATACCGCGATTCGCTTTGAGCCGGGTGATGCCTTTGCCCTAAACAATCGAGGCGTTACCTTCATGGACAAAGGTGATTTCGCTCGCGCGATTGCGGATTTCGATCAGGCGATCCGCCTGAACCCTGATTTTGCACTTGCCTATGCCAATCGTGGCCGGGCCTATCTAAAGCTTGAACAGATCGAGCGCGCCATCGCCGATCTGGAGAAGGGCGTGGCACTTGATCCCAATCTGGGCGATTGGGCAAAGTCCGCGCTCGCCGAAGCGCGCGCCGCACAAAAGGCCTTGGCCAGCCGGGCCATAGCCGCGGCCCGCCGGATCGCCATGATCATCGGCAATGGGCAATATCCCTATATCGGCACTCTGAAAAATGCCGAGAATGACGCGGTCAAGATCGCCGCCGCATTGCAGGCCAAGGGCTATGAGATTATGGGGCCGAACGGAACCGCCGCGCCCTTCACCAATCTGACCAAATCCCAAATGGAGGCCGCCCTCGACGCCTTTCAGGGTCAGGCGGTGACCGCCGAGGTGGCGCTGATTTGGTATGCCGGGCATGGCAGCAGCTTTCAGATCGCCGACCAGCAGAAGGACAATTTCCTGCTGCCCATCGATTTCCGAAGCAAGGATGCTAAGGACATTCTGGTCAAGGGTGTGTCGGTCGAACGGATGAAACGGGCGGTGATCCCGTCTTCGCGCCTGCGCGTGCTGATCATCGATGCGTGCCGCGACAATAATGTGCAGGTCACCACGCGCGGTCTGAAGCGGGGTCTGCTCCCTGAGGGGCGCAACAATGACATGGTTATCATGTTCTCGACCAAGGCGGGCGAGCAAGCGGAGGACGGGGATGGGGAATTGTCGCCCTTCGCCGAAGGGTTCCTGGAGGAGCTGAGCGCCAATCCCAAAAACACCATCCTCAATTTCCTGACGGCCGTCTCCGGGCGCGTGAAGGCCAAGACAGACCCGGACCAGATCCCCGAGATCTTCACTAATGTGACGGACCCCAAGCTGACGCTGGTGAAGTGAGGGCGGCGGTAGCGGCCTTGGGGCTAAAGCCCTCCCCTGAATTTCTTGCGAA
>DMER01000030.1:2411-3010 GCA_003451645.1 Alphaproteobacteria bacterium | reverse complement strand
CCCTGAATTTCTTGCGAAATTCATACCCTCCCACAAGGGGAGGGTATGAGGCTCGGTTCAGGAGGCCTACACAACGGCTGCGGCGAGCGTGATCTGCGCCCCTGGATGTGAGAGGGTCCGGACGCGGGGGGCGATTCTGTGAACCTTGGGAGATTGCGAGCATGGGCATTTTTAGTTTTGTGAAGTCGGTCGGCGAATCCTTGTTTGGCAAGGCGGAGGCGGCAGCGAAGCCAGTTACGGCCTCAATGACGGCAACCCCTGTAGCGGCCCCAGCGGCACCTCCAGCCGCAGCGATCAAAGAGCACATCGTCAATCTGGGCCTGCCAATGCCCGAACTGGACGTGAAGGTTGAGGGCGAGCGGGTGATCCTGACCGGCACGGCGCCCACAGATGAGGTGCGGGAGAAGGTGATCCTGGCGGCCGGGAACACGCTGGGCGTGGCAGAAGTGCAAGACGAGATCACCACGCCGGAACCGGCCGTGCCGTCGGTCTTTTACACGGTGCAGAAGGGCGACACGCTGTGGGAGATCGCCGAGGCGCAGTATGGCAAGGGCCATGGCGGCAAATACCCCATGATCTTTGAGGCGAACAAACCCATG
>DMER01000030.1:0-2197 GCA_003451645.1 Alphaproteobacteria bacterium | reverse complement strand
CATGCTGAGCCACCCGGACAAGATTTATCCGGGGCAGGTGTTGCGCATTCCGCCCTCGGAGGGCAAAGCCGCCGCGTGACGACGAGGGGCTGGCGGAAACCCGCGAGCGCTCTATAGTTGATGTGTCCATTCCGTTGGAGGCGTCCGCCATGAGCAATACCCAAGCCCCTGTTGTCAAAGGTGTCCATCACTCGGCCTTTCGCTGCCGGGATGCGGGCGAGACGCGCGCCTTTTATGAGGGCGTGCTGGGCATGCCGCTCAAGGCAGCGCTCACCTTTGAAAAGGACCCGGGTGGCCAGGACCGGCCCTATATGCATTTGTTCTTTGAGATGGGCGATGGGAACTACATCGCCTTTTTCGATCTTCCGCATACGGTCGATGAGAAGAAGTTCCGCGTGAAGGACGGGATGGAGGACTATCACGTCGCGATGGAGGTGGGGTCGTGGAATGATCTGCTGGCGTTTAAGCGGCGGCTGGAGGAGCACAAGGTGCCCGTGTTCGGCCCGATCGACCATCATTTCTGCCACTCGATTTATTTCTTCGATCCCAATGGGATCAATCTGGAGTTCACGGTGCGCGATGCGCGCCACGATGCGATCATGGCGGAGGAAGCGGCCGGGGGCCCGCGGCTGATGGCGGAATGGGCGGAGCGCATGAGCGCGGTGCGGTCAGCGCGCTTGCACGGCTCGGGCGAACAGCGCAAGGCCGCTGAGGACCTGAAGGCCTTCATCGCCAAGGCCGCACAAGAGATGGTGGACAAGGCTGGGCGGGGGAGCCACTAAGCTCATGCAACTGATCGCCAAAACCTATTGGGGCGGGGCGCCCATGAATATGCGGCGCTATCCCGACAGCTATACGTTGGAGAGCCTGATTCTGAAGGCTGCGGATTTCCGCGAGCACCGGGCGCTGCTCTGGGCGAACCCCAAAAACCCTAAACCTAAAACCGCGATTGTGGTCATGCATCCACGCGGAGATTTCAGCCACCATTATGTGATCCCGCGCCTGGTCGAGGCGGGCGTGATGTGCATGGGCGCCAATACGCGCAACCCCAATAATGACGCGACGACAGTGCATGAGGAGATCATCCTGGATGTCGCCTCCTGTGTGTCGTTTCTGAAGAACGTCAGAGGCGTGCGGCATGTGGTGCTGATCGGGAATTCCGGGGGCGGGCCGCTCAATGGCTACTATCAGTTCCAAGCGCGCAAACCCAAGGCCGAGCGCTTTGACACAACGCCCGGGGGGCGGCGGACCTGGCTCAGATCAGCGGAGATGATCCCGGCGGATGGAATGATCTACCTGTCGAGCCATATGGGCGAAGGTGCGATCATGAACGCTATCATCGACCCCTCCGTCGTCGATGAGGCGCGGCCGCATCTGACCGACCCTGATTTGGACATGTATGACCCCAGGAATGGCTTCATCGTGCCAAGCGCCCTGGATGGCTCCGACGCTCAGTGGTCGGAGTATGAGGACTCCTTTGTGGCGGCGTACCGGGAGGCGCAAGTGGCGCGTGTCAAGCGGATCGATGCCATCGCGCGCGCCATGATCGCGGAAAACCAGCGCGCGGAGGACCTGCACAATGATCCGGATTTCAAGAAGCTGCCGCCGGCCAAGCAGACGGAGATCTTGCGGCGCGAGGCCTTTGAACCGGTAATCACAATCTATAGGACGATGGCCAATCTACACTATGTCGACAACCATCTGGATCCGAGCGCCCGGGACTATGGCTCGATATTCTCACCCAGGCCCGATTTAATGAACTGGAAGTTCTTTGGCTTTGGCCGGTATGCGACACCGCATGCGTGGCTGTCGACTTGGTCTGGCGAGTCGAGTTTTGTTTTTCAATACGTGCAATTGCAGCACATTGACGAGCCGTCGCTCCTGATCAATGCGGGCAAGGATCAAGAAATATTCCCACAGACGGATGCCGCCCCAATGTTTGAGGCCATGGCCTCGCCCGACAAGACCTTTGTCGATTTCCCGCAGGCACGCCACTACTTCGAGCCGGAGTTTGGTGCGACGCAAGCGCCCGATGTGGAGAAGGTGATGGATGTGATCGTACCCTGGATCCTGGAGCGGTTCGGCGTTTAACCTTACGGTTGTGCTGCAGTTGCGAAGCGCGGGTCTTGATCGTCGCGTAGACTGGTGTAGACTTTATCCACTGCTCAGTTAAGTGGACACCTCCAAAAACCTCCTC
>DMER01000143.1:1750-5136 GCA_003451645.1 Alphaproteobacteria bacterium | reverse complement strand
TCGGTGGCAGGGACCGCCGCCCCCCGCCGTGATAAACTGGAAATGGCGCGCCGGAGAGGATTCGAACCGCGACTTTTCGTTGACTGCCACCATTCGGCAGGGGGCACGCCTTACAAACTCGCTTGTCCATACGCCACCCCCTTGACACCGGCCCGTGTTTTGGAATAATCACCATTATGCCAAAACAAGTCGACCATGAGCTTCAGCGCCAAAGTATCAGCCAAGCAGCCCTCAGTGTCATCGCGGCGCAAGGGCTGGAGGCGGCACGGTTGCGCGATGTCGCCGAAGCCGCCGGTGTTACCACGGGCGCGGTGACGCACTATTTCGACGGCAAGGATGCGATGCTGGAGGCGGCCCTCGACGAGATCGTCCGGCAAATGATTGCCGAGATGGATGCGGCCTGGGATGGGCCAACGCAGGATGTGGGGGCCTTTATCGACTCCGCCGCTCAGTTCCTGCCAATTGATGCCGAAGGGTTGCAGGGCTGGCGCATCTGGTTTGCCTTTTGGGGCCGCGCGATTGTCGATGAGCGCCTGCGCGCCAAACACCGCGCTTACTACGCCACCTTTGCGGCGCGCACGGATGAGGCCTTGCGCGCGGCGTTTCCGGGGCTCACGCGCGCCACCGCTCGCAGCCTCGCCGACGCAATCATTGCCGCCATCGATGGCCTGGGCGTACGCGCCACTTTGGAGCCCGATGCCTGGCCGCCCAAGCGCCAGCGCGCGGCCTTGCGCCTGCTGTTGGACCCCATGCTCACCCATGCGACCAGAGGAGAGTGACCGCCATGCCCACCTTGCAAAGTTTCGCTCCCGATACCGCGCCGGACACATTGTTAGCGGCCTTGCGCCAGGATGGCGCGCTGATCCTGCGCGAGGCGATCACGCCCGCGCAAGTGGACGCTCTGCATACGGAGCTTAGGCCTTATGTGGAGGCGACGGCCGCTGGCCGGGACAGTTTCACGGGCACCAAAACCACGCGCACGGGTGCGCTGGTGGCGCGATCACCGCTCACCCGCGCGCTGATCATGGACCCGCGCATTCTGGCGCTGTGTGATGGCTTGCTCAAACCGAATTGCGAGCGCTATCAGCTGCATTTGGGGCAACTGATCCGGATCATGCCGGGGCAAGAGGCGCAAGCGATCCATCGCGACCGCTGGGCCTGGGGCCCTTACTTGAAGGGGATCGAGCCGCAGCTGAACACCATCTGGGCGGTGACCGATTTCCGGCGCGAGAATGGCGCGACACAAGTGGTGCCGGGCTCCGTCGACTGGCCGGATGACCGCCAAGCACAACCGCATGAGATCACTTGGGCGGAGATGCCGCGCGGCTCGGTCATTGTCTATACGGGCTCGGTCTTTCATGGCGGCGGCGCCAATGTGTCGGACACGGAGCGTTGGGGCTTGAACCTGACTTATTCGCTGGGGTGGTTGCGGCAGGAGGAGAACCAATATCTCTCCTGCCCGCCGGAGATCGCGCGCGGCCTCGATCCGGCGCTGCAGGCCCTGGTCGGCTATGCGATGGCGTCTTACGCACTGGGCTATTACTCGCCGCCGCTGCCGCCCGGCGCGGGGCCCGAATTGGTGCCACCGGACTATGCCTTGCGTGGCGAGGCGATCGCGCAGGACGCACGCTTCGGCGACGGCGCCATGCTGCGCGCGATTGCGGAGAAGGTGGGCGCCTCAGGCGCCGTGCACAATAACCTTTGAGGCATCGAGCCCTTGGGACCCGCACAGCGCGCGATAGACCTGCAAGATCGTCGCGGCATCGAGCACACCAGTAACAGCGCCCTTGTCATCCAGATTGATGTTGGCGCCATAAATGGCAAACCAGACTTGGGTCTCCCCGGTTTGGTCTGCGGGCGTCATCAGGGTGTGCACTGACCCTGCGGGCTCGAACAGATAGGAGCCCGGCCCGTTCACCACTTGCGGATATTCGCGGTAGAACCAGCGCCCCTTCTCCGTCACGGCGAAGACGGGGCCGGTGTGGCGGTGGGTCTCGATCTGATAGCCCGGCTGAAACCGTGTACGGACGACCCAGAGCCCTTGCGTCAGATCCACCTGCAACAACTGCAACGCCACCTTGTCGCTGACCGTCACAAAGGGCACGTCATCGAGACCGATATGTTCGGCCTCCTTGGGCAGGGGCAAAGCGGGGGCGGCGGATTGCAGACGGGCGGGCATGGTGGTTCCTCCTTGCGGGCGGCATTGACACATGATCAAGATTAGCTAGTTTTCAGCGCAGCGGCTCTGGGAAATTGAGGCAGAGTTCGGCGACCGGATCTGAAGTGTCGACCGCGACGTCGCCCGCCGATCGGGCGAGATGGTGGCCGCGGCACGCCTTGCCAAGATCGTATTGCCCTCGCCCGACAGCCTCATCGCCGCCACCGCGCTTCATCACCGCCTTGCGGTCATGACGCGCAACGTCCGCGCCTTCGCGGCGGCGGGCGTGACGGTGATCGATCCGTGGGCGGAGTGAGGCTTCACGTCCCCGCCCCCTTGACCAGATCGGCTACCACAGACGGGTCGGCGAGGGTCGAGGTGTCGCCCAAATTCGACGTGTCGCCTTCCGCGATCTTGCGCAAGATGCGCCGCATGATCTTGCCAGAGCGCGTTTTGGGCAGGCCCGGCGCCCATTGGATCACGTCCGGTGTCGCGATCGGCCCGATCTCCCGCCGTACCCATTGGACGAGCTCCTTGCGCAGCTCCTCCGTCGGCTGAGCACCAACCTTGAGCGTCACATAGGCATAAATCCCCTGGCCCTTAATGTCGTGCGGCATGCCGACGACGGCGGCCTCGGCCACTTGCGTATGAGCAACGAGCGCGCTCTCCACTTCCGCCGTACCCAGACGATGGCCGGCGACATTGATCACATCATCCACCCGCCCCGTGATCCAGTAATAGCCATCGGCATCGCGCCTGCAGCCATCACCGGTGAAATACTTGCCCGGATAGGTCTTGAAATAGGTGTCGATGAAGCGTTGATGATCGCCATAGACAGTACGAATCTGTCCGGGCCAGGAGCGTGTGAGCACCAGATTGCCGGTGGTGGCCCCCTCCAGCACGCGCCCCTCCGCATCCACAATCTCGGGCACAACGCCAAAGAGCGGCATGGTGGCCGAGCCCGGCTTCAGATCCGTCGCACCGGGTAAGGGCGAGATCAAAATCCCGCCCGTTTCCGTCTGCCACCAGGTATCGACGATGGGGCATCGCCCCTCCCCCACCACGCGGTGATACCACAGCCAGGCCTCCGGATTGATCGGCTCGCCCACACTGCCCAAGAGGCGCAGAGAGGCGCGCGAGGTACGGCGCACGAAATCCTCGCCCTCCCGCATCAACGCGCGGATGGCGGTGGGCGCGGTGTAGAAGATATTGACCTTGTGCTTGTCGA
>DMER01000143.1:0-1547 GCA_003451645.1 Alphaproteobacteria bacterium | reverse complement strand
GACCTTGTGCTTGTCGATCACCTCCCAAAAGCGCGATGGCGTTGGGTAATTGGGCACGCCCTCAAACATTAGAGTCGTGGCGCCATTGGCCAATGGTCCGTACACGATGTAACTATGTCCAGTGACCCAGCCCACATCGGCCGTGCACCAATAGATGTCGCCGTGCCGGTAATCGAAGACCATCTCATGGGTCAACGCGGCATAGGTGATATAGCCGCCAGTGGTGTGGAGCACGCCCTTGGGCTTGCCGGTCGATCCAGACGTGTACAGAATAAAGAGCGGGTCCTCCGCCCCCATCGGTTCGGCTAAGCAATCGGCGGAGACCTTGGCCGCCTCCTCATGGTACCAGACGTCCTTGTCCTTGTGCATCAGCTCCTTGGCGCCCGTGCGCTTGACGACGATGACGCGCTTGACACCAGGGCAGGCGGTGAGCGCCAGATCGGTGTTGACCTTCAAAGGCACGGTCTTGCCGCCGCGCAGGCCCTCATCGGCCGTGATGACGACCTCGGATTGGCAATCCTGAATGCGGCCCGCCAGGCTCTCGGGTGAAAATCCTCCGAACACGACGGAATGAACGGCCCCGATGCGCGCACAGGCGAGCATGGCATACGCGGCCTCCGGGATCATAGGCAGATAGATGGTGACGCGGTCACCCTTTTTCACGCCATTGGCTTTCAGCACATTAGCAAAGATGCACACCTCGCGGTGGAGCTCCGCATAGGTGATGTGGCGCGACTGCGCCGGGTCATCGCCCTCCCAGATAATTGCGGTCTGCTGGCCGCGCGTGGCGAGATGGCGGTCGATGCAATTGGCCGCGACGTTCAACACGCCATCCTCAAACCAGCGGATGCGGAAGTCGGCTTCGTGATAGGAGACGTCGCTGACGCGCGTGAACGGCTTGATCCAATCGATGCGGCCCGCCTGCGTCCGCCAAAACCCGTCCGGGTCCGAGACCGACTGCGCATACATCTCGCGATACCGCGCGCGGTTGACAAATGCGCGGGTCGACCATTCGGGTGTCACGGGGATGAGCATGTCGGACATAGGGCGCGGTTCCTGAGGCGGATGATTATGGGTTTATGGGGAGTATGAATTTGTGGGCTTGATATGCGCAAGGGGCACCGGGCTGTTGCGGGCCTGCATCTAGAGTAACGGGCGGGAAAGTGCGCTTGCGGTTTCCCGATAACCCGTTGCGATAACGATAAAAACTAGCGTCCAGGCGATTCTATCTGAACGCCCGCGGCTCTGAGTGGCGCGCAGGTGTCATTGTGATGGCGAGACTGTGATACAGCAGGGTCGAGGCGTGGACAGAATCCGAAATAACGAGAGCGAAAGCATGATGAGCCCGGAAGACGGCTGAAAGCCGCCGCCAGTGCCAAAGTGGTTCGTGCTTGAGGGACATTCAGAATCCGTCTCGGCTGCTGACCGGGCACACCGTCAGGAAAGACCTGTCACCCATCTATCCGGTTTGGACATATCCTTCATCTCCCCCTGAACGCGTAAGCGTTTTGGGCGGAGGGGACCCAGCCTGTATCCGCAAGGATACT
>DMER01000167.1:73021-89115 GCA_003451645.1 Alphaproteobacteria bacterium | reverse complement strand
AAAGGCTTCATCCGTGCCGAGACCATCGCGTATAACGACTATGTCACGCTTAATGGCGAAGTGGGTGCCAAAGACGCCGGCAAGATGCGCCTCGAAGGCAAGGACTATACTGTCGCCGACGGTGATGTGATGCACTTCCGCTTTGCGAATTAGCTTTGGCCCATCCGGGCGAAGAGACCCCGGATCAGCCTCAACCTTGCGGGCTCTGGCGCACCGTCAAGTGCTTCAAAGAGGCGGTTGACGGTCTTGCATTTCATGATCTTCTGATCGCGGTCGAGTGTGCTTGGGTTCCGATCGATCAGCTCCGGATCGAAATCGCTGCCACCCATCAGGCGCCTTAAGATCGCCTGCAAAGCGGGGCCGCCATCGCGGGCCCAGGGTGGCGGTTCTGTGCGCTCATCAGCCTTGGGCAGTGACAGGATTTTCGTCATGGTGGCGTTGGCTTGTGTGCGTTCATCAGGCGTTAGGCCCAAATCCTCAAACGCCACTGAAGTGCCGCCGCCTAAGAACTCCCCGCATTTTTCTGGTGCCGCTGTTTCGCCGCGCGCAAGCACCATCCGGAAGAAAGAGAATGTCTCATTGACCGTCGCGTCATCTGCGTTGGCGACGCCCAGGAAGATGTTCTGCTCACGGATATACTCGCGGCCGAGTTCGCGCGCCTTGCGCTCCATCTCCGCCTGGCCGCCGCGCAGATAAGCGTTGTAGAGCTCAAGCTGCAGCATGTCGCTAACATCGGGGCTACGCTGTGCGATGGCGTAGAGCGGGTTGCCCGGAGATTTCAGCGCCAAGGTTAGCGCAACCCACGGGCCCATATAGCGGTAGGTCATGAAGGCGAGCGCAATCGTTCCGGCGAAGAGTAAGCCTGCGATGATCGAACTGCGCAAGAGCTTCCCAAGATAGGCGCTCAGGCCGCCGAGGACCAACAGCACCAGGACGCCAAGGCCAATTGAAACCAGTTCCATTTGCGTTCACCCTTGGTGGATCACCATCACTTTTAACTTATCAGGCCTCCATGACAAAACGCCAACCCAAATACTATTTCGAGGATTTCGTGCCCGGACCGCCAGAAAGCTGGGGCGACCGGCTGATCACCCGGGAGGAGGTGATTGCCTTTGCATCCGAATATGACCCACAGCCCCATCATTTGGATGATGCTGCAGCAGAGGCCTCCGTTTTGAAGGGCTTGAGCGCCAGCGGCTGGCATTCCTGCGCGATCGCCATGCGCATGGCTTGCGACTGGTTTTTGCTGGACAGTGCGGCATTGGGCTCGCCCGGCATAGCTGAGGTGCGTTGGCGCAAGCCCGTGAGACCTGGCGACCGGCTGACCATGCGCCGGACCGTCAACTCCGCCCGCCCATCCCAGTCAAAGGCTGATCGGGGTTATGTGGCCATGCTGTGGGAACTCATCAATCAGCAAGGCGAGGTGGTGATGACATTGGATGCCACGACGATCCTGGCCCGGCGCGAGGTGCGCCCATGAACGTCCGGTCGTTGTGGTTGGAGGATATTGAGCTCGGCGTGCGTACGGAACTCGGTCAATGGACCTTTACCCGGGAGGATATCATTACCTTTGCCAGGGCCTATGATCCGCAAACCTTCCACGTCGATGAAGAGGCAGCGGCGGCATCGCCCTATGGCGGCCTGATTGCCAGCGGCTGGCATACGGCCGCCATCTGGATGAAGTTGATGGTGCGCTACCGCCAGGCTCAGTTCGCCGCGGCCGGGCTAGATGAGCGGCAGCAGCGCGGCGGCGGGGTTTCGCCCGGCTTTCTGGATTTGCGCTGGCTTCAGCCCGTTCGCCCGGGGGACACAGTGAGCTATGCGACCGAGACAAAAGACAAAGTGCTGCTCAAATCCCGCACCGATCTTGGGTTGATCCGGTCACTGAATACGGGGCATAATCAACATGGCGATCTGGTGATTAGTTTTGTGGGGCAGGGGTTGTTCCCCCGGAAACCGGATGGAGCGGGATAAAGCCAACTGTGCCAATTGCGGGACTGCGCTGAGCGGTCCCTTCTGCCATGTCTGTGGCCAAAAGGCAGTCGACCTGCACAAACCCTTTTGGTGGATCGTTGGCGAGTTCCTGGATTCGGTCTTTTCCTATGATAGCCGGACCTTGCGCACGTTATGGCTCTTGTTCACCGATCCCGGCGAGTTCACCCGCATCTATAATGCTGGGCAGCGGGCGTCAGTGTTGCCGCCCTTCCGGACTTTTATCATTGCCACTCTGGTCTTCTTTGTCGCGCTGGAGATGACCGGCGTCGCGATGGTCCGGGTAGAGATGGTTCCGGCACGCACAGTCTTGCCGGACGCGGTCTCCGCCGCAGCAGAGCGCGCGGGCGCGAAGGTTGGCTCCATCAACATGTCAGGCGAGACGATGGAGTTGCGGTTTGACCTGCTTGTTGCGCCACCGCCGGGCGGCTTTCCCAATGCGGTCACCGGCAAGGTTCAGGAGAACCTTGACGAGGCGCGCAAAAAAATCGACGAGGCGCAAAGGGACGACCCGCCGGAGAGTGGCACGATTGAAGGCTGGTTTCTCGCCAAGGCCCGCGACCTAACGGCCGGTCTTGAGCATATATTGGCCGACCCTTTGGCGTTCAATACCGCGCTCAATGTCTGGCTGCCACGGATGACGTTGTTGCTGGTGCCGGTCTTTGCCCTGTTTCTGGCGCTGCTCCATTGGCGGCCGCGGGCCTTTTATATCGAGCATCTGATCTTCTCGCTGCATGTCCACACGGTGACCTTTGTGGCGTTGGCGGCTGTGGTGGGGCTGGTTGGGTTCTTTGGCGGCAATGCGATTGCCTGGACGGTGCTGCCGATCCTGGGCGTTTATGTGTTGATGGGAATGCTGAGGGTTTATGGCCGCAGCGTGTGGTGGACGTCTCTGAAGTTCATCGTGCTGATGCTGGTTTATGGGTTCGTATTGCTGATGGCCCTGTTGTTCACCTTTCTCCTGGCCCTCGCGGATGCCTGACGGCGCCGCTCGCATTTAGCTGGCTTGACCGGTTTGCCGACTCACCCATTCCGCAAAGCGGCGGTCGGCATTGTCGGCGTGGAAGACCACAATGGCTGGTGTCTCGTATGGGTGCATCGCCTTGAGCGCTTCAGCCGCCAATTCGGATTTCATGCGGCTTGTCTTGATGAGGCAGGCAAACTCGGTCTGCTTCTGCACCGCGCCTTGCCATTCATAGATCGCCATGATGCCGGGGATGAGGTTCACGCAAGCCGCGAGGCGGCGGGAGACGAGTTGGCCCGCCGCCTCCTCCGCGTGATCGGCGGAGGGGAATGTCGTGTAAATCCAAACGACATCGTCGATCGTCACGGGCGGCCTATTTGCCGTCGCTAAGCCAGCGCCAGAGCAGGCCCGCCAGCGCGGCGCCCGCGAGCGGAGCCACCCAGAACAGCCAGAGCTGATCCAAAGCCCAGCTGTCGGCATAGAGCGCCGGACCCGTTGAGCGCGCAGGATTGACGGAGGTGTTGGTCACCGGGATCGAGATCAAATGGATCAAGACCAAAGCCAGGCCGATCGCCAAACCACCAAAGCCCGGCGCCGCTGCCTTGGACGTCGCGCCGAGGATAATGATCAGGAACATAAAGGTCATCACGACCTCCGTCACGGCGCTCGCGGTCAAGCCATAGCCATGCGGCGAATGTCCGCCATAGCCATTGGCCGCAAAGCCGCCCGCTGTGAAGCCCGGAAGCCCTGAGGCGATCAGGAACAGAACCGATGCGCCGGCAATCGCGCCCAGAACTTGCGCCAGCCAATAGGGTACGATCTCGCCCGTCGGGAACTTGCCCGCGGTCCAAAGGCCTAGCGTCACGGCTGGGTTAAAGTGGCCGCCAGAGATGTGCCCGAGCGCGTAGGCGCCTGTGACGACTGTCAAGCCGAAGGCGAGGCTGACACCCAGATATCCGAGGCTTACGACGGGAGCTCCTGCGATGTTGGCGGCGAGCACGGCGCTTCCGCAGCCGCCGAGCACGAGCCAGAATGTACCGAGGAACTCAGCAGCAATCTTCCGGGATAGATCCATTGCATCCTCCAAAAATGCGGCTGGACGACCACAGAGATGACCAAATCATGGGCTCTGCTTGCGCCCTTGTTGATTCTGCAACCTACCACGTGTTTCCTGGGGATGGGGACGGTGGAATTGGATGAACATGGTTTGGGGACGGATCGTTGCGGCGGTGTGGCTTTTGTGCGCGGGCCTGGCTGGCGCGCAGCAAGAGGTGGCGCCCGATCCGCCGCTGACCTCCCGCGCCCTGGTGCAAGCCAGGCTGGAACGGGCGGCGGCCACGATTGATCAAGCCCGCGGGCAAGGCGCGCTGGGCGATCTGGATGCAGTGCTGAAGTCTGAATATCTGACACCGGACCTTTCCGATTGGGCGCATCATTTGCGTGCGCGGGCGCTGGTCAGCGCCGGGCGTGGGAGTGAGGCAGAGGCACTCGCCCGGCAGCGCTATGCAGGTGCGGCGAGCGGCTATAATTTCAAATCGCTGATCTCGATCCTCGCTTTGCGGCAGCGCTGGGCGGCAGGCGCGCAGGTCATGCTTGATGTACCCAAGGCGCGCATCAGCGATCTGAATGCCGTCGCCCTTCCGGTCGTGGAGACGATCCTCAATGGGCTGGAGCGGGCGGGCGACAAGCCGCTTTATGCCAAGGTGCTCGCCAAACTGACCAGCGAGGGCTATCAGGGCCTTTATGGCGGCAAGACGGACGACACGCTGCGGCTCCGGCATATCGCTGTCCTGACCGGGGCAGGCCAGCTGCCGCAAGCAGTGCAGGAAGCCAAGTTTCTGGAGACACCTGCGGCCTTTGTGGCACTGCTCGCGGACCGCCGCTTTGAGCCTCTTTGGGCGTTGCCAGAGATCGCCGCGCTGACGCCGCAGCTCATGCAGGAGCGGGTGCGCGCGCGCGCCGACGCGCTGGTCGCCCGCGGCATCAGCCATGGCGGGGAGGCGCTTGAAGCAGTGCGGGGCCTGCGGGCGGCTGGTGATCCGCTGAAGGCAGCACAAGTGGCGGCCGATGCCGTGGGCCCTGTGCGGCGGCGGCAGGGCGGCGCACGCTATGCCAAGGCGATCCTGATCGAGCGGGCTTATGCCTTTGCCGATTTGGGCCGGGTCAAGGATGCGGCGGCCGTGTTCGATGTGATCCTCAAGCAATTCCCGGAAGAGCCGATCGCGGTCAAGCTCGCCTCCGCCCGCGTCCTCGAAGGGGCGGGGCAGGCGAAGGCCGCGCTGGCCGTCTTGGAGACGCTGGACATGGAGGGATTGAGCGCGCCGGCACAAGCTGTTGCCCTTGCGGTGACGGCCTGTGCGCAGGCGGTGCTTGGGCAGAAGGAGCTGGCCGCCGAGGCGCGCGACGAGCTGGCGGCCTTAGGCCTCAACGCCGCACCGGCGGCCCTGGAGGCGGCCCTATGCGCCCGGGACGATGCAGGGGCCCGTGCGCTGGTCCTTGCCTGGCTTAGCAAACCGGAACTGCGGGGCGCCGCGGTTGCGGCCTTGCAGCTCTATGAGGAGCCCCGGACCGTGCTGCCCGCCCAGTTGGACCGGCGGCGGCGCTTGCGGGCACTCATCGCCTCGGCGGACGTCCAAGCGGCCGTGTTCCCCCATGGCCGGACCATGGCCTGGAGCTTTCAGCGGGCGACCGCGGTCTCCTATTGAGAGGGCGGAAGGGCTGCACGAGTTTTTCCGGGGAATGGCGGATTTTGGCCGCTTTTACGAAACAGGAACGTAACCAAACGTAACAGAACGAAACAAACCAATAAGTGGAGCGCTGTTTTATGAAACTGGCCTCCACTTTTTGCTACCGGCGCCGGGCGGTGAGTGCGGGGCCTCGCGAGCCCAACGCGAGACTTTAGCATGGTTGGTCAGGGTGTCGGAAAAGTTGGGGCAGGAGAATTCACGCCAAAGCGTCAAACCGCAAAGGGTACTGGACTGCAAATTGCCAATTCCCATTGACGTTGGGTCCTATCCGGCGGGTATTGCGCCAGTGCTCAACGCAGCCCTACTCGTTGGGTAATAATTGGCATGTAAGGCTGTAAGCCGCAATCCGGCTTACAGCCAAAGCCGTGCGGGAGCATCGCTCTATTGGGTTAAAACGGTTGCATGGCGGGCTTGAACCTCCCCCGATTCGGCTGGGGGCTTCGCCCCCAGCCCCCAAATGAGACAGGACGCAGGCGCCCCGCCTTGGCGGGGCCGTAAGGGCAAAAACGCAAAGGGCTAGAGTGTCCTGGCCACACGGAATCCGAATTTGCTGTACCTTCCACCGAAGCTGTTCCCGAAGCGGTTGGCCGAACGCAGCGCCTTCGGACCGTTGCCCCAGCAGCCGCCACGCAAGACGCGATTGGAGCCGTTCGCTTTTTCAGCCGCCGATCCATCGGATGGGGCTTCCGTGTAGAGGCCATAACAATCCTGCACCCACTCCCAAACATTGCCATGCATCTCGTGCAGGCCGAAGGCATTGGCGGGGAAGCTGCCCACCGGCATGGTCTTCTGTCGGTCCTCGCCTTCCACGCCCATACCATAAGTTGCGGTCCCACGGTAATTGGCCTGAGCGGTCGAAATCGTCTCGCCAAAACTGAATGGCGTCGTTGTGCCCGCGCGGCAGGCATATTCCCATTCCGCCTCGCTCAACAGGCGATAGGTCTTGCCCGTCTTTTTGGACAGCCAGGTCACATACTCCTGCGCATCATCCCATCTCACATTGATCACCGGCCGCGTGCCGCGCTCCCAGCCCTCGTCGCTTGGATTGGGATTGGAGGGACAACCGCCTTCCTTGGCGCTGGCATCCCATTCATCGAAGGTGACAGCATATTTACCTACGGCAAAGGGCCTCGCGATTGTCACCTTGCGCTGTGGCCCCTCATCCTGAGCTCGCTTCCTTTCCGTCTCGGGGCTGCCCATCAGGAACGTCCCGGCGGGGATCACCACCATCAGCGGCAAGCCCGGCCCATCGCAGAATTCCGTGCCTGGCTCGGGATCGGCGTCTTGCGATGCAGAAGCCACCTTGATGGGTTGCGGCGCGGCTCGACCCAACCCCGGCAGGTCGTGCATTTCGCAGTCAAACAACATCGGCAAGGCACCGCGCGTCTGCCAGCCGATGAATTGCACCCCGTTGTATTCAAACATGACTGGCACCATGTTCGGGTCGGACGGTCGGACGAAGTGTTCGGCGGGCAGGCTGTTCGTAAACAAGTCGAACGGATTGCACTTCATTTTCGTCAGCAATCTGGTCGGCGTATTGATTAAGCCAGAAGCCACGACGTCAGTCTTCAACGCTCTTTGGATCGGCTGCAACAACTCGCGCGCCGTGCGCGGATCACGAAGGACGGTTTGCTCCGTGCGCGTCGTATCCACGACGCTGAGGATACTAGGTGCGTACCACAAACCACTCTCGAGTTTTTCATATTTGGTGTGGAGCGCATCCAACCTTTGAAGAATGAGGTTCGTCCTGTCTCCGCGAAACAAGCCCGTGATATTTCGATAGAGTTCAAAGCCCGAATTCACTCCGCCTGCGAAGGAGAGAAGCGTTTCGATCATCTTGAGGCTCTCACACAATTGGCATTTTATGAAACAGAACGCTCCTCACTCAGCAGACTCCCAATCCGCAATCCTTTAGTCCACTTTGGCAAGCGCGCATGCGGTCGACACTCTGCCCTTTCCAAAGGCCGGAGACATTCTTGTAAAGATCGATGACGGTATTCGCGCCGCCAGCCAGGCTGATAATCGTTCCAAATGTTGCCGAAATCATCTGTGCGGTCCCCAATGAGAACCGCAGAGTGCCGGACCGCAAATGTGCAATCAATAGGCGGTGTGGGGTTTTTGGTTTCGGATGGGGTTAGCGTAGCGGGTATCGCTGACGCTCAACGCAGCCCTACTTTGCGTGAAGGAGTAATGGTCTTTGGCGGCGGGACGTGCCCCCCTCACCCTAATGGCTGGCGCGTTTGGGGGGAGATGCGCGGCGTGTCCAAACCGGATAGATGGGTGACGAAAGGGACCGAATATGGCCTGGCGGTCCTTCTCACTGCCGCGAGGCCGCGCGCAAAAGAGCCGCTCTGAGCCAGGCATTGGCCGGATGTGTCCCCAGGCGCTTGTGCCAGATCATTTGCACCTCTTGGAAACCGCGCGGCGGCAGAATGGGCGCCTCCTTCAACACCAGCCCGAACCTTTTCGCACCGATCTGCGCGATCCGCGACGGCACGGTGGCAATCAGATCGCTTCCGGCCACAATGGGCAGGGCGGAGGCAAATTGATTGACCGTCAGGCCGATACGGCGGGTCAACCCTTTCTCCGCCAGCCGTTCGTCGACGAAACCGCGCGGGTCGCCGCGTGGCGTGACCAGGACGTGGATCGCCGCCGCATAGCGGGCCAACGTCAGAGTTTCATCCGCCAGCGGATGATTGCGCCGCATCACCACGCCATAACCGTCGCGGCTGAGCTCTTCCACACCAAAGCGGTCCGGCGGATCGCCAAAGGCCGAAATCGCCAGATCGATCTCTTGTGCGTCCAGCCGCTCAAAACTGCGGCCCGTCTGCGGCGTCACCCGGATGTCGATGCCGGGCGCCTCCTTGCGGAGCAGCTGCATCAACGCGGGGAAGAACGCCGACACGACATAGTCGTTGGTCTCGACATTGAAGGTGCGATGCGCCGTCTGCGGATCAAAGCGCACCGGATCGAGTGCGGCATCAATGGCGGCCAAGGCCTCATGCACCTGATCCGCCAGCTCCAGCGCCCGCGCCGTGGGGCGCATACCGTCGGGCCCGCGCACGAACAAATCGTCCGCGAAGAAGGCGCGCAGGCGCGACAACGCATTGGAAAAGGCGGGCTGGGAGAGGCCCACCTTGTCCGCCGCGCGCGTGACATTGCGCTCGCGCATCAGCGCGTCGAAGATCACCAGCAGGTTTAGGTCAACCCGGCGTAAATTCATAACGTGAATAATAGATGTAACATCTATCCATTTCAATAATGCCCTCGATGCGCGCATGTTGTTTCTCGAGACGGGCGGCCATTCCGGCAGCCCGCGAACATCGGGAGACACATCCATGACCAGCTTCACCAACAAAGTCGTCGTTATCACCGGCGGAAATTCGGGCATTGGCCTCGCGACAGCGCAAGCCTTCGCCAAGGACGGCGCCAAAGTTGTCATTTTCGGCCGCGATCGCGAGAGCCTTCGCAACGCCGCCGAGACGTTGGGCGCCAACGCCTCCGCCATCCAAGGCGATGTGACGAAGGCGGCGGACCTCGATGCCCTCATCGCGCATGTCAAGAAAACGCATGGCCGGATCGACACGCTGTTCGTCAATGCGGGCGTCGCGGAATTCCGCCCGGTCGACCTGGCGGATGAGGCGCATTTTGACAAATTGTTCGATATCAATGTGAAGGGCGCGTATTACACCGTGCAAAAGGCGCTGCCGTTGATGGGCCAGGGATCGTCCATCGTCTTCACGACATCGGGCGCACAGGAACTGGGGATGGCGGGCGCCAGCGTTTATGGCGCGACGAAGGCCGCCTTGCGCTCCTTTGCCCGCACCTTGTCGGCCGATTTGAAGGACCGCGGGATCCGCGTCAACGCCGTCTCGCCAGGGCCGGTCCAAACGCCGATCTTTGGCCGCATGGGCTTGAGCCATGAGCAGATCGAAGGCTTCTCCAAGGAGATCGCAGGCCAGGTACCGATGGGCCGTGTGGGCCAGGCGTCCGAAATCGCGGCGGCGGTTAAGTTCCTCGCCTCTGATGGTGCGGCCTATATCACGGGCGCAAGCCTGCCGGTCGATGGCGGCATGACGACGCTGTAATCCGGCCATACATCATCATGGAGTTCGTATCATGCCGAATATTCTAGACTTGATCGCGGGCGCGCCACTGTTGTGGATTTCGACGGCTGTGTCTCTCTCGACCTGGGGCTTGCTGCTCTGGATCCTGTGGCCCTGGATGGTGGAGGGCGGATTCCGCCGCGTCTTCACCGTCTTGGCAGGTGTGCATTTGTTCAGGTGGATCGGCCTTGTCGCACTGAACCCCACCCATGTCGACGCGTCGGCTCTCGGTTTGCCGCACTTCTATCTGCAGCAAGTCGCCTATGGCGATTTGGCGGCAAACATCCTGGCGATCATCGCGATCGTCGCGGTACGGAGCAATTGGGCGAGCCAGCTCTTGTGGGCATGGGCCTTCATCATTGTGGGTACGGCCGACACGCTGAACGCCGGGCCGAACTTCATCATGGCGATCAAGGACGATGCGCAAGTCGGCGCGCTGGGCTGGTTGATCCTCGCAGGCTATGTGCCCGCGATCCTGCTGACCGAGATCACGATCATCGTGCAACTCGTCCGGCGGAGTTTCTCCGGCGCATCCGGCAAGGCACATGCCTAACCAACCCGGGCGGGGCTTCACAGTCCCGCCCGTTCCCTTGGTCCCAATTCAGGAGTTTCCATCATGACCCTTGATCCATTGATTGTTTCGAATCTGCACGTCGTTAGCGCAGCGCTGGCCATCATCAGCTGGACCACGATTTATTTTGTTTTCGTGAGGCCCGCAGTCGCGCACGACCGCGATCTTCACCTCAAAGTTCTGATCGCGCCGCATCTGTTCCGTTATTTGGGCCTGATTACGTTCTTCCCGGTTCTCTTCCCCGTGCAGAGCTTGGGCTTCTCGCCGGAGTATCTGGCTCAGATCGGTTTGGGCGACGCGATCTCAGGCGTTTTGGCGTTGATCGCCCTAATCGCGCTGGACGTGCGCATGCCCGGCGCTGTCCTCTTGGTTTGGATCTTCAACATTGTTGGCATGGCTGATTTCGCGAATGCGGGTCTCTCGATGATGGGCAAGCTCTCAGCGGATCCGTCCTCTGTGGGTCCGTTGGGATGGGTGCTGCTAACCCTTTATCTGCCGATGCTGACCGTGTCGCATTTCGTGATTTTCTGGGTTCTTCTCTCGCGAGATAGCGCGAGCGCAAAGCCAGCCTGAACCATACCGGGCGTTGCTTTAGGCAAGCGGCGGGTATCGCCTCCTCACGCAAGTGTGTATGGAACCGAACATTCGGTACAGTTATATCCAAACCATCGCAACTGAACGTCAACCCCTTGCGACCAACCAAGAAGGACAACCATCATGAGCCGGATTTCTTTTCCCCAGACGATCGACGCAGCCCCCGCCGCCGCACAAGAAACGCTCAAAGGCCTGCAAGCCAAATTGGGCATGGCGCCGAACCTGTACAAATTGCTGTCGCTAACCCCCGCTGGTCTTGAGGGCGCATTGTCCTTGAGCGGAGCATTGGCGAAAACCTCGCTCGAGCCGCATTTGCGCGAGCGCATCGCACTGGCCGTCGCCAATGTGAATGGCTGTGACTATTGCAACGCCGCCCACACCGCGATCGGCAAGTCGCTGAAGCTGAGCGAGACCGATATCACGGCGGCGCGCGCAGGCCATGCGGCGGATGCCAAGGCCGATGCGGCAGTCGCCTTTGCCCGTAAGGTCACGGTCAACCGTGCGCAAGTGAGCGAGGCCGACATCAAGGCGGTTTCGGCCGCGGGCTTCACGGACGCGCAGATCGTGGAGATCGTGCTCGTCGTGGCGGCCAATGTGCTAACCAATTATGTGAACGAGGTGTTCAAGACGCCGGTCGACTTCCCGGCCACGACGCCTGCGACACGGGTTGCGTAAAGGATAGAGAGAGGCTGCCTGGCTGTACCGGCCGGGCGGCCAGTTGATCAAGGAGGACCAGGTCATGAGCACACCGAGCAGCGATATTGCCTTTACGGGCGCCGTCAAGGCGATCCAAACACAGCGCGGCTCGCGCGGCAATTACGAGCGGATGGAAGCGCGCGGAGGGTTCCGTACTGGGATCAATGAGGGCTTGCGGGCGTTTTTGGGCGATGTGGATACGGCCTATCTGGCGACCGCGAATGCGGCGGGTCAACCTTACGCGCAGCATCGCGGCGGCCCTAAAGGATTTATCCGTGTGCTGAATGAGACGACCTTGGGGTTTGCCGATTATGCCGGGAACCGGCAATATGTGAGCCTGGGCAATTTGAGCGAAAATCCCAAAGCGTTTCTGTTCCTGATGGACTATGCCAATCAGCGGCGGATCAAGATCTGGGGCCGCGCGAGGGTGGTGACGGATGACCCTGCCTTGCTGAAAACATTGATGCCGGAGGGCTATGACGCGGTGCCGGAGCAGGCGATCCTGTTTGAGGTGACCGCCTGGGACATCAATTGCCCGCAGCATATTCCGCAGAAACTGGATGCTGCCGATGTGGCCGGTGCCTTGGCGCATTTGCAGGAGCAAGTGAGGAGCCTGACGGCGGAGAATGCCGGTCTCCGGGCGCGGTTAACGGAGGGCGCATGAGCACGGGCGGCAGTGCATCGCTCAAGGAGGCCCTGACGGCGCAGCTCTATCAGCTGTTCCGGGTGCATGGTTTTGAGGGCGTGTCGATCGGCGCCATCTCAGCGGCGACCGGCCTGAGCCGCTCCTCGCTCTATCACCACTTCCCCGGTGGCAAGGAAGAGATGGCGGAGGCCGTGGTGGCACGCGCACGCGGCTGGTTTGCAGGCCATGTGACGGGCCCGTTGCGTGGGGCCGGAACCCCGCAGGCGCGCCTCAAGGCGATGCTGAGCGCAATGGACGAGGCCTTTGCGGGCGGCAGTGAGCCCTGCCTCGTGGCCAGCATGCTGGTGGGAGCGGGCAGCAATCCGGTGACGGATGGTTTGCGCGCGCTCCTCAACGAGTGGCTCGACGCGCTCGGCGCCTGTTTGGTTGAGATGGGGACGCCCAAGGCCAAGGCGCGCCCCGCCGCCGCCGCGATCATCGGGCGGATCGAAGGCGCGCTGATCCTGTCGCGGGGCTTGGGCGACCGCAGCCACTTCAAGGCGGCGCTCAACGATATCGCGCGGGAGGCGGGGTGAGTCTCATTCCGCCGCCTGGGCGGCCGGTTGCACGCCATAGGCGGCGAGGTCGACCGAGACGAGGCTAGAGACGCCGCGCTCCTGCATGGTGACGCCAATCAGCCGGTTCATCCGCGACATGGTCAGCGCATGGTGCGTGATGATCAGGAAGCGCGTCGTCGTCGTGCGCGTCATCTCGTCCAGCAGATTGCAGAACCGCTCCACATTGGCGTCATCGAGCGGCGCGTCGACCTCGTCCAGCACGCAGATCGGCGCGGGGTTGACAAGGAACACCGCAAAGATGAGCGCCAGTGCGGTCAGCGCCTGCTCACCGCCCGACAGCAGCGAGAGCGAGGCGGGCTTCTTGCCCGGCGGCCGCGCGATGATGTCGAGGCCCGCCTGCAGCGGATCCTCATGATCGGCGAGCAGCAAATGCGCCTCGCCGCCCTGGAACAGCGTCTTGAACAGCTTTTGGAAGTTCTCGTTCACTGTGTCAAAGGCGCCGGTCAGACGCTCGCGCCCCTCGCGGTTGAGAGCGGAAATGGCGCCACGGAGTTTCGCGATTGCGGACTCCAGATCGGTGCGCTCATTGAGCAGGGTGGTCAGGCGGGTCTCGCACTCCTGCGCCTCTTCATCCGCACGCAGATTAACGCCGCCCAGCTGCTCGCGTTCGCGCTTGAGCTTCTCAACCTTGGCCTCGGTCTGCGCCAGAGGGGGCAGGGGATCGCCCGCCCGCCAATCGGCGCGCGCGAGTAAGGCTTCGGGCTCGCAATCCATGACCTCGCGCGCGGTGGCGATGATGTCCGCCAGGCGCTCGCGCGCATTCTCAAGCTGCACCTCGGCCCGCGCGCGGGTCTCACGCGCCTCGCTCAAGGATTGGTCGAGCCGGCGGGATTGGCTGGCGGCGGCCTTGGCGTCCGTTTCGGCAAGGGCGAGCGCGTCGGCCGCCTCCTTGCGGGCGGCATCGGCCTCGGTGATGAGGGAGAGCAGAACCTGGCGGCGCTCGGCCACCATGCCGGGGATGGCGAGAACTTGGGCGCGTTCGGTCTCGGTCTCGCTTTGGCGTGCCTCCAGGGTCGCGATCTGCGCTTGCGCATTCTGACCCCGGGCATCCCAGGTGCTAAGTTCGGACTGGATTGCAGTGCGCCGGCGTGTGCGCGTCTCGGCCTCACGCCGGAAGGTCTCAAGGCTGGCGCGGGCGTCGCTGACTTGCGTGCGCGCTTCGGCAATGTGCAAGCGTTGCGCATGAAGCTGCTCATCGAGGGGGGCAAGGTCGGGCAGGTCTGCCAAGGCTATGCGTGCCGCTTCGGCCGCGCGGCTAGCATCAAGGCATTGCCCCTCCAGGTTTTGCGCCCTGTCAAAAGCCGATTGGCGGCGCATATCGGCCTGACCGCGCGCGCGCTCCGCTTGGCCCAAGGCCTGGCGGGCGGCGGCGAGGGTGGTGTCAGCCTCACGCGCCGCCTTGCGGGCGAGCGCTTCGGCGCCTTGGCCCTGTTCATGGGTCAGACGGGCCGCATGGAAAGCCTGACGCACGCCATGCGCGTGCTCCTCGGCCGCGGCGGTTTGTGCCTCAAGCGTTGCCAGATGATTGCGCTGCTGCAAGCGGATGGCGGCAGGCGTGGGCGCCTCGGCGGCTGCGACATAGCCATCCCAGCGCCACAGATCACCCGCCCTGCTGACCAAACGCTGCCCCGGCAGCAGGAGCGCTTGGAGGCGCGCGCCATCCTGCGGCTCCACCACGCCGATTTGGGCGAGGCTGCGCGCCAAAGCGGGAGGGGCGCTGACCAAGGCCGACAAAGGCGTGACGCCGGGCGGCAGGGACTGTTGATCGTGCGTCTCGAGGTGGCGCCAATGCACCGGCGCGCCCACATCCGCGGGCACGTCGAGATCATCACCAAAGGCCGCACCCAAGGCTGCTTCCGCCCCGGGCGTTACCTGGATGAGGTCGATTACGGGCGGCCACAAGCCCGATTGGCCGGCACTAAGCAGGGCACTGAGCGCCTTGGCCTCGGCCTTGAGGCGCTGCACCTCGCGCTCCGCCGCATCAAGGGGCGGGCGGGCCGCGCGCTCTGCCTGCGCCAGGCCTTGAGTATGGGCCTCCTGGGCGGTGAGCATGATTTGCGCTTGCGCTTGACGCTGCTCGGCGGTGGCAACAGCCTCAGCAGCGGCAACCACATCGGGCAGGCGCGCAAGTTCAGCATCAAGAGGCGCAAGTTCGGCGACCGCCTGGTCACGCTCGCGCGTCAGGCGGGCGAGGCGGCCTTGCGCCTCCTGATCCGCACGCACGAGCTGCGCCTTGCGGGCCTTGAGGTCGGCAGCCTCTGCCGTTAGGCGGTCAGCCTCGGTCTCGAGCGCGGTAAGCCCGGTTTGGGCCTCGTTCTGGGCGTCCGACAGGGCGGCAAGCCTGGCCTCCTGCCCTTCGCCAGCCGCGACAAGGTTCAAGTCCTCGGCCTTCAGGCGTGCCATTTGCTCTGCTGCATCGCTGGCCAATGCGCGTTCGCGGGCCAGGTCTTGCGCAATTTGCGTCAGGCGGGCGGCAAGGCTCTGCGCCATTTCGCGGGCACGCGCGCCCTCCGCATCGATGGACAGGCGCTCAGCATTAAGGCGCTGTAGCGCCGCCGCGCGTTCAACCTCGGCTTGGCGGAGCGGGCTCAGCTTGTCTTCCGCTTCCAGAAGGGCGGTGGAGGTTTCCGCCGCCTGGCGCGTCAGCTCAGCTGCCTGTGCTCGGGCCTCGTCGAGAGCCGCATTGGTCTGCTGGGTCAAGTCGCGCGCCTGCACCCAGCGCAAATGCAGGGCCAGCGCTTCCGTCTCGCGGATTTGGCCGGAGATATTGCGATAGCGGCTCGCCTGACGCGCCTGGCGCTTGAGGCCTTGGAGCTGCCCCTCGATCTCCTGCACAACATCACCCAGCCGGGCGAGATTGGCTTCGGCCGCATTAAGTTTGAGTTCGGCCTCATGGCGGCGGGCATGCAGGCCGCTAATGCCGGCGGCCTCCTCAAGGATGGCACGGCGGGCGGCAGGCTTGGCGCTGATCAGCTGGCTGATCTGGCCCTGGCGAACCATGGAGCTTGCATGCGCGCCGGAGGCCATATCCGCAAACATGAGCTGCACGTCCTTGGCACGGGTCTCTCGGCCATTGACGCGGTAATGCGAGCCCATGTCGCGCTCGATCCGGCGCAGGACCTCCAAGGTGTCGCTATCGTAATAGGCAGCGGGCGCGCGGC
>DMER01000167.1:72623-72838 GCA_003451645.1 Alphaproteobacteria bacterium | reverse complement strand
ACCTCCAAGGTGTCGCTATCGTTATAGGCAGCGGGCGCGCGGCGGTCCTGATTGTCGATGGTCAGCGCCACTTCGGCCATGTTGCGCATGGGTCTGGCGCCGGTCCCGGCAAAGATCACGTCCTCCATGCCGTCACCGCGCATGGATTTGGCGGAGTTCTCCCCCATCACCCAGCGCAAGGCCTCAAGCAGATTGGACTTGCCGCAGCCATTGGG
>DMER01000167.1:54424-72404 GCA_003451645.1 Alphaproteobacteria bacterium | reverse complement strand
TTCGACTTGCCGCAGCCATTGGGGCCGACGACGCCGGTTAGTCCGGGCTCGATCGGCAGCTCGGTCGGCTCGACAAAAGACTTAAAGCCAGACAGGCGCAGGCGCGTAAACGTCACGGCTGCACCTCATGGCCGCTCTGAGCCTCAAGGCGCAGGCGTTGCGGGTTGCGCGGGCGCACCAGGCTCCGCACCAACGACGGGGGCCGCGGGCTCGGCCGGGGCGGGTGCTGCGGCGGGCATGACAGGCTCGGGCAAAGCCTTGCCAAGTCTCTTGAACTCAGAACGCAACTCTTCATCAAAGGCCTCGAAATTCGCGATCGCCTTGGTCTCTAGGACGCGTCCATTGAGCACGGCGGTGGGCGTACCCTTGATGCAATACATCGATTCGCCCTCTTTGGCTGTTTTCCTGACCGCATCCGCATTGGGGATACTGGCGAGGCAGGCCTCAAAGGCATCAGAGCCAAGGCCTGCGCGATTGGACAGCTCCTTCAGCGCGCCACGCAGGTCCTGCGACCGCATCCAATTGCCCTGCTGCTCGAAGATCAGGCCAACAAAAGCATTGAAATTCTCCCGCGGCACGCAGCGCGTAAGCACCGAGGCCGCAAGGGCCTCATTGTTGAGCGGAAATTCACGCACCACATAATTGACCAAGCCCTTGTCGATATAGGCTTCCTTGATCTTGGGCAGAACGGTGGTGTGGAACGCCGCGCAATGGCCGCAGGTCAGCGACACATATTCGATGAAGGTGACAGGCGCCTTGGGGTCGCCGATCAGCACATCGCGGTCGGTGAGCTTGAAGGTGCCGGTGGGCTTACAGCCCGCGCCAGCCGAAGCAGCAGCAATCGTGGACCCGGAATTGCCTGAATAGAAATAGACACCCGCACCAACAAGGAGGGCAAGGGCGGCAAGGCCCGCAATCAGATAGGTCCGCGACGGCATGGTCAATTGTTCCAGCGTTGGAGGTTTGAACGCCGATAATAGCTTGGGCGGCTTCTGGGGACAACGGGGAAGCGAAAGAGCTACCGCCCGGCCAGGGCGCGGGCGGCCAGGCGGGCGAGGGCGGCCTTGAGCTCACTGTCTTGAACGGGCGCCAAAGTGTCGTTCAGCGCGGCCTGCTGGGCGGGCGTCAGCGGCCGTGTTTTGGGCGCCGAGTAGGGTGCAGGGGTTGGAAATTTGCCATTTACGACCTTGAGGCGTTTGACCGTGTCGGCGCCCAGTGCGGCATTGATCTTTTGCACGATCGCCATGCCTTGGTGCTGAATGAACAAGGCGGCAGTAGGATCAGCCGAAATGGTCAAGACACCCTCAGCACTGAGCGATTGCGGGGCGGTGATCCGCGCCAGGGCATCGCCCGCAAAGGCGCGCCACCGTAAGGGGATTTGGGGGGTCTTAAACCCGCGCTCCCGGAACGCCTGGGCCATCAAGGCGTGGACTGACCCACCGCAAGGATGCAGGCCGGGCCGGTTACGGCGCCGGGCCGGTTCGGGCTTGGCATCGCTCTCACTCATCGCCTAAGCGTAAAGGCCTATGCCCGCCAAACGCAAGACCGCACCCCTTGATCGTCCACAGGAGCATGCCACGCGCGATCTGCTCGCCTGGTATGACGCACATGGGCGCACATTGCCCTGGCGGAGCAAAGGCGGCGCGCGCGCGGACCCCTATCATGTCTGGCTATCGGAAATCATGCTGCAGCAGACGACCGTGGCCGCGGTGATCCCCTATTTTCAGGCGTTCCTGGCGCGGTGGCCGGACGTCGGGGCGCTGGCCCAGGCGCCTCTGGAGCAAGTGCTGTCGGCCTGGGCGGGCTTAGGTTACTATGCACGTGCGCGCAATTTGCACGCCTGTGCTCTCGCCGTGTCGGCGCTGCCGGGTGGAACATTTCCTGATACGGAGGAAGCTTTACGCGCCTTGCCGGGCATAGGCCCCTATACGGCGGCGGCAATCGCCGCGATCGCCTTTGGGCGGCGCAGTGCCGTGGTCGACGGCAATATCGAGCGCGTGATCGCGCGGCTCTTTGCAATTGAGACGCCACTGCCTCAGGCCAAGCCGGAGATCAAGGCGCATGTCGCGGAGCTGACGCCCGAGGACCGCCCGGGCGACTTTGCCCAAGCCATGATGGATTTGGGCGCCACGGTTTGCAACCCGCGCAGTCCGGCATGCCAGGCGTGCCCGTGGACGGGATATTGCGTGGCGCGCGCGAAGGGCATGCACACCGAGTTGCCAATCAAGGCGCCAAAGCGGGCGCGGCCTTTGAAGCGCGGCCTGGCCTATGTGGCGCTGTCGCCCGAAGGCCGGGTTTTGCTGCGCACGCGCCCGCCCAAGGGGCTCTTGGGCGGCATGGACGAGGTCCCCAATTCCGGCTGGGAAAAGGATGCCGCGGCCGCGCCCTTTCCGGCCCAGTGGCAAAAGCTGCCAGGCCTGGTGCGCCATGCCTTCACCCATTTCGAATTGGAGCTGGAGGTGTGGACGGCGCGTATCGAGGGGCCAGCGCCAGCACCGTGCCGCTGGGTGGCCCTGGAGGAGGCGGGCGCGCACGCCTTGCCAAACCTCTTCCGCAAAGTGCTGGATCATGCTCTCAATCAGGGAAATTGGGGCCCGCTTTTCGCAGCGGCGCGCGACAGGGGATGAGGGTGATATGAGCAAGCTATGTTTGGGCGCGATAGTGTTGGCCGTGATGTTGAGTGCAACAACGGCACAGGCCAAAGGCCGGGATTGCCATGCAATGGCGACCAAGGCGCTGAAATTCTCTGACGAGACGAAGCCAGATGAGTTCGTGGTCGAGAGCATCGGCAGCACCTGCGACCAGGCGCGCGTGACGATCTATGTGCGCACAGTCGAGAGCGGCTGGTTCCCGCTGCTGATCTCAGAGGTGTCGGCTTTTGGCGGCGTGGTCAAAAACCATGGCGAGATGGCCAAGGCGATCAAGGAGATCGCTGACCGCATCGAGCCGCCTCAACGCGCCAATCTGGAGAGCTGGGAGGATTTGCAAAAGGCGGGCTCCCAGCCCGAGGGCAATCCCTGGCGCGGCACGCCTCTGATCCAGGCCGAATATGTCCGCCTCTTCAAGCAAAAGCCGCGCTTTGTGATCATCCCGACGGACGCCGCGCGCGGCAAAATGGTGGTCTGGGACGACGCAATCTTTGGCCGCCCGGTCGATTACGTGTTTTATGGGGATTGAGGGGCACTGTCAGGCCCTTGGCGTATTTGCTTTGACGCGTGTCCTGGCGGAAAACCGGTGCCCACTTTTCCTGGACACGCTTTAATGCATCGCCGCCCTGATTTGCTGGCGCAAGGTATCGATCGGCTGAAGCTGTCCGCCTACGGAATAATGCCAATAGGTCCAGCCATTGCAGGCCGGCAAGCCCTGGACGCGCGCCGCGATCTGATGGATGGAGCCGGTCGCGTCCCGGCAGACCAAGCTGCCATCCGCGCGCACTTTGGCGGCATGACGGCGCTGCGGATCGCACAAAATGTCGCCCGGCGCCAGCAAGCCCTTCTCGATCACCAGTCCAAATGGCACGCGTGGCTCCTCCCGCTTTGATTTGTTGGTCGCAAGATTGTCGCTCTGGCCAGGCACGGTCCCCGCCAGGCGCGCATGAGCGGCCGCGATATAGCTCGCCTCACGCTCAATGCCGATGAAGTGGCGCCCCAGGCGCTTGGCGACGGCGCCTGTTGTGCCTGTGCCAAAAAAGGGATCGAGCACCACATCGCCCGGCTGACTGGCGGCCATGATGCAGCGGTAGAGCAGGGCTTCAGGCTTTTGCGTCGGATGCGCCTTGCTGCCATTCAACTTCAACCGTTCCTTGCCCCCGCAAATGGGTATCACCCAATCCGAACGCATCTGTAATTCGTCGTTCAAGGTTTTCATCGATCGGTAATGGAAGGTGTAGCGGGCCTTTTCGCTCTTTGCCGCCCAGATCAGCGTTTCATGCGCATTGGTGAAGCGGGTGCCCTTGAAATTGGGCATCGGATTGGCCTTGCGCCAGATGATGTCATTCAGAAGCCAAAATCCCAGATCCTGTAGCGCCGTGCCAACCCGGAAAATATTGTGATAGCTGCCAATCACCCAGAGCGAGCCCGTGGGTTTGAGCACCCTTTGGCATTCGCCAAGCCAGGCGCGGGTGAACCGGTCATACTCCGCAAAGGAGCCGAACTGGTCCCACGCATCAGTGACGGCATCGACCCGGGACTGATCGGGCCGGTGCAGCTCGCCGCGCAATTGCAGATTATAAGGCGGGTCGGCAAAGATCATGTCCACGCACTGCGCGGGCAGGCCTTTGAGCACCTCCACGCAATCGCCAGCGATGATGGTGTCGAGCGGCAGTGCGCTGGCTTGCGCGCGCGGTTGAACACGCGATTGCGTGCGCAAGATTGTTCGTCCCATGAAGGCCGGTCCCCGGTTCTGGTGATGCCCGCCGTATGCGGACGATCCCTTTCGAGGCCGACAATGAGTCACGCTGATTCGCGTGTCAATATGCTTTTGGAATCAAAGTGTTAACGCAGAATCGGTTGAGTCTGGCCCTTCGCCGGACACAAGATGTGGGAGACCGGCTTGAAGCTTGTGCGGTGATGGGGCGTGACCCCAAACCTTAACAGCGCGGCGCGGTGGGCGGCTGTGCCATAGCCCTTGTTGCGCGCCCAATGATAGTCCGGATACTGACGATCAAGATCATCCATCAGCGCATCGCGCGCAACCTTGGCAATGATGGAGGCGGCACCGATCGCAGGCTCCAGCGCGTCGCCATCGATAATCGTGCGCACGGGGCAGGGGAGGGGTGGAGCCTGATTGCCATCAACCAGCGCCAGGCCGGGCTGTTGACCCAAGGCTGCGACGGCCCTTTGCATGGCAAGGAAGGTCGCGCGCAAGATATTCAGGCTGTCGATCTCGGCAACGCTGGCACTTCCCACACCGACGGTCAGGGCCTGACGATTGATGTTCGCTGCGAGTGTCTGGCGTTGGGCGTGGCTGAGCGTCTTGGAATCGGCAAGACCCAGGATCGGGCTTTTGGGGTCCAGGATAACGGCGGCGGCGATGACAGGGCCCGCCCATGGGCCGCGGCCCGCCTCGTCAATCCCGCAGATCATGCCCAACCCCATCTACAACAGCGCCAATTGATCCCCTTTACGCGGCGGGACGCGGAATTGGCTGCAATCAAGCTCGCGCGAGACTTCATTGAGTCGCAACCGCTGACAAGCGACGCGGAACCGCTTGGCAATCAATTGTGCATAAGGGCCCGTGCCGCGCATGCGCCGGCCCCATTCGGCGTCATAATCCTGACCGCCGCGCATGTCACGCATGAGGGAGATGACCCGCTGCGCCCTGTCTGGCACGGCAGCCGCAAGCCACTCGCGGAACAGGTCCTTGATCTCCATTGGCATGCGCAGGACGATATAGCCAGCGCCAGTGGCGCCCGCGGCGCGCGCCGCCTCCAGGATCCCCTCAAGCTCATGGTCATTGAGGCCCGGGATCATGGGCGCCGCCATCACGGTCACAGGTATGCCCGCCTCCGCCAGCGCCTTGATCGCGGCAAGGCGGCGCTCTGGGGTGGCGGCCCTGGGCTCCATACTGCGCGCCAGCTTGCGGTCAAGAGTGGTGATCGAGATCGCGGCCTTGGCCAGATTGCGGCCCGCCATATCGCCGAGGATGTCGCTATCGCGCGTGACCAGATGTGACTTGGTGACAATCCCCACCGGATGGCGGAAGTCGCGCAACACGGTAAGGATGCCGCGTGTGATCTCCATGTTGCGCTCAATCGGCTGATAGGGATCGGTATTGGTGCCGAGCGCAATCATGCGCGGCACATAGGAGGCCTTGGCCAATTCATGCGCCAGAAGGATCGGCGCGCTGGGCTTGGCAAACAATTTGGCCTCGAAATCAAGACCGGGCGACAAACCCAAATAGGCATGCGTGGGCCTTGCGAAGCAATAGGTACACCCATGCTCGCAGCCCCGGTAGGGATTGATCGAACGGTCGAAGTTAAGGTCGGGCGACGCGTTGCGCGTGATCACTGTGCGCGTGGCATCGATGATGACAGTGGTGGCAAGGTGCGGTGGCTCTTCGTCCATCGCGCCCCAGCCATCATCGGTTAGGACGCGCGAAACCCCCTCAAACCGCCCAGACGCGTTGGAGACCGCACCCCGGCCCTTATGGCCGGACGGGTGTGCCGTAATGTCTGTGCTGGCCACGCGCTTTCGCATGGGGAGCATGCCTAGAACAAAATAAGAACAAGTGCAAGCGCCTTAGCGCTGCAGGTGCTCCATCAGCCGCGGCATAATCTCGACGAAATTGCAGGGGCGGTGGCGGCTGTCCAATTGGCTCTTGAGAATGTGGTCCCAGCCATCCCTGACCGCACCGGGTGAGCCGGGGAGGCAGAACACATAGACGCCGCTGATGACGCCCGCACACGCCCGCGACTGCAAGGTCGAGGTGCCGATGATCCCAAAGCTGATCTGATGAAAGATGGCGGCAAAGCCGTCGATCTCCTTATCGAAGAGCGGCCTCACGGCCTCAACCGTGACATCGCGGCCGGTTAGCCCTGTGCCGCCCGTGGTGATGATGGCATCGGCCATGGCATTGCTGCACCAGCTGCGGATTTGCGCTCTGATCGCGTCGATCTCGTCCGGGACAATGGCGCGGCCAGTGAGAGCATGCCCAGCCTCGGTGATACGGGCGGCGAGAGTATCGCCTGACTTGTCCGTCTCAGGCGTGCGCGTATCAGAGACCGTCAGGACCGCGATGCGAACGGGCACAAAGGCCAGCGTCTCGTCTATGCGGCCCGCCATTATTCGGCCGAGGCCACGCGTTTGGCCGAGCCGCTATAGATCGGCCACCGGCCGGAGGCCAGATCATCGAGGCTCGTGGTCGGTTTGCCCATGCGCATCTGATAGATCCACATATTGGCCATGACCCGCTCGACATAGCCGCGCGTCTCGCGTGAGGGCAGGCTCTCAATAAAGAGCAGCGGGTCGTCGCGGTAATCGACGGAGGCAAGCCACTTCTGCAGATTGCCTGGCCCGCCATTATAGGCGACGAGCGTTTGCAGCAAATTCCCATCTGGCGAGGTGAAGCGCATCATCTCGCGCACATAGTTCTGACCGACTGTCAGGTTATAGACCGGCTCAAAGAGACGCTTGCGCGGATCATCACCAAGCTTGGCGGTGGAGGGCAGGACCTGCATCAGGCCGCGCGCGCCGCTGGGCGATTCGGCATCCGTCTCAAAGCGGCTCTCCTGACGGACAATGGCATGAATCAGCGCTGGGTCGACCGCAAACCCGCCACGCGGCTGCATGGGCAGGATGGGGAAGGCATTGGCCTTTAGGTCCTGCGTGCGTGCCGCAGAGGCCGCAAAGAACTGCACCGAGGCAAAGCCCAAATCGCCTGCGAGCGCGATAAAGGGACCGTCCAGGCTGTGGTCGAGTTTGCCATGCGCGCGCATCATCACGTCTTCGGCCAGGCCCCTCATGCCTAATTGCGCCAGGGCCACCGCGCGCGCAACGCCCGAGACCTTGGACACACGCTGAAAGCTGCGCGCCTCGAGGGTGGGCTCGGTCCAGGTAAAGGGCGCGCGCTGGCCCAAAATGCGCATGGCCATGAGCCCGTAAAAGGTACGTGGCTTGGAGGCGGCGATCTCAAGCAGCGCCCGCGCGCGATGCGGCTGGCGGGCGGCGATCGAGGCCCGGGCGCCCCAGAACCCTGCGGCGGATTTGAGCCAAGAGGTCATGTCCGGCTGATTGGCCATATAGTCGAAATGCTTGGCTGCGCTGGCATAGTCCTGAAGGCGCCAAGCTGAGAGGCCTGCGATCCAATCGGCTAACGGGGCGTGGTCGCGCTCGGCTGCGGCCTTGGCAGCAAGCTGATAGGCCGCCTGATCACGGCCCGAGTAATAAAGTCCACCAGCGACTTCGGCGAGGAGTTGGTTGTAATCCTTTGGGCCCAGCGCGCTGGTGCCTTCGCCCAGAAGATATTGCTGGGCCTCACCCGCTTGGCCAGCCTTGAGGAAACTGCGCACTTTGCGAGCAGCGGCAGAGCCTGCAGAGGTCTCGATATCCGAAGTCATGTCCGGGCCGTCTTCGGTCCCGCCACGAATAATGCGCCGCTCCGGGTCATTCAGCGGACCTGAGCCTTTTGACTGAGCCAGTTTGTAAATCTGAGCGGCCTCAGGGTAGTTGGCGTATTTCTGCAGCCAGCCTTGCAGCTGCTCAAAGCTGGTGGTGCTTTTGGGCGCGAGATAAGCGCGTGCCCAGACATGGCCGGCCAGGGTCTTGTTCTTCAAGGCGCTCAAGCCCGCCTCGACGCCCGCAAGATCGCCGTCGCTGGCCTGCTTGAAGAGCTGTTTATAGGCCGCGAAATCGGACGGGCTCAGAACTCGCGCAAGGCCCGATTTGCCGGCGGCCTTGACTGGCACCTCTTCCGGGGCCTCGGCTGCCATCTCCACAGCCGCATCCTGTGCCATCGCTGCTGTGGTCAGGCCCAATCCAAGCGCCAACGCCACAAGACCGCGAAACGCTAGCGCCATCGATCACCCAAAGTTGCAGGTTTGTAATTCGGTTCGGACTGTACCGATTGAGGGTGGGTTGGGCAAGGCCGCTTGCGTCTCACTCGCCGCTTTGCCCGGCTGTGAGAAAGTGCTGAAGGGCCAGTAAATCCATCCAAGATAGTTTCTTGCTCAAGGGCGAGCGCAACAGAAACGCTGGGTGAAAGGTAGGCAGAACTGGAATGTCGAGATCATCGGCCTGATAGCGCTGCCACCGGCCGCGCAAGCGCGTAATGCCGGTGTCGTTGTTGAGGAGGTGTTTGGCAGGCGTGGCGCCAAGCAGCACAAGCACTTTTGGCCGCACCAGCGCGATGTGACGGAGCAAAAAGGGCGCGCAAAGAGCCGCTTCCTCGGCTGTCGGCGTGCGGTTGCCGGGCGGACGCCAGGGCAGGACATTGGTAATATAGACTTGGGTCCGGTCGATCCCAATGGCGCCTAGCATTTTGTCGAGCAATTGCCCGCTGCGGCCCACAAAGGGCTTGCCCATCCGGTCCTCATCGCTGCCGGGAGCCTCGCCAATCAGCATGACCGCGCCGTGCGGGTTGCCATCCGCAAACACCAGACTGTTGGCGGTGATCTTGAGCGAGCACCCCTCAAAGCGCGCGACGGCCTCCTTAAGGGCATCAAGGGTCTGCGCCGCGGAGGCAAGGGCGCGGGCGCTCTCAAGCTGATCTCCAGCAGGGATGAGGGCGGGGGCCGGTGCAGGGCGTGGTGCAGGGCGCGGTGGTGGCGTGTTTGCCGGGCGCGCTTCCACACTGGCCAGGCGTGGCTCTGGTGCGGCAACGGGCAGCGCGAATCGGTGCACGGGTGTGTCCGCCAGAATCTCATCGGCGCCCGCCTCGACCAGGAACCGCAAAGCGGCTCTGGCTGTAACAGCGTCCAGCGTCGTTTCGTCACCCATCACGATTGCGCCTTATTCCCGCGCCCGATTTGACCCAATGGGCTGTTCCGCCCCATATGAAGCAAAGAGGGCGCAACTGAGTCCAAGATGCAATGAGGAATCTCTGGCTTGCGCGGCGCCCGGTTGACCGCAATGCTGGATAAGACGGACAAGGGCCGCAAGGGGTTAGGGAATGACTGAGAGCCGCACGGATCGCGAGAGCATGGAATTCGATGTTGTGATCGTCGGCGCAGGCCCCGCGGGCCTGTCGGCGGCGATCCGGCTTAAACAACTCGCGGCGGAAAAAGGTCAGGACATCTCCGTCTGTGTGCTCGAAAAGGGCTCTGAGGTTGGCGCGCATATCTTGTCGGGCGCGGTGATCGATCCGATCGCGCTCAACGAGTTGATCCCCGACTGGAAACAGAAAGACGCGCCGATCGACACGCCAGTGGTGGATGACCGCTTTTATTATTTGGGGCCAGCGGGCGCGATCCGTTTCCCCAACTTCTTGTTCCCGCCGCTCATGAACAATCACGGCTGCTATATTGTCAGCCTTGGCAATATTTGCCGCTGGCTGGGCAAGCAGGCGGAGGCATTGGGCGTAGAAATCTATCCGGGCTTTGCGGCGGCGGAGGTTCTCTACCGCGAGGATGGCAGCGTCAAAGGGGTTGCAACCGGCGACATGGGTGTGGGCCGCGATGGCAGCCGCAAGGATGCCTTTACGCCGGGCATGGAGCTCCACGGCAAGTACACGCTGATCGCCGAGGGTGTGCGCGGCAGCCTGGCCAAGATGCTCATTCAGCGCTTTGGTCTGGACGAGGATTGCGAGCCACAGAAATTTGGCATTGGCCTCAAGGAATTGTGGGAAGTTCCCAAGACGCAACATCACCGGGGGATGGTGGTCCATTCTTTGGGCTGGCCGCTGAGCAACAGCACCGGCGGCGGCTCCTTTATGTACCACTTTGGAGACAATCTGGTCTCGGTCGGCTTTGTGGTGCACCTCAATTACGCCAACCCATACATTTCGCCCTTTGACGAGTTTCAACGCCATAAGACGCATCCGGTGCTGCGGCCATTCCTCGAAGGGGGCAAGCGTATCGCCTATGGCGCGCGCGCGATTACCGAGGGCGGCTTGCAATCGGTGCCAAAGCTGACCTTCCCCGGTGGCGCGCTGATCGGGTGTTCGGCGGGCTTCGTCAACGTGCCGCGTATCAAGGGCAGCCACAATGCCATGAAGACGGGCATGCTGGCGGCGGAATCGGTGTTTGACGCGCTGGCGCAAGGGCGTGCTGGCGATGAACCGGTGACGTACCAGGCCAAATATGAGGCGAGCTGGGTCTATAAGGACTTGAAGCGCGTGCGCAACGCCAAGCCCTCTCTGAGCCGGTTCCAAGCCTTTGTGGGCACGGGGTTGGCGGCTGCGGATATGTGGGTGAACCAGATCTTCGGCACCTCGCCCTTCACACTGGGCCACGGCAAGACGGATGCCGAGAGCACGCAGCCCGCAGCGAATTTCCAGCCCATCACCTATCCAAAACCTGACGGGATTGTGAGCTTCGACAAATTATCGTCAGTTTTTCTCTCGGCGACCAATCACGAGGAGGACCAGCCGGTCCACCTGACCTTGAAGGACGCGAGCGTGCCGATTGGCCGGAATCTGCCGATTTATGCTGAGCCCGCACAGCGTTATTGCCCGGCAGGCGTGTATGAGGTGCTCACCGATAACGAGGGCAAGAATCCGCGCTTCCAAATAAATGCCCAAAACTGTGTGCATTGTAAAACTTGCGATATCAAAGACCCCTCGCAGAACATAAACTGGGTTACCCCAGAAGGTGGCGGGGGCCCGAATTACCCCAATATGTGAAGCGCAATCGCCCAGTGACACAGACGCTCATTCAGACTTCAATCCGGCGCGGCCTTGGCCGTGCATTGGCCATCGCTGCGGCGGCGGGGCTCTTGGCCGCGTGCCAAACGATTGACGGCGAGACCGCGGGCCAGTCGACCGCGGCGCCGAAGCCGAACCATTTCGGCAGCTATCTGGCCGGCAGGTTTGCAACCCGGCAGCGTGATGCAGCTGCAGCCTCCAAGTACTTTGAGAGAGCTGTGGAGTTCGAGCCTGGCAACGCGCAACTCCTTGAACGGCTGCTGATCAGCGAGGTCTCCAAGGGTGATTTGGATGCGGCGGCCAAAACCGCACAAGACCTGATCAAGGCCTCGCCTGAGCAGCGGCTCGCCAATCTGGTCCTGGGGATCAAGGAGTTTCGGAACGGCCAATACCCGGCCGCCCGCGGCTTCTTTGAGAAGCTTGATGGGCGCGCGCTTGCGGAGCTGGGCAATCGCTTTGGAACCGCTTGGGCGCATGTTGGCGAGAAGAACACCGATGCGGCCGTCGCGATCGCCAAGGGTCTTTTGGGTGCGCAGGGGCTTGAGGCCTTCGCCATTTATCACAAGGCGCTGTTGGAAGACGCGGGCGGGCGCGACGCTGACGCTCTGCAATCGATGGCCCTGGCCTACAAGGTCTCCAAAGGCGACAGCTTGCGGGTTGTAACCCATTACGCTGAGATGCTCGAGCGTTCTGGCGCCAAGGACAAGGCGCGGGCGGTCTATGAGGCCTATCTCAAGCGCAGCCCCGGTCATCCGATCATGGAGGCGTCCCTTGCGCGTTTGAGTGCAGGCGGAGCCCCTCCTGCAGGGATCGCCACACCGCAGCAAGGGCTGGCCGAGGTCTTTTATGGCGTCGCCAACGCGCTCAATCAGGACACCGTTGTCGATCTGTCGGTCTTTTACGTGCAGTTGTCGTTAGCATTGAACCCAAAGGACGAGCTGGCGATCACGCTCCTGGGCGAAAACCTGCAAAAGGCGGGGCGCCTTCAAGAATCGACCGAGGCTTTCTCCAGGATCGCCAAGGGGTCGCCTGTCTACCCGAACGCACAAATCCAAATCGGCAGCAATTTGGCACGCGAGAAGAAACCGGAAGAGGCAGTGCGCGTTTTGACAGCGGCGCTGACCGGCACGCCCCGCGATGTCGAAACGCATCAAACGATCGGCGACACGTTGCGCGAGGTCGAACGCTATGCCGAGGCTGAGCAGGCGTACTCCAAAGCTGTCGCACTCATCGGCAAGCCGCTGGAGCGGCATTGGGTGTTGTTCTACACGCGCGGGATCGCGCGCGAGCGTGTCAAACGCTGGAGCGATGCGGAAGCAGATCTGCAGCAGGCCTTGCAGCTCAAGCCTGAGCAGCCCTTGGTGATGAACTATCTGGCCTATACCTGGATCGAGCATGGGGTGAATGCCGACAAAGCGCTGGAAATGCTGCACCGGGCGGTCGAGTTGCGTGAGGATGACGGCTTCATTGTGGACAGTCTGGGCTGGGCCTATTACCGGCGCGGCGACTACGCCAAGGCCGTGAAATACCTGGAGGCTGCGGCCTCCTTGGAGCCCGGCGAGGCGACGATCAACGACCATTTGGGCGATGCCTATTGGAAGGTTGGGCGCCAATTGGAGGCACGTTTTCAGTGGGAGCGTGCACTCACCCTGAAACCCGAGCCGGATGAGGCTGCCAAGATTCAGGCCAAGCTCGACAAAGGTCTTGATGGCATAGGCGCAGTGCGCGCGGCAGCCCCTGTCACGCAGTGACGGCGCGTAGTGTCCGGGAGCAGGCCCGCGCCAAGGTCAATCTGTTCCTGCATGTGGGCGAACGCCGCGCGGATGGCTATCACGAACTGGCGAGCCTCGCGGTCTTTCATCCGGCTGCGGATGAACTAGAGGCGTCAGACGGCGCGCAGTTGAGCCTCTCGCTGACTGGTAAGGAACACCTCGCGGCGGGGCCGGACAATCTTGTCTGGCGCGCGGCTGCGGCCTTAGCGAGCGCGGCGGCGCGAGAAGGATGGGTGACTGGAGGGGCGGCGCTGCACTTGGTCAAGCGCTTGCCCGTTGCCTCCGGGATCGGCGGCGGCAGCGCGGATGCGGCGGCGGCCTTGCGCGCGCTCAATACCCTTTGGGGGCTCAGCTATCCGCCGGAGAGACTGGAGGCGATCGCGCTGGCGCTTGGCTCCGATGTGCCGGTATGTGTCCGTCAAACCCCGCGTTTGATGCAAGGCCGTGGCGAGCGCTTAGCGCCCGCGCCCGGCTTGCCATCCTATGCGATGCTGCTGGTGAACCCTGGTGTGGAGGTTGCGACACCCCAGGTCTTTGCAGGGTTGACCCAGCGAAGCGGGGCAGCGTTACCGGCAATGCCGCCACGGTTCGAGACTTTTGCGTCGTTTGCGGCGTGGCTAGCAGAACAACGCAACGATCTGGAAGCACCGGCCCGTATTTTGGCGCCCGTTATCGGGACTGTGTTGGACGCCCTCGGCGCGCAACAAGGCTGTGCCCTCGCGCGCATGAGCGGGTCGGGCGCCACGTGTTTTGGTCTGTTCGAGAACGCGAACGCGGCGCAGATGGCAGCGGCGGCACTTGGCCGGGCTCACCCCACATGGTGGATGGCCACCGGAGCAGCAATAGCGGATTAGTGCGCCCGGGTTACACAGAACTGCGCCAGTTCGCGCAACGCCTCGCGCATAGCGGACTCCGGAAACACATCGAGCGCGTCACTCGCCAGCTTTGCGAAGCCCGTGGCGCGGGAGAGCGTTTCGGCGATCGTCTTGTGCTGCTCGATCAGGCGGATCGCGGTTTGCAAATCCTCAGGCGTCTGACGGCGTTGCTCCATCGTGCGCGACCAGTAGGCGCGCTCGTCGGCCGAGGCACGTTCCACCGCCAGGATGACCGGCAAGGTAATCTTGCCCTCGCGGAAATCGTCGCCGACTGACTTGCCCATCAAGGCCTCACGCCCGGAATAATCGAGTGCATCGTCTACAAGCTGAAAGGCGATGCCCAGATTATGGCCATAGGCGCGTAGCGCGGCCTCAGCCGCAGGGCCACGTCCAGAAACAACGCCGGACACCTCAGCGGCGGCGGCAAACAGGGCGGCGGTTTTCGCGGCCACAATCTCAAGATAAGTCGCTTCGCGCGTTTCAAGATTTTGCTGGGCGGCCAGTTGCATCACTTCGCCTTGCGCGATCACAGAGGATGCGTCCGCGAGTGTTTTCAGAACACGGATATTGCCGGTTTCGACCATCAGCTGAAACGAGCGGCTATAAAGAAAATCACCAACCAGAACGCTTGCCTGATTGCCCCAAATGACATTAGCGGTCGACTGCCCGCGGCGCAGCGCGCTCTCATCCACAACATCATCATGGAGAAGGGTCGCGGTGTGGATGAATTCGACGGCCGCCGCCAATTTGATGTGGGCGTCGCCATGATAGCCGCACAACTGTGCAGCGCCCAAGGTCAGCATGGGCCGCAACCGCTTGCCACCCGACCGCACCAAATGCCCCGCGAGTTCCGGGATGAGCGCCACTGGGCTCTGCATCCATTGCACGATGAGGGCATTCACGCGCTCCATATCGGCGGCCACAAGCGCCGAAAGCCCGGCGATGGCGCCTTTGGGCTCCTCTTTGGGCCCTAGTATGGACTGGACAGCGAGCACGATCGAAGATCTCACACCATATGGTTGTTGTTTGGAACTGTGCTACTTTCCAATCGAACATAGGGATGTGCTCCTGTTGGGGTCAAGCCATGCAGGGCTCAATGTCGCGTGACTGCGGCAATGCAGCAGGTGAGAAGTTGGATCATGGAAGAACTGCTGCGCACCTCCGACATTGTATTCGTGACCTTTGTTGAGGCCCTTTTGGCGGCGGAGGGGATCGAGGCGGTTGTCCTGGATTTTCACATGGGCGCCGTGCACACGAATATTGACGCATTTCCGCGCCGGATCATGGTCAGCGCCGAGGATGCACGGCGGGCCCGTCAGGTCCTGACCGATGCAGGCTATGCCAGCGAACTGAGCGCGCCACGGTGAGTGATGGCCCCATGGCGGACACAGCAGACGGAGTTGGGCGGCGAAGTGCCGCAGGAGCCGTATCGCCAGACCTGACCGAGGATCAGTTCCTGGGTGGACGGCTCACCTGTTTGCAGCCCGCCAAGGGGTTTCGCGCCGGGGCCGATACCGTGCTGCTCGCGGCAGCGGTTCCAGCGCAATCCGGTCAACACGTGATCGAACTCGGCTGTGGCGTTGGGATTGCCAGCCTCTGCGTGTGGAAAAGGGTGCCGGACGTGGCCGTCACAGGCCTCGAACTCAACGCAGAGTCTGTGGCCCTCGCGCGTGAGAATGCCACACGCAACGCTGCTGGGCGCGCGTTCACGACCATTGAGGCCGACGTGACCACGCTGCCCAAATCCTTGCCTCGGCATCACAGCGATCACGTTTTCTTCAATCCGCCCTTCCTCGATGAGCAGCGGGCCAGTGTGGGGGCGGTCGAGGCCAAGGCGCGAGCGATCGCCCATGCGCGGACCGGGCTTGATCTTTGGATCAAAAGCGGTTTGGCGTTGCTGAAGCCCAAGGGCACGTTGACGATCATTCACAGGGCGGATGCGCTGGGCCGACTGTTGGCGGGCCTGACCACGGGCTGCGGCGACATCGAAGTGATCCCCATTCATGCCTATGCCGGGCGGGATGCCATCCGGGTGATCATCCGGGCGGTAAAGGGCAGGCGGGGACCGTTACGCATCCGGCCCTCGGTGGTCCTGCATCAGGAGGGTGGGGCGTTTACGGCGCAGATCGATGCGGTCTTGCGGGATGGCCAGCCGCTGGTTACATCCGTACCATGACAAAAGCAAAAAAGCCGTGGTGGCGCCGCTGGCTGCCTTGGGAGCCCGCCAGTCCGCAAGTCTCCGTGGTGCGCCTGACGGGCGTGATTGGGACGGATCAGTTCGGCCGGGGCTTGAGCCTGGGCGCCATGGCGGAGACGCTGGAGCGCGCCTTTACGGCGGGCAAACCAAAAGCGGTCGCCCTCCTCATCAACTCGCCGGGCGGCTCGCCCGTGCAGAGCGGCTTGCTGCATGACCGCATCCGCGCCTTGTCGGCCCAGCACCGGGTCAAGGTCTTTGCCTTTGCGGAGGATGTCGCGGCCTCGGGCGGCTATATGCTCATGCTGGCGGGGGATGAGCTCTTTGCGCATGCCCACTCGATCATCGGGTCCATAGGCGTTGTCTCGGCCGGGTTCGGCTTTGACCGCATGATCGAGAAGATCGGCGTCGACCGGCGCGTCTACACCGCAGGCACCAGCAAAGCGATGCTCGACCCCTTTCAGCCGGAGCGTGAGAGCGATGTGGCGCATCTGAAGGCGCTTCAGGCCGAGGTGCATGACGGCTTTGTCGCCATGGTTAAGGGGCGGCGCGCCGGCCGCTTGCAGCACGATGATCAGACCCTGTTCAACGGGGCCTTTTGGACCGGGGCGACCGCCAAGACCATGGGGTTGGTCGACAGCATTGGCGATGTGCGTGGCATCATGCGGGCCTCCTTTGGCGAGGATGTGGTTCTGCGGGTCTTTGCGCCGCGCTCTGGCTGGCGCCTGTTCAACCGTGAGGCCCCTGCCGCCAGCGCGCTTCTGGCACCCCAACAATGGCTGGCGGCCCTCGAAGAGCGCCAATTATGGGCCCGCTACGGTCTGTAGCGTCTTGTGGATAGCGCTCTGGCAAGGAATGCCTATATACTCTCGAGCATTGAACGCTTAGGGGAGGGCAGTCATGAAAACCATTCGGGAAACTGGGACTATCGCGATTAGCGGCTGGCTGGTGCTGGCCCTTGTCATTGGCGCGATCATCTATGGCGCCTACAACTTCCCTGATTTGATCGATATGTGGCGCGCCACAGGGTTTGAGGGCACGCCCGTGCCCCTGATCATCGCCTTTGTCGTGTTCATTTTTGTCATCTTACCCAGCTTCGTGATCAACAACCCGAACGAGTCACGGGTTCTCCTGTTCTTTGGCCGGTATATCGGCACGCTGCGCGGCACCGGGTTCTATTGGGTGATCCCCTTCACCTCGCGCCAAGTCATTTCGCGCCGGGTCGTGAGCTTGAACACAAAGACCATCAAGGTGAATGATCTGCGCGGCAACCCGATTGAGATCGGCGCGGTCATTGTCTGGAACGTCGAGGACAGCGCCAAGGCCGCACTCAACGTGGACAACTATCATGACTTTGTGGCCGTGCAGAGCGAGACGGCGGTGCGCACGCTCGCCAGCCGTCTTCCCTATGATAGCGAGGACGGGGACGAATCCCTGCGCGGCTCGCCCGACAAAGTGTCTGAGGACCTCAAGACCGAGTTGCAGGCGCGCGTTGAGGTCGCGGGCGTTGTCGTGAACGAGGCGCGGCTGTCGCATCTGGCCTATGCGCCCGAAATCGCCTCAGCCATGCTGCGCCGCCAGCAAGCGCAAGCCGTGGTCAGTGCGCGCAGGATCATCACCGAGAATGCGGTCAAGATGGTGGAAACTGCACTCGAGCAAATTGCCGGGACGGGCAAGATCAAGCTGAGCGAAGAGGCCAAGGGCAAATTGGTCAGCAATCTGCTTGTGGCGCTCGTGGCCGAGCGCGACGCTCAGCCGATTATCGACCTCAACCCCTAGAGCGCGGAAGGCATGCGGGCCTTGCTGTACCTCCTCGGTCTCGGACTGGTGGGGGGCCTTTC
>DMER01000167.1:52906-54202 GCA_003451645.1 Alphaproteobacteria bacterium | reverse complement strand
TTCGCCTATCTGGGCCGCCAGGAGCGGCTGAAGGGCGAGGCAAGAGGGCGCCTGGCCGGTCAGGGCAATGGCGCGCAAGACATGCAGAAATGTGCAAAGTGCGGGGCCTATGTCCCCCACAACGCCGAGCGAGGGTGTGAACGGACCGACTGCGCCGTCGGCCTCAAACTCCCGCGATCGGGATCATGATCTCGTTGCGGCGGTTGAACCACAGCGTGAACGGATCATCATACCGTGCCCAGATCGGATCGCCCGTCGCAGTCAGGCCCGCCTTGCTCATCTCGGCACGCAGCAGCGCCAGGTTCTCATCGTAATTGCTCTGCGTCCAACGGCCGGAATAGCGGATCACGGCAACGGTGCGGCCCGGCACCTCCCGAACGCTCACCTTGGGGTCGGTCGGCTTGGGCAAGGTCTCAAGGGTGAAGGTCGCGGGCATGACGAACTGCACGACATAGGTCCCGCCTTTGCCTTCCTGGATGACCGGCGCCGTCATGGCGATCTTTTGGCCCTCTTGGATAACGGGCGCCGTCATCGCGATTTCCTGCGCCTTGGTGTTCTTGCCGGAGATATAGCCAAACAACGGCCGGAAGGCGTCATCGCCTGCATCGGCAAAGTCCCCGGTCACGGTGGTTTCGGCCACCAGGATCGCAGGGTAACTGCGGACCTCGATTGCGCCCACTTTGCGCACGACTTGATATTTCGGTTCCTCAATGGCACCGGCGGGCAAGGCAGCCACGGCAAGGGCCAGGACCCCAAGAATAAGTCTGAACATCGTGCGCTCCTTCATTGAACAACGAATGTATACGCCAAACAGGCGCGGCGGATCATGCGGCGCCTTGACCAAGCGGGCTCCCGGGTCCTAGGGTCCGCGCCCATGTCGGACAGCATGAATTCATCGCAAATTCAACCGGATCGCTCTTTTCAGGGGCTGATCTTGACCCTGCAACAATTTTGGGCCGCGCAAGGCTGTGTCCTTTTGCAGCCTTATGACATGGAGATGGGGGCGGGCACCTTTCACCCGGCCACAACCTTGCGCGCTTTGGGGCCAAAGCCGTGGAAGGCTGCCTATGTGCAGCCCTCGCGACGCCCAAAGGATGGCCGCTATGGCGAGAACCCCAACCGGTTTCAGCGCTATTATCAGTTTCAGGTCATCCTGAAACCCGCACCCAGCAACGTCCTGGACCTCTATTTGCAGAGCCTGAAGGCCTTGGGGGTAGAGCCCTCCGCACACGATATTCGCTTTGTGGAGGATGATTGGGAAAGCCCGACCTTGGGCGCCTGGGGCCTCGGCTGGGA
>DMER01000167.1:50345-52707 GCA_003451645.1 Alphaproteobacteria bacterium | reverse complement strand
CTGGGGCCTCGGCTGGGAGGTGTGGTGCGATGGCATGGAGGTGACACAGTTCACCTATTTCCAGCAAGTGGGCGGCATCGACTGCCGGCCCGTCTCGGCGGAGATCACCTATGGGCTCGAACGCCTGGCCATGTATGTCCAGGGCGTCGATGTGGGCTTTGATCTGGCCTACAACACCATGAACCGTCAGTCTGCGGACTTTATGACCTGGGGCGATGTCTATCACCAGAATGAGGTCGAGCAATCGGGGTTCAATTTTGAGCACGCAACGACTGAGGTGCTGTTCCGCCACTTCCAAGAGGCCGAGGCCGAGTGCCAAAAGCTTCTGGGCACGCGGGTAGGGCGCAGCGCCAGCCATGCCGATTGGGCGCCGGTCCTGCCCGCCTACGAGCAGTGCATCCGGGCGAGCCATACCTTCAATATTCTCGATGCGCGTGGTGTCATTAGCGTGACCGAGCGCCAGGCCTATATCGGCCGGGTGCGCGCACTCGCCAAGGCCTGCGCCGAAGCCTGGGTCGCAAGCCCGCAAGGGCGCACCGTGCCAGAGGGGGCGCTGTCCCATGGCTGAACTTCTGCTCGAGCTATTCAGTGAGGAAATCCCCGCACGCATGCAGCGCAATGCCGCCGCCGATCTTGCACGGCTGATGCGTGCCGGCCTGGAAGAGGCTGGCTATCAGGGCCTGAGTGCCACGAGCTATGCGACGCCGCGCAGGCTGACCCTGCACGTCACGGGCCTGGAGTTGCGCCAGCCCGATCAGCGCGAGGAGCGCAAAGGCCCGCGTACCAATGCCCCTGACGCGGCACTGCAAGGGTTCTTGCGCAGCACCGGGCTCAGCAAAGAGCAACTCTCCGTGCAGGCCGATCCAAAAGGTGATTTCTATCTGGCGGTGCTTGAACGCAAGGGCCGGTTGACGCGCGACGTGTTGGGCGAGTTGATCCCGCAAGTCATGCGCGACTTCCCCTGGCCCAAATCGATGCGGGTGGGGGCGGCCGATTATGTGTGGGTGCGGCCGTTGCATGGGATCCTGTGTTTGCTTGAGGGCGAGGTGGTGCCGTTCGCCTTTGGCGGGCTAGAAGCGGGCGCCTCGACGCGCGGGCATCGGTTCCTGGGCAATCACGCCATTCAAGTCCGGGATTTCGCCGATTATCAGCGTGCCTTGCGCGAGGCCTATGTCATCCTGGACAGCGCCGAGCGTGCCGCCCTGATCAAACGCGACGCGCAAGCCGCCGCCCGCAGTTTGGGCCTTGACCTGATCGAGGACGAGGCGCTGCTGGAGGAGGTGGCGGGGCTGACCGAGTGGCCCGTGGTCCTGACTGGCGAGTTTGATGCCGCTTTCCTCAAAGTGCCGCCAGAGATGCTGACCACCACGATGCGGGCCAATCAGAAATACTTTGCGCTGCGCGATCCGGCCTCGGCCACCCTTGCGAATAAGTTCGTCATTGTTGCCAACATGATCACCCATGATGGCGGCAGGGCGGTGGTGGCGGGCAATCAGCGGGTCTTGCGCGCGCGGTTGTCGGACGCCAAGTTCTTCTGGGACCTGGACCTCAAAGAGGCGCTCGAGGACCGTGTCGCGCGCCTTCAAGACATCGTCTTCCATGCCAAGCTCGGCTCGCAATATGAGCGCGTTGAGCGCATCCAGGAACTGGCGGGGGAGATCGCTTGGATCATTGGTGCGCCGGTTGACAAGGTGGTCGCGGCGGCACGGCTCTGCAAGGCCGATCTTGTCTCCAACACGGTGGGCGAGTTCCCGGAGGTCCAAGGAGCGGCAGGGCGCTATCTGGCGCTAGCGGAGGGGCAGGACCCCGATATCGCCGATGCCTTGCGCGATCATTACAAGCCCTTAGGTCCCAGCGACGTCGTGCCCGCCAACACAGTGGCAGTGGCAGTGGCGCTGGCCGACAAGATCGACACGCTGACGGGCTTCTTCGCCATTGATGAGAAACCGACCGGCTCCAAGGACCCCTTTGCCTTGCGACGCGCGGCCCTGGGCGTCATCGCCCTGATTTTGGAGAATGATTTGCGCGTGCCCTTGCGCACGGCCTTCTCGCTCGCCCGCCATGGGGGCGAGGACAGCCAAGCGGCGCTGCTGACCTTTATCTTGGACCGGCTCAAAGTTGTGCTGCGGGAGAAGGGAACCCGGCACGACCTGATCGACGCGGTTCTGGCAGATGAGGCCCAAGACGACCTCCTCATGATCGTGCAGCGCGTGGAGGCCTTGCAGGCCTTTTTGGGCACCGCCGATGGTGTCAACCTTTTGGCCGGCTACAAGCGTGCCGCCAACATCCTGAAAGCCGAGCGCAAAAAGGACAAGACCGAGCAAGCCTTCACCGATCCCGCAGACAATGGAAAGCTTGCCTC
>DMER01000167.1:49735-50159 GCA_003451645.1 Alphaproteobacteria bacterium | reverse complement strand
CAGACAATGGAAAGCTTGCCTCGCCCGAAGAGCGCGCCTTGTTCTTGGGCCTTGCGGCCGCGCGGGCAACGGCGGCACAAGCGGTGGGCAAGGAGGACTTTGCCGGCGCGATGGCGGCCTTGGCCAAACTGCGCCCAGCGGTTGATGCCTTCTTCGACAAGGTGACAGTCAACGATCCCAACGCGGAGCTACGCGAGAACCGCTTGCGGCTGCTCAATCAATTGCCGGTGGCGCTGTCGCCGGTGGCTGATTTCTCGCGCATTGAAGGGTAGCGGACGCACGCGGAATTGCTAAGGTCGCATGCATTGAATTCTTGAACAAATAAGGTGGCGAGCACCATGGCGAAATGGGTGTACGAATTTGGCGGCGCAGCTTCAGAAGGTGGCGCCAACCTCGTCGAGCTGCTGGGCGGCAAGGGCGCCAA
>DMER01000167.1:49264-49464 GCA_003451645.1 Alphaproteobacteria bacterium | reverse complement strand
GGCTTCACGATCACGACCGAGGTGTGCACCTATTTTTACGCGCATCATCGTCAGTATCCGGATGACCTCAAGGCCCAAGTTGAGGCAGCCCTGGCCCATGTGGGGCAGCGTGTGGACCGGCGCTTTGGCGACCCTGCGAGCCCTTTGCTCGTCTCGGTGCGCTCAGGCGCGCGGGCATCCATGCCCGGCATGATGGATAC
>DMER01000167.1:48739-48981 GCA_003451645.1 Alphaproteobacteria bacterium | reverse complement strand
GCCTATGACAGCTACCGCCGCTTTATCCAGATGTTCTCCAATGTCGTCCTCGATGTGGATCACGATCATTTCGAGGAGATCTTGAGCCTCTTCAAAGAGGATAATGGCTTTGAATTGGACACCGAGATTGATGCGGCGGGCTGGCGCGAGATTGTCAGCCGCTTCAAGGCCAAGGTCGCGGACGAAACGGAGCAGCCCTTCCCCCAAGACCCGGCCGCGCAATTATGGGGCGCGATCGGGGC
>DMER01000167.1:48310-48465 GCA_003451645.1 Alphaproteobacteria bacterium | reverse complement strand
AGCTGGGGCACGGCCGTCAATGTTCAGGCGATGGTCTTTGGCAATATGGGCGATGACAGTGCAACGGGTGTTGCCTTCACCCGTGATCCCTCACTCGGCACCAAGCGGCTTTACGGCGAGTACCTCGTCAATGCGCAAGGCGAGGACGTGGTGGC
>DMER01000167.1:48177-48299 GCA_003451645.1 Alphaproteobacteria bacterium | reverse complement strand
GAGCGCGAAGCGGCGGGCCGGCGCGAATTGTCGATGGAAGAGACGATGCCGGGCGTCTTTGCCGAGTTCCTCGCCATTGTGGACCGGCTCGAACGCCATTACCGCGATATGCAGGACATCGA
>DMER01000167.1:39879-47934 GCA_003451645.1 Alphaproteobacteria bacterium | reverse complement strand
CACGATCGAGCGCGGCAAGCTCTGGATGCTGCAGACCCGCTCCGGCAAGCGCACCGCCAGGGCAGCGCTCAAAATCGCGGTCGACATGGCGGGTGAAGGGCTGATCACCAAGGGCGAGGCGATCAGGCGCATTGATCCAGCCTCGCTCAACCAGTTGCTGCACCCAACGATTGACCCCAAGGCGGAGCGTCATGTCCTGGCGGTGGGCTTGCCCGCCTCGCCGGGGGCCGCAGCTGGGGAGGTCGTGTTTGATGCAAACGAGGCTGAACGCCGCGCCAATGAGGGCCGCGCAGTGGTGCTGGTCCGGATGGAGACGAGCCCAGAGGACATTCATGGCATGCATGCGGCCAAGGGCGTACTGACCGCGCGCGGCGGAATGACAAGCCATGCGGCCGTGGTCGCGCGCGGCATGGGCAGACCTTGCGTGGTGGGGGCGGGCGGCATCCGCATCGACAAGGACAAGCAGCACTTTATGGTCGCGGGCGAGGTGGTGCGCAGTGGCGACTGGATCACCCTGGATGGCGCGACGGGCCAGGTCCTGCGCGGCCGGGTGCCGATGGTACAGCCGGAATTGACGGGCGACTTTGCGACCCTCATGGGCTGGGCGGACCTTCACCGTCGGATGCGCGTGCGCGCGAATGCCGAGACGCCCGCCGACGCGATGGCCGCCAAGGAGTTCGGCGCCGAGGGCATTGGCCTTTGCCGCACCGAGCACATGTTCTTTGACAAGGACCGCATCGCCGCCGTGCGCCAGATGATCCTTGCCGACACCAGTCAGGGCCGTGTTGAGGCCTTGGCCAAGCTCTTGCCCTATCAGCGGCAGGACTTCCGCGATTTGTTTGAGCTGATGCCGGGCTTGCCGGTCACCATCCGCCTGCTCGATCCGCCCTTGCATGAGTTTCTGCCTAAGGAGGACGAGATCGAGGAGGTGGCGGCCCAATTGGGGATCCCGCGCGACAAGCTGCAGACCCGTGTCGCGGAGCTGTCAGAGGTCAACCCCATGCTTGGCCATCGCGGCTGCAGGCTGGGGATCAGCTACCCTGAGATCTATGAGATGCAAGCCCGCGCCATCTTCGAGGCGGCGATCGATGCCGCAGAGGATACCGGCAAGGCGGTGGTGCCAGAGGTAATGGTGCCGCTGATCGCCATGAAAGCCGAGCTCGAAACCATCCGTGCACGCATCATCGCCGTCGCAGGCCAGGTCGAGAAGGAGCGGGGCATGCGCCTCGATTATTTGATCGGGACGATGATAGAGCTCCCCCGCGCCGCGTTGCGCGCCGCCGAGATCGCGGAAGCGGCCGAGTTCTTCTCATTCGGAACAAATGACTTGACCCAGACCACCTTTGGCATCAGCCGGGATGATGGCGTCAAATTCATGAATGACTATCTGGCCAAGGGGCTGCTGGCACAGGACCCCTTTGCGAGCCTCGACCAAGACGGCGTTGGTGAACTCATCAAGATCGCTGTTGAGCGCGGCAAGGCGGCCAGGCCCACGATCAAGCTCGGCATTTGCGGCGAGCACGGCGGCGATCCGGCCTCGATCCTGTTCTTTGAGCAGGCGGGCCTGGACTATATCTCCTGCTCGCCGTTCCGGGTGCCCATCGCCAGACTTGCAGCAGCGCAAGCCTTTCTTAATGTGCGAAACAGGCCGTGTTGATCGCCCCTTGACACGGCCCTGGCGGCAAGCGCTACGACGCAGGCACACTTCATGAGGAGATTGCACAGATGCTCAATTCTCGGATCGCCACGATCGCTACACTAGGCTTGGCTCTGACTTGCGCGCCTGTGGCCCTGGCTGCGGACCCCCATCACGGCCATACCATGGCAGCCAAGCCTTCCGACACCCCATCGACCAAGGAGTTCCGCGCCGCTAATGAGCTGATGCACAAGGGCATGGACATCACCTTCTCAGGCGACGCAGATGTCGACTTTGTCAAAGGCATGATCCCGCACCATCAGGGCGCGGTCGATATGGCCAAGATCGTGCTCAAATACGGCAAGGACCCTGAGCTCAAGAAACTCGCCAACGACATCATCAAGGCGCAGGAAACCGAGATCAAATTCATGCGTGATTGGTTGAAGAAGAACGGCAAAGCCCAGCCGTAGGTTCCCAAGTTGGCGCAACGGGTTATCTGAAAATCGCCAAGCGCACTTTTCAGCCCGTTGCTCTAATTCTCCACCCACTCCGTCTCTGGCAGCCTGCGATAGATGCCTTTGCGGGTGCGTGCCATCATGCGATAGCCGACCATTTCGCGCCGGAACGTCTCACAGTCATTGTGATGACGGGCGATCACCTCATTGACCTCTGCTTCCTTGTACAGCCGTGTTTCGTCGAACATACGGGCGAACCACGCACAGAATACGCGCCGCTTCTTGCGCGAGGCCGGAAAGGATTTGAGCCGCCCATCCGGCAAGAGATACCCCTTGATCACCCGCGCATCATAGCCGGGTCCGGTTGGCGCACCGGCATAGCCCGCAACCGCGTCCCGCGACAGCAGCGCCTTGGCAAAGCTCTGCAAGGTCTGGGCATTCAGTGAATACCAATGCGTCGTGCCATCGGCCCGCAGGGTCACCAGCCCTTCCTCGCGAAGCAAGGCCAAGTGATGCGACACGGTGGGCTCCGTCAGACCGCAGCCTTGCGCCAGTTCTTGAACCGAGTGCGGCTTCTGCGCCGTCAACCCCAGGATCTTGAGCCTGCTCTCATGCGCGAGGGCCTTGAGCAACCCCAAGGGGGCAAAGTTTGGCGTGGACTCTGACATGCGTTTATCACCATCATCTAATTAGAAGTGTATCTAATTAGACGCCTGTAATTTTCCTTGTCAAGCCGCTCTTTCGATCTTGCCCCGGCTCAGGATGCGGCTGGCGGGCAGCTTCAGGCTGACGGTGGTGCCTTTGCCAAGCGTGCTCTCGATCGTGGCATCGCCGCCATGGGCGCGCATGATCCCGCGCACGATCGGCAGGCCCAGGCCCGTTCCCCGTTCCTTGACCGCGCGGTCATGTCGGCCCTGGCCAAAGCTTTCGAACACGGTTGCGAGATCGGCGGGGTGGATGCCGCGGCCGGTATCGCTCAGCCTCAGGATTGCGCTGCCGTCCGCGCAGGCTTCGAAGTAGCAGCACACCCGTCCCCCCGGCGGTGTGAATTTGATCGCATTGGTGGCGAGGTTCATCGCCACTTGCCGCATTGCCCGTTCATCCGCCCGGACCAGCACACCTTCCGGCACCTCATTGCAGAGAGACACCTGGCCTTCCTCCGCCCGCAGCGCAATCAGCCGCGCTGTGTCACGGATTAACTCGTTGAGGTCGACGGTCGCCTCTTGCAGTTCGAACTTGCCCGCTTCGATCTTGGACAAGTCGAGAATGTCGTTGATCAGCGACAACAAATGATTGCCGCTGAAATGGATGTCGTTGAGATAGCTGGTATAGGCGGGCGTGCCGATGGGACCGAGCAATTCGTTGCGCATCACATCCGAAAAACCGATGATGGCGTTGAGCGGCGTGCGCAGCTCGTGGCTCATATTGGCCAGGAACTCGCTTTTGGCGGCATTGGCGCGGGTGAGTTTCTCGACTAGTGCGTCCTGGGTCCGCGCCATCATCAGCATGCGGACATGTGTCTTGTTCAGCGAGACAAGGATCCCGCCCACATAGGCCATCGCCATCAGGGCGAGCGCCGCCATGATCAGATAACTTGTCCCGCCTTCGCTCAAACATGCAGACGCAATACACAGCGCATAAATCCCGCTGCAAAGCCCAGAGGGCAAATAGGGCGAGGTTTGCGCCGCCGCGACCGCCATGGAGACGCCGCACAGGCAGATCCAGAACATGTGATTGACGGGATCGCCGGGCACCCAAAAGACAAAGGCGCTGCCGCCGAAACACAGGATGAACGCGGCGCCGGACAGAGTGAGGGCAATGGCATGGGGTGTCAGGCGCTCCACATCATCCTTGTACTGGATGATCCGGGCCGCGATGATCTGGCTGACCAAAGTGATACCCAGCGCCGTCAAGATCCACAAACCAACCGTGTGTGCAGGGATCCATTGCGCCGCCGCAAGTCCCACGGTCGGAATAACAAAGGGATAAGTAGGCCCCGCCGCTCGCGCGTTGCGGGCACTGATCACCACCTGGTCCATCCGCAAGCGGCGCAAATTCGCATCCGCTGGTGCGAATTGGTCACCGATCAGATTGAGAACTCTGCCCATCGCCCCCTCTCTTTATGACCCAACTTTAGCGGGAGCTGGTGAAGCCCCGGTTTGCGGGGCTGGTTAACGAGGCATAAATGTGACGGGTCCCCTGGCACAGGCGCCAGTGTCGTGTGGATAAGGCTGAAGCCAAATCCTGCCACTCTAACAATATATTGCCGCCTGGTCTGGCCCTGGCGCCAAATATTGCTGCAAAACACCTGGCGGGAAAATAAATGTCCGCAATGAAATATTGACCGTCCTCATGCGTTTCTTGTGCAGGGTTTGAGAGGGTTTTCCAACTCAACTCTTGGTATGTTGCGCCGCAATAACTGGGTCTATATCCAGCGCGGCCTTGCGATGCGGACAATCGGGTCCGGATCGAATGCGCGATGTGACAGCCTTAAGGAGGTGGCTGGCCCGAATTTTGAACCGCCCGGATGGAGGACAGCAACCCCGGGCATTGGACCAATCCGCGACCCCGTTCACTCCCGGCAGTCCAGCCAACAATCAGGGCGCCGCACGCAACAGAACACGGCGGGTTCGCAACAAACAGGTGGAGGTGTTCATGTTGACGTATTTGTCGAAGAGTCATTTGGGAGCCAATGGCCAAAGATTGGCTGCAGCAGGGGCCGTTGCCCTTGTTTCCTTGGGGGCATCGGTATCTGAGCCGCCGCCGCCAAAACCGGCGAAATTTGCAGCCCGCATTTTGCCCGAAATCGATCCAAACCTGCTCAAGGCGAGCGATACGAATGGGATCGAAACAAAGATCAAACCGCGAGACACCTATGACCGCGAGGCCGCTCTCGCCGCTCCGGTCGCATTGGCGGGTAATCCCCAGCGGGAGAAACACTGTCTGGCGACAGCACTCTATTTTGAGGCGCGCGGCGAAACCGAGATGGGCCAGAAAGCCGTCGCGGAGGTTATCCTGACCCGGGCGCAGAGCGGGCGCTATCCACGCTCCATTTGCGGTGTAGTCTATCAGAATTCACACAAGCACTTGGCCTGCCAGTTCACGTTTACCTGTGATGGGATCGCCGACCGGCCGCGCGATGCCGGCGCCTGGAAACTGGCCAACGACATTGCACACACGACGCTGATGACCAAGCGGTTCAAGCGCCCGATCACCAAATGGGCGACGCATTATCACGCCGACTATGTGCGGCCGCGCTGGGCCTCAAAGCTCACCCGCACGGCAACTGTGGGCACGCACATCTTTTATCGGGAATTCGCAGGGCGCCGGTCCTGACCGGGGCACCCGTTCAGGATTTGGGCGGATCGCTTTTCTGCAGCTGGGGCATGGCCTTCATGATCCGGCTGCGGACCATTTTGGGCGCAAAGGCCTTTAGCTGGTCGATCCGGCCGATCTCCTTGGGCACATACCAGTGGATCTGATCGCCATGATAGGCGGCCCACACGGTCTCGGCCACTTGCTCGGGCGGGATCAGGCGGAATGGACCACTCTTAGGTGCATTGGCATAGAGCTCCGCGTCATTGCGCGCGGCCGCATCGCCTGACCGGTTGGGCGTGCTGCGCAGGATCGCGGTGTCGATGAGGCCCGGCAGCACGTCCGCCACGCGCACGCCATGGCGCATCCACTCGGCCGAGAGTGCTTCGGTCAGTCCCTTGACCGCAAACTTCGTGGCCGCATAGACCGCGATGCGCGGCATGCCATAGGTGGCGGAGGATGAAGAGGTGGATATCATGAGCGACTTAGGCGTGGTCTTGAGAAAGGGCAGAGCCGCATAAGCGCCATTCAGCACACCGATGAAATTGGTCTGCACCACGCGCAAGGCCGCGCCATAGGGCACGTCTTCAAACCAGCCTGACTCGCCAATGCCCGCATTGTTGAACATGACATCGAGGCGCCCGCCCGCGGCGCTCACAAAGGCACCGAGCGTTGTTTCAAGCTGGTTCTTGTCGGTCACGTCGAGTGCGCTGGTCCAGATATTGTCCGCGCCGGACTCCTGGCGCAGGGTGTCGAGGCCTGCGGCACTCACATCGGTCGCGCCAATGAACCAGCCGCGATTGGCAAAGAGCTTGGCGGTGGCCCGCCCAATGCCGCTTGCGGCGCCGGTGATAAAAATGGACGGTCTGGGGCCTTGGGATTGCGTTGTCATGGCCTAGAGGGTGGCTACAAAATCGAGCCCGATGTCAAGCACGGGCGCTGAATGCGTGATCCACCCGGTGGAGATCAGATCGACGCCCGTTTCGGCAATGGCGCGCACGTTGTCCAGTGTCACACCGCCTGAGGCCTCCAGCACGGCCCGGCCCGCATTGATCGCCACCGCTTCGCGCAATTGCGCAGGCTTCATATTGTCGAGCAGGACCGCATCGGCACCCGCCGCCAGCGCTTCGTGCAATTGGCCGAGCGTGTCCACCTCCACCTCGATACGGACCATATGCCCTGCATGGGCGCGGGCTGACTGGATGGCGATGGTGACGCCCCCGGCAATGGCGATATGGTTGTCCTTGATCAGAATGCCGTCATCGAGGCCAAAGCGGTGGTTGACGCCGCCGCCGCAGCGCACGGCGAATTTCTCCAGCGCGCGCAGTCCCGGCGTCGTCTTGCGTGTACAGACAATCCGCGCTCGGGTGCCCTCGACTGCGTCCACAAAGCGCCGCGTTGCCGTCGCGACACCGCTCAGCTGCCCCGTGAGATTGAGCGCCACGCGCTCGGCACTGAGGAGGCTGCGGGCCGCGCCCTCAATAGTCGCGAGCGTCTGACCGCGCGTGACCCGCTGCCCGTCCTCAACCTGCTTGCGGACGGCAAGGCGCGGATCAAATAGCGTGAAGGCCATGAGGCCTGCGTCAAGTCCAGCGATGCTGCCATCCTGCCGGGTGGTCAGCACGACGCGCGCTTGACGGTCCGCGGGGATCGTCGCCTCGCTGGTCAGATCGCCAGCCCGGCCCAAATCCTCCAAAAGAGCCGCCCGCACGATCGGCTCGATCATAATCGCTGGCAGTGGCGCGAGGCTCATGTCCCTGCGGCCGCGAAGAGGGCATTGGCACCTGAGCCTTGCTCAGCGCGCGCCCGCTCGGCGATGCTCAAGGCATCCTTCAGGGTCAGGAAGGTCCGGTGCGCCCAGTCTGGCGCGGTGCGCCGGTAATCGGTCCGGAAGTGTCCGCCACGGCTCTCTGTGCGTTGATAGGCGCCCGCCGCAATTAAAAGCGCTGCCATCGCTTGGTTCTGCGCCATCGGTTCGGCTTTGAGGCCCGCCATCAGCGCGCTGATTTGCGCCAGCGCCTGCGCCAAGCCCACGCCATCGCGCTCCAGACCTACGAAGCGCGTCATGACCTGACGCATCGTCTTCATGTCCCGGCCACGGCCGCCAAGGGCAGGCGGGGTGAGGAGGAGAATGCTGCGCTCCGGCGGGCTTTGCGCGTCCATATCGGCGGCGGCCCTGGCGCCGAACACAACCGCTTCGAGCAGGGAGTTGGAGGCGAGACGGTTCGCGCCATGCACGCCGGTTGAGGCACATTCGCCAACGGCCCACAGGCCGTTCACGGTCGTGCGGCCCAGGTCATCGGTCGCAAGGCCGCCCATGTGGTAATGCGCGGCGGGGGCGACAGGGATGGGCGCCAAAGCAGGATTGATGCCCACCGCTTGGCAGGCGGCAAAGACGGTTGGAAAGGCGTCCGCAAAGCGCGCGCCAACGGCTTGCCGCGCATCGAGATATACGCGGCGGCCCGCTTTGATCTCGCGGAAAATGCCACGGGCCACGACATCGCGCGGCGCAAGCTCCGCATCCGGATGAACGCTGAGCATAAACCGCTCGCCGCGCTGATTGATGAGCGCCGCCCCCTCGCCGCGCAGCGCCTCGGTCGCCAGCGGCGCGGGGTCGCGGCCAATGTCGATGCCGGTCGGGTGGAACTG
>DMER01000167.1:39584-39729 GCA_003451645.1 Alphaproteobacteria bacterium | reverse complement strand
GCCGCGCAGCGCCTCGGTCGCCAACGGAGCGGGGTCCAGGCCAACATCCAAGGCGGTCGGGTGAAACTGCACGAATTCCGGGTCCGCGATGACGGCACCTGCCCGGGCCCCCATGGCAAGCGCGTGACCGGCTGCTTGCGGCGGG
>DMER01000167.1:39130-39308 GCA_003451645.1 Alphaproteobacteria bacterium | reverse complement strand
GCAAGGACGGCCACAGGCTCCCGCGGCGCATCCGCCTTGACGGCCCAAACGCCACACGCACGGCCTTGATCCGTGATCAGATCAAAGGCGCGCAAGCCCTCGATGACCTGAATGCGCGGGGTGTTGCGCACCGCCTTGACGAGTGCAGCCATGATCGCGGCACCCGCCCGGTCGCCGC
>DMER01000167.1:30343-38819 GCA_003451645.1 Alphaproteobacteria bacterium | reverse complement strand
CGAAGGGAACGCCAAGGGCGGCCAAATCGTTGATCCGCGCCTCGGCATCCCGCGCCATGAGCGTGGCCACGGCGGCATCGACGGTACCGGCACCCGCGGCCAGCGTATCGGCCACATGCAAGTCCGCGCTGTCATCGGCACCCAAGGCTGCCGCGACCCCTCCTTGCGCCCACGCCGAAGAGGCTCCAGCACCCAGCGGCGCGCCGGTAATGATGGTGACGGGCCCGCTCAGTTTGAGCGCCGTAAACAAGCCTGCGAGGCCTGCGCCAACGATAAGGACACGGCCCGCATCGATGCTCGCATGGGATGGAATGGGCATGGCGGTTACGCGGCCTTTGCGGGTTTGGCTGTCACGCGCAACATGCGCTCAATGGCAACGCGCGCGCGGGCGCCTGTCTCTGGGTCCACTTTGACTTCATGCGTCATGGTCTCCAGCGCGTTCAAGATCCCATCCAAAGTGATCCGCTTCATATGCGGGCACAGATTGCAGGGCCGCAGGAACTCCACATCCGGGTAATGCACACTGACATTGTCGCTCATGGAGCACTCCGTCACCATGACGACGCGCGAGGGCCGCTTGGTACCCACATAATTGATCATGGCCGAGGTTGAGCCCGCAAAATCGGCCTCCGCAATCACCTCTGGCGGGCACTCAGGATGGGCGAGCACAATGGCGCCGGGATTGCCTTTGCGGAAGTCGCGGATGTCTTGCGCACTAAAGCGCTCATGCACCTCGCAATGCCCCGCCCAGGAGATGATCTTGACCGGTGTCTGAAGCGCAACATTCTTGGCGAGGAATTCGTCCGGGATCATGATCACGGTATCGACGCCGCGCTCAGCGGCAATGCTTTCCACGACTGCAACCGCATTCGACGAGGTGCAACAAATGTCGCTTTCGGCTTTGACTTCGGCGGACGTATTTACATAGGTGACAATCGGCAGCCCCGGATAGCGCTGGCGCAGCAGCCGCACATCGGCGCCCGTGATCGATGACGCAAGCGAACACCCCGCCTCCAGCGAGGGGATCAGGACAGTTTTGTCCGGGCACAGAATTTTTGACGTCTCGGCCATGAAATGCACGCCCGCCTGCACGATCACCGGCGCGTCGGTCTTCGCGGCCTCTTGCGCGAGCTGGAGAGAGTCGCCCACGAAATCCGCCACACAGTGGAAGATCTCCGGCGTCTGATAATTATGGGCCAGGATGACGGCGTGGCGTTCGGCCTTGAGCCGGTTGATCCGGGCAATGGTGGGCGCGAAGCGCGGCCACTCAATAGAGGGGATCACCCGCGCAACCTTGGCGTAAAGACCTGCGGTTTCTTGCGCAACCTCCGGCGTATAGGGCAGCGGGTTCGATACGCTCACATGTCCATGCGCAAGGGTCATCGTGTCTGCACTCCAGCCTCAATAATGCTCACTCTGAGCATAATATGGGCGCAAGAAACGCCGGGTCAAGGCCCTGCTACCCCAAAATGCTAGGAGTGAGCATAAGTGTTGTCAAGCGCCGTTCACCATGCTGTCGCCGTCGTGACATATGCGTGATAATTCTCGTGAACGTGGTGGCCGTCACACGAAATTGTCGCGTCCCATGCCTATGTCTTCGCGCCTGTGCTGTGGATTAATGGGGTTTCATGCGAGTTTTGACGGGCTTGGTTACGGCGCTGCTTTTGGCGTTTAGCGTTTTGTGTGCCGTTGGCGCGCGGTTCGGAGATCAATTTGCAACGCTTGCGGCCTTGGGCAGTTTCGCCCACATCGCCATCGCCGCCGCTCTCTTGGCCCTTGTTGCCGCTTTGCGAGGCAATCAGCGTGTCGCGGCGGTCGCATCGGGTCTTGCACTCGCACTCAACCTCAGTACCGCAGCGCCGGTCCTGTCTGGGGCAGGGCCGTTGCCCGAAGGCGCGCCAGCGCTGAAGCTCTATATGCATAATGTTCTTGGAAACAACACCCGTACGGCGGACGTGATTGGGCATGTCGCAGCTACTGATCCTGACGTGGTCGTGCTGCTTGAGATTCACAAAGGCAACCGGGAGGCTTTCCGCACTCTTGATCTGCGCTACCCGCACCGGATGGAATGTTGGCATGCAGCACATTGCGATGCGCTCATTCTGTCCAAGGCGCCGCTGCGCGATGTCCATATCATGCGGGATTGGAATGAGGTCCCCTTGGGATTGGCGCGCGCCAGGCTGGCCATTGGTCAGTGTGAGGTGACGCTGTTCACAGTGCACATGGAACGGCCATGGCCCTTTTTGAGCTGGCAAGGGCGCACGCTGCAGAACCAGCAATTTGCAAGTCTGATGGATGCTGTTCGCGGTTGGCCAGGGCCAAAGATCGTGGTGGGCGATTTGAACGCCGCAAGCTGGACCGTCAATGTCCAACGCGTGGGCGAAGCGGCAGGGGGAACCGTCATTGGCGGTCTGTCCGGCACCTGGCCCAATTACGTTCCGGGCCCGCTAAAGCTTCCCATCGACAACATCATTGTCTCGCGGCCAGTCTTGGCGGCGACGCGCGAGGTTGGCCCGTCCTTGGGCTCGGACCATCATGGGGTGCTGGCGACAATCGCTGCTGACCTAAGGCACTGTCCGCAATAGCAAGTGCCTCTACCGCTTCACGTTGCGCACGCCGCCGACCTTGACGCCGGGGGCGGGGCGCTCACGCAAGACATCCTTGCGGAAGCGAAACTCCTGCGCAGGCCTGCCGCCAGCGCGCGCGGTGCGCTGCCCGGCCGGTTCGACCAGGCCTGAGGTCTCCACCAGCCGCCGGAAGTTCTGCTTGTGCAGCGGCGCGCCCGTAATCGCCTCCACCGTGCGCTGCAGATCGAGCAGCGTGAAGGTCTCAGGCATGAGTTCAAACACCACGGGGCGATATTTCAGCTTGCCGCGCAGCCGCCCAATCGCGGTCGCCAGAATGCGCCGGTGATCGAAACGCATCGCCTGGCCCAGCATCGCTTGCACTTCGGCCTTAGGCGCCGTGGGCGGCAAGTCGCGTCCGTCGACACGTGCCTCCAAGACAAGGCCCGCCTCATAGAGCAACTCATACCGTTCAAGGACCTTTTCATCGTCCCACTGCGCGCCATCCGCCGCAAAACACATGCTCAGACGATCTTGACGCAGGTCTGCGAGCCCTTCGCCCGCCTCGCACCACGCGGACAGGGCAGGGCGGATCAGCGCGTCGATAATCTCAGGCCGGCCTTGCCGGAAATCCTCCCAAGGGAAAAAGTCATAGCAGCTGCGCCAATGCGCGGCTGTCGAGCCTGTGTCTACGTCACTGGTGCGGGTGAGCGCCAGATAACCCACGCTGACGACGCGAGGCCCCTCGCTGGGCTGCAAGGCATGGCGTCCGCGATCGCCAAAGGTATAGAGCTGCTCGACATAACCCAGCATCACATGGGTTTGCGCCTCCACCAGACTGCGCAGACCCAGATCGAGGGTGCGGTGGTGTTGCGGGTCAAACGGGCCAAAGGGCAGGGCCTCCGCGCGGCCCTCCAGCACGGGCGCAGGCGGCACCGTCAAGACATGCGGCGCATCGAAGCGCATGGCCATCACGCACGCGTTCAGGCCAATGACAACCGAATTGGGATCGAGTGCTGTCATCTGTGTCTGCTGCCGCGCCGCATCACATTCGTCAAGTTTAGGCCTCAAACCGCAACGGTACGCCGAACAAGACGCCCTCATAGACGATCCGCCCAGGCCCGAGCGCCTCGATGGCGGCAATCATGCGGCCATCGCGGCCCAGTAGAGTGTCAGCATAGGCCACAATACGGCGGTTCGGGTGGATGTGCGGCGCTGCGCTGCGCATAGAGCGGGCGATCTCCAACTCGCTCACGCCCTCATTATTCATGCACAAGGCGATGAACGCGCTGGCGGTGGACCGGCTAATGCCTGCCCAGCAATGCACGAGCAGGGGATCGCTGCCCTCCCATGTCTTGATGAAGGAGATGAGGCGCTCCACATGGTGGCCTTCGGGTGCCACATAATCGGGGTGCGGCTCGTTGATGTCGTTGACACCAAGTTTCAGATGGCGATCGGGCTCAATCCCCTCCGGCGTGGCGATGATGTCTTTGGGGTCGAGAAGCGTGATCAGATGCGAAGGCCGCACTTGAACGACGGCGGAGGGAACTTGCGCAAGCGGACAAACATAGACTGCGGGCATGGAACAACCTAAAGGACGAAATGAGAGCCAGCCGGTTCTAGCGCCATGAAGCGCCCCTGCCCAGCATCTTTGTTGGCGATGAGAATAACGCCGTGCCGCTAAAAGCCAGCCGCCTTCATCAATTCGGCATGCAGATCTGAAAAGGCAGCCTGCGCCTCGACAGGCGCCAAGGGCGTGAGCGTGATCTCTGGCACCCCGCGCGGGACACCAAAGAACTTGCGCGACTCCTCCGGTGCGAACCCGGCCAGCTGCGTCGCTTCGAAATAGGCTGCACACCGGTCGGCGCGCTTGATCAATTGCGTGACTTCCTCCGGCAATTGCGGCGGCAGGCCAAAGCGCACATGGATGGCACTCAGGAGACGCAGCTCAAAGGTCTTGTAGTCGATCCCGACGGCGGCCTTGAACGGGCTGATCAGGTCGCCCACGACATATTCCGGCGCATCGTGGAGGAGGGCGGCGAGCCGCCAGCGCGGCTGCCAATTGGGCCGCAGATGGCCTGCGATCCCGCAGACGAGCGCGCAATGTTGCGCGACCGAAAAGGCATGGGTGCCCCGGGTTTGGCCATTCCAGCGGGCAACCCGCGCCAGGCCATGGGCGATATCCTCGATCTCGATATCCAAGGGGGAGGGGTCGAGCAGATTGAGCCGCCGTCCGGACAACATCCGTTGCCAGGCTCGGGGTGCGGCGGTTTGTGCTTTCGGTGTCGCCATGCGTGCAGCCTTTGAAAGTCCATGCGGGCCCGGGACTGAGCCACGCTTGGCACGCTAGTGGTCCGCATCTGACATTCGCAACCGAGGTCGATGTCAGGGGGGTAGCGAATGTCATATTCGCTCCACTAGAGCAAGATGGGAAAGGCACTACGTTCCGAGCCTTTCCCAAACCCAGAAACGGCTTGCTAGTTTGGACGCCCTGTTGAAACGTCGTATCCGCAAATCCGGAGCCCGCCTGAACACATATGCCGCCCAAACCCTTGCCAGCCGCTGACCTCGCCGTCCGCATCGATCCCAAGACATTCACATTTGAGACGACCGCGGACCTGCCCGACCTCGATGAACCATTGGGTCAGGAGCGGGCGGTGACCGCCCTTAAGTTCGGGGCCAGCATTCAGCAAAAGGGCTATAATCTCTTTGTCACCGGCGCGCCGGGCGCCGGCAAACATGGCGCGGTCAAGACCCTCCTGGAGGCGATGGCGCGCGAGATGGATGCGCCCTGCGACTGGGCCTATGTGTTCGACTTCCGCCAGCCGCGCAAGCCGCGCGCCCTCAAACTGGAGAGCGGCCTTGGTGCCGCGTTGGCGGCCACGATGGCTGAGCTTGTTGACGATGTGCGCACCGCCATCCCGGCCGTCTTTGAGGGCGAGGATTACCGTGGCCGCAGACAAGCCGCCGAAGCCCAGGTCAACGCCCAAGCTGGCGCCGCCTTCGATGCGCTCAGCCGCAAGGCCGAGCCCTTGGGCTTTGCCGTCATCAATACCCAGACCGGCCCCTCCATCATGCCAGTGCGCGATGGCAAGGTCATGACGCCGGAAGAGTTCAACGCGCTGCCCGATCTGGAGGCGCAACTCGCCCATCTCAACGATCTGCGCGGCGATCTGGAAGGGATTGTCGCCAAATTCCCGATCTGGGAACGCCTGCGCCGCGATGCCGTGCGCGTGTTGAACCGCGATCTTGTCCGCCGCGCCATCGAACCGCTGGTCGGCGAGGCGCGCGCGCGTGTCGTGCACTCCCATGCCGCCCAGCTTTATCTGGACGAGGTCCAGGAAGACATTGTCGAGAACATCGAATCCTTCCTCAAGGAAACGGCCGATACCAAAAAGGACGGCGAAGGCCGGATGCCCCAGACGCCGCCGCCGGAGAACCCCTTCTGGCGCTATGATGTGAATGTGCTGGTCAGCAACGCGCCCAACAATGGCGCGCCGGTGATCTATGAGGCCTATCCCACTCTGGGCAATCTGGTGGGCCGTTTGGAGATGATCGCGCAGTTCGGGACGCTGGTCACGAATTTTACCATGATCCGGCCGGGTGCGCTCCACCGCGCCTATGGCGGCTTCTTGATGCTGGATGCGGTCGAGGTCTTGCAGCAGCCCATGGCCTGGGAGGCGCTCAAACGCGCGCTGCGCCGCGAGAGCGTGCAAATCGAATCGATCGAACGCGCGGCCGGCATGTCGGCGGCCATCAGCATCGAGCCCGCCGCTATCCCCATGAACGCCAAGATCATCCTTTTCGGCGACCGGATGACCTATGCCATGCTTAGGGCCCGCGATCCTGACTTCTTCGATCTCTTCAAGGTCCAGGTCGACTTTAGCGAGGTGATCGCCCGCACGCCCGAGACTATGCAAGGCACCGCGCAGCTTTTGGGTGCGATCGCCCGGCGCGCAAACCTCAAGCCCCTCGATCCCAGTGCGGTGGCGCGCAGTATCGAGGCCTCGATCCGGCTGGCGGGCAACCGGGACAAATTGTCCATGATGGTCTCCGACCTCGCCGACACGCTGCGCGAGGCGGATCATTTTGCCCGCCAAGCGGACCGCGACGCGGTCAATGCCGAGGATATCGAACGCGCCATCCAGGCTCAGGACTATCGCGCGGCATTGCCTAAAGAGCGCACCATGGAGGCCATCACCGAGGGCACCATGATGATCGACGTGCATGGCACGCGCATCGGTCAGGTCAACGGCCTCTCGGTCTTGGACCTAGGCAATATTGCCTTCGGCAGGCCCGCCCGGATTAGCGCCCGCGTGCGCGCCGGGTCTGGCAAGGTGATCGATATCGAGCGCGAAGTGGCGCTCGGCGGCAGCCTCCATTCCAAGGGCGTGCTGATCCTCAGCAGTTATCTCGCCAGCCATTTTGTGCCGGAGAAACCCTTGGCGCTGGCGGCCAGTCTGGTGTTCGAGCAGTCCTATGGCGGGGTCGATGGCGACAGTGCGACGGTGGCCGAGTTGATGGCCCTGCTCTCAGCGATCGCTGAGGTTCCTTTGCGTCAGGACATTGCCGTCACCGGCTCCCTTAATCAGCATGGCGAGGTTCAGGCCGTGGGCGGTGTCAATGAAAAGATCGAGGGCTTCTTCGATCTGTGTGCAGAGCGCGGGCTTACCGGCACCCAAGGCGTGGCTTTGCCCGCGGCCAATGTCCGCCATTTGATGCTCAAGGCGCCTGTGCGCGCGGCGGTGGAGGCGGGCCTGTTCAATGTCTGGCCGCTGGTCACGATCGAGGACGCGATCGAGCTCTTGAGCGGGATGCCTGCGGGCACACGCATGCGCGGGCGCTTTCCAGCCGGGTCCTTCAACCGCCTTGTGGCGGACCGGCTCCTGCGCTGGGCATCCAAGAAATCTGCAACCGCACAGCCCGATTGACGCAAATCAAAGCAGCAGCGATCATCCGCGCCAATGTGTGAGACGAGCCCCCGAAAACCAATGAGGGAGTACGTCATGGCCTTCCGGAAGATCCTTGTACCTTTGCGCGGCGGCGGCCGTGATGATGCCGTTCTGACGGCCGCGGTGGCGGCGGCCAAGGCCTTTGATGCGTGGGCGCTTGGGTTCTTTGCCCGGCCCGACGCGACGGAGGCCTTGCCCTATCTGGGCGAGGGGCTGTCAGCGGGCGTAATCCAAGAAATCATCGAGGCCGCGCAATCGGCCGCTGAAAAGGCGAGCACCCAAGCCCGCCTGACTGTCGAAGCGGTCGCGGCGCGCGAAGGCGTGCCGCTGTCACATTCCGTCCCTGTTACGGGCCGGGCGAGTCTGGGCTTTCACACACGCACGGGCGTGCTCAATGATCTCCTCTACGAGGAGACGATCCTCAGCGATCTGGTCATCAGCGACGGCGCGGATTTGGCCGGCCACCCAGCCCTTCGCGATGCGCTGGAGACCGTGCTGTTGAGCGCGCGCAGGCCCGTCATGCTTTTACCGGACAAGCCACCGGGTCAAATCGGCGCCAAGATCGCCATCGGCTGGGATGGCGGGCTTGCGGCGGCCCATGCGGTCTCGAGTGCGCTGCCCTGGCTGATGCGCGCGCGGGCGGTTGAAATCCTCACTATTGGCTTGGGTCCCTCAGGCGTAGCGGAGATGGACCGTCTGCGCGACTATTTGCGCTTGCATGGTATTCAGGCTGTTGAACACGCGATCCAGACCTCAGACCTGGGGCCGGGTGCAGCACTGACAGAGGCGGCACAGCGCGCAGGCGCCGATATGCTCGTCATGGGCGCCTATGGCCACAGCCGTTTGCGGGAGATGATCCTGGGCGGGGCGACGCGGCACATCTTGTCCCATGTCAGCTTGCCCGTATTTATGGCGCACTAGCGCAACGGGCGATCAAATCACTTCGATTTGAGAGCGGAA
>DMER01000167.1:28135-30133 GCA_003451645.1 Alphaproteobacteria bacterium | reverse complement strand
TGCCGTGCATCGTGATCGCGGTCAGTTGACGGTGTTGAGTCCAACTGACCGCGCGATGCACTAACACAAAAGACTGGAGACGACGCGCATGCCTTTGTTCCGTATACGGCTTGAATTGGCCCGCACCAAGGACCACCCCAGCGGCTCGACCTTGCATGGCTATGAGTTTGTGGCGCCTTTGGACGAGCGCGGGCATCTCAGCACCGCTGAATGGAAGGCGAACAAGACCAAATGCACCGTCCGCCGCTATGCCCCTGGTGTGCCGGACGAACATGGCCATTTGATCGATGTCGGGCGCGGCTGGCATTTCGATTACGATCAGGACGGCTATGAGGATGACGAGCCCTTGTTCAAACTCGACCGCCATGAAATCCGCGTGGGCGAATATCTGAGCATCACCGAGCATGATGGCCAGCTGCGGCCCTACCGGATTGCCTTGGTGGTGCCGGTTTGACAGTATTGGGCTTATACCGGCCATGAAGGCCGTCATCGCGGGCGCAGGCATTGGCGGCCTGACAGCGGCACTCTGCCTGTTGCAGCAGGGCGCGGACGTCACACTTTACGAACAGGCGAGCGCGCTCGAAGATGTGGGCGCAGGCCTGCAACTTAGCCCCAATGGCTGCAAGGTGATGCGGGCGCTGGGGCTGCTGGCGGATATCGAGGCTGAGGCCGTGCGCCCCGAGCGGATTGAGATGCGCTTTGGTCAGTCGGGCGCCATGATCTTCACCATTCCGCTGGCGGATGAAGCCGTCCTGCGCTGGGGTGCCCCCTATCTGCACATCCATCGCGCCGATCTGGTCACGGTGTTGCGTAACGCGCTGACCCGTCAGAGCAGCGACGCGCTTCGCCTGGGCCGCGCTGTGACGGCCTATGCCCAAGATGAAGCTGGTCTGACGATTGCTCTATCTGATGGGTCGCGGATCGCGGCGGATATGCTGATCGGCGCTGACGGCATTCGCTCAGGCATCCGTACACAGATGTTAGGCGAGGAGGCGCCGCGTTTTACCGGCTGCATGGCCTGGCGGGCGGTTGTCCCCATGCAGCAATTGGGCGCCATGGCGCCTCCCCGAACGGCCTGCGTCTGGGTGGGGGAGGGCAAACATGCCGTGACCTATCATCTGCGCCGGGGGGCCCTTGCCAATTTCGTTGGCGTCGTGGAGCGCGCCGATTGGCGCCAGGAGAGCTGGACCGAGGAGGGCACGCGGGAGGAGGCCCTGCGCGATTTTGACGGCTGGCATCCGGTGATCCGGACCCTGATTAAGGAGGCGCCACGGCTTTTCCGCTGGGCGCTCTTTGACCGGGACACTCTGCCCCGCTGGACGGATGGGCGCGTGGCTCTGTTGGGCGATGCGTGCCACCCGATGCTGCCCTTTATGGCGCAAGGGGCGGTGATGGCGATTGAGGATGCCTGGGTCTTGGCGCAATCCGTGCGCCAGAACGCCAACGCAGCTGAGGGGTTGCACGCTTATGAGCGGGCACGCAAAACCCGCACCAGCGCGGTGCAGGCAGCGGCACGCGCCAATGCTGGCATCTTTCACCGGCGCACTGTGTTGGGCAAGCTTGCGACTTATGGGCCGATGTGGCTCGGCGCGCGGCTCGCTCCCGCCATGGTGCATGCCCGCCAGGACTGGCTCTATGGCATCGATGTGGTCACGAGCGCGGCGCGCGGCTGAGGTCAAAAAGCGGTTGCCCATCATGCCGGTTCGGACCTGGGGAGCGCCCGCGAAGCGGGGAGGGGGGCATTTCGCTGACGTGACCCATGAACACTGCTGGCGCCTGATGCTAACAAGACTTTCGCGCAAAGACGCGAAGGCGAAAGACATGGCGCGAAGGGACCGGTGTGTGTCCATCATCTTCCCCCCATGCGAAAGCATGTGGGGGAAGTCCCGGCCCGGATTTGATCCGGGGCGGGGATGGGGGCATTTCGCTGACGTGACCCATGGCATTTCGGGCAAATCTGTCGAAAGGAAACTCCTGGCGCTTTGGCGTGTCCCTCCA
>DMER01000167.1:27563-27837 GCA_003451645.1 Alphaproteobacteria bacterium | reverse complement strand
CCATGAACACTGATGGCGCCTGATGCGAACCAGACTTTCGCGCAAAGACGCGAAGGCGAAAGACATGGCGCGAAGGGACCGGTGCGTGTCCCTCATCTTCCCCCCATGCGCCAGCATGTGGGGGAAGTCCCGGCCCGGATTAGGTCCGGGGCGGGGATGGGGGGGCAGCTGACATGACGCACAACATTTCGCGCCACAATCGATCAGGGACCTGTCAGTCTAAGCCGCAGAATATGGCTCCGTTGGCGTCTTGGCGCTTTGGCGTGTCCCTCCA
>DMER01000167.1:9083-27273 GCA_003451645.1 Alphaproteobacteria bacterium | reverse complement strand
CCATGAACACTGATGGCGCCTGAAGCGAACAAGACTTTCGCGCAAAGACGCGAAGGCGAAAGACATGGCGCGAAGGGACCGGTGTGTGTCCATCATCTTCCCCCCCATGCGCCAGCATGTGGGGGAAGTCCCGGCCCGGATTTGATCCGGGGCGGGGATGGGGGGCGTTCAGCTGACATGACGCACAACATTTCGCGCCACAATTGATCAGGGACCTATCAGTCTAAGGCAAAAAAACATGATTGCTTTGGCGTCTTGGCGCTTTGGCGTGAGACCCTTCAACGCATCCGCTCGCTTGGCGCCTTTGCGTGAAACCCTTCTTCCATCCGGGTGACACGACGGCGCGTGACAACTTATCCGACACCTCAGCGCCTCATGTGAGACTGAGCACGCCGCGCGGGGTCTGGCCGGAGCCGCGGCGCCATAGGGGCCTTGTGCGTTCGCCTCCTGACCAGATGCCTCCCAAACAAGTCAACCTCGCTGTTACGTTTTGTCTGAATCGCGTTTTCGGGCTCGCGCGGCGCCAAAAACGGCTCAATTCAGCCAAAAAAACGCACAAAACCTGTTACGTTTTGTTACGTTCTGTTTCGTTTGGTTACGATGGACACCGCAAAACTAGTTGCGTTCGCGGCGCGCCAGGAAGGCCAAGCGCTCAAACAAATGCACATCCTGCTCATTCTTGAGCAACGCACCGTGAAGCGGCGGGATGAGCTTGTTCGGGTCTTTTTCGCGCAAGGTTTCAGGGCTGATGTCGTCCGCCATCAACAATTTGAGCCAATCGAGAAGCTCAGAGGTCGAAGGCTTCTTCTTCAGGCCGGGCACTTCGCGGATTTGGTAGAAGATCTTGAGCGCTTCACCCACCAAACGGTCCTGAACGCGCGGGAAATGGACGGCAATAATCTGTTTCATGACCTCTTGGTCCGGAAACTTGATGTAATGGAAGAAGCAGCGGCGCAGGAACGCGTCCGGTAATTCCTTCTCATTGTTGGACGTGATCATGACGATTGGGCGCTGATGCGCTTTGATGGTCTCGCCGGTCTCGTAGACAAAGAATTCCATGCGGTCCAATTCTAGGAGCAGGTCGTTCGGGAATTCGATGTCGGCCTTATCAACCTCGTCGATGAGCAGGACCGGGCGCTGACCATGGGTGAATGCCTCCCATAATTTGCCCTTTTTGATGTAGTTGTGGATGTCCTTGACGCGTTCGTCCCCCAGCTGACTATCGCGCAAACGGGCCACAGCATCGTATTCGTATAGGCCTTGCATCGCTTTAGTTGTCGATTTGATGTGCCATTGGATGATCGGCGCGCCTAGTGCTTTGGCGACCTCAAAGGCCAGGACGGTCTTGCCCGTGCCTGGTTCCCCCTTCACCAAGAGGGGGCGTTCGAGCGTGATGGCGGCGTTGACGGCCACGCGTAAGTCATCCGTGGCGACATAATCCTTGGTCCCTTCAAAGCGCATCGGCGTCCTGGTCCTCTTTTTCCCGGTGACAAATTCTCAATTGCGCCTGAGGCTATGCGGGCCAGAGGGGGATTGGCAAGGGCAGGGCCTGCGATAAGGCCTTGACGCCAGGGGGGCACTTGCCTCCACTGCGCCAAATCACCTGTAGGGACGGATTCTGGCCTCAGAAGGCCTTCGAGTTGGGGGAGAACGCCATGACGGAGCTTGCGGCAGCGAGGACCCAAGGAGACAAGGCCGCAGCCAGCATGCAGCCTCCGCGGCCCGGCGCGGATGCCCCCTTCATCCGCTATCATCTCGACCGGGCATGGGACGAGATGTTTGAGGCTTCAGGCACCGCGAGGCCCCATGCTGTTGGGCTTTTTGAGACTTTGTGCAGGCTGCCGCCTGATGAAATCGTCCGGCGGCAGATGGTCTGCGAGCAGACCTTTCTGCATCAAGGGATCACCTTCACCGTCTATGGGCATGAGCAGGCAACGGAGAAGATCATCCCGACCGATCTCTTGCCCCGGATCATTCGCGGCACCGAGTGGGATCAGCTGGAGCGCGGCCTGAAGCAACGCATCCTGGCGCTGAACTTGTTCCTCAAGGACATTTACGGCGAAGGCCGCATCCTGACCGATCAGGTCATCCCGCGCGATTTGGTGTTCGGTTCCAAGCATTATCACCGCGAGATGCGCGGCGTGAATGTCCCGCTCGATGCCTATGTCAATGTCTGCGGCACGGACATTGTCCGGCGCGAGGACGGCGTGATGGTCGTGCTAGAGGATAATCTGCGGGTTCCCTCTGGCGTCTCGTACATGCTTGCCAACCGCGAGGTGGTCAAACGCGCTTTCCCAGAGCTTTACCGCGCCGCGCAAGTGCGCCCGATCGAGCATTATGCCCAAGAACTGCTCCACACGCTGAAGGCTTTGGCCGCGCATGCGCGCGAAGAGCCTCGGATAGCCGTTCTGACGCCTGGCATTTTCAACTCCGCCTATTACGAGCACGCGTTTCTGGCCCGCGCCATGGGCGTCGAGCTTGTTGAGGGCCGCGATTTGCTGGTCCACGATAACGTTGTGTATATGCGCACGACCAATGGCTTGCGGCGCATTGACGTCATTTACCGGCGGATCGACGACGACTTTGTCGACCCGCTCGCCTTCCGGCATGATTCCACATTGGGGGTGCCCGGAATATTCAACGCCTATCGCGCCGGCAATGTTGTGATCGCCAATGCGCTCGGTACGGGCGTAGCGGACGATAAGGCCGTTTATTCGTATACGCCCGATATCATCCGCTACTACTTGAAAGAAGAGCCGCTGATCCCCATTGTAGAGACAATGCGCTGCCGCGAGCCCAAAATGCTTGCGCATGTTTTGGACAATCTGGACAAATTGGTTGTCAAGGCGGTTGGCGAGAGTGGCGGGTACGGCATGCTCATTGGTCCGCATGCCAGCGCTAGCGAGCGCGAGGCCTTCGCCGCCAAGCTCAAGGCCGATCCTGACAACTATATTGCGCAGCCCACAATACAACTTTCAACCGCCCCCTCATTGGTTGATGGCGGGATCGAAGCGCGGCACGTTGATCTGCGGCCCTATATTCTGCATGCGGAGCAGACCAGGATTGTCCCTGGCGCTCTGACCCGCGTGGCGCTGAAGCGTGGTTCCCTGGTGGTCAATTCCAGCCAGGGTGGCGGGTCAAAAGATACTTGGGTTCTGGCGGAGTAGACCGATGTTGTCGCGAGTTGCGGATAATCTCTACTGGATGGCGCGTTACTTGGAACGGGCAGAGCATGGCGCGCGTGTACTTGACGTCAAATTGGAGGCAATGCTCGAAGAAGCGGCCGAAGACACGGCCGAGGGCTGGGTGCGGGCGCTGGCCACGCTCACCAACCCGATGGCAAGTTGGGGTATAGCCGCGCCCTCCGACATCGCGCACAGGCTCACTTTTGACCGCCAGTCCAATAATAGCGTGTTGATGTGCATCCGTTATGCCCGCGATAATGCGCGGCAGATGCGCGAACAGATCTCGACAGAGATGTGGGGCCGCCTTAACCGCCTCTATCTGCGCGCCTCGGATCCGGAGGCTGAGCGTGAATGGCGCCGGGCGCCGGTGCCGTTCCTGAATGGCGTGATCGACGACCTGATGATGTTCTCTGGACTGACGGATTCGACCATGCGCCATGGCGAGGGCTGGCATTTCATCCAGATCGGCCGCTATTTGGAGCGTGCGCAGTGCGTGAGCAGGCTTCTGGATGTCTATTTTGGGGATCTGCCGGACGATGTACCCTACAAATTGCGCGCGCCGCGCTATGCCGACTGGATCGGGCTTCTGAAGCAATGCACAGGCTTCGAGGCCTATTGCAAGGTTTACACCGCCGATGTCGATCCGAACCGGATCGCCGAATTTCTTCTTCTCGATGCGGAGTTTCCCCATTCGCTGCGTTTCTCTGTGGACCGATTGAACGATGAGCTGCTCGCAATTGGTCCGGGTGCTGCCGGGGGTCCGCAGCGCAAGGCCGAGCGGCTTGCCGGCCGCCTCAAGGCAAGCCTTGATTATGGACAAGTGGACGAATTGCTGGGTGGCGACATCGACCATTTCTTGCACGACGTACAGGAGCGCTGTGTTGAAATCCATGAGAGCGTGTTCGATGCGTTCATCGCCTATGGCGTCGAAGATCTTTTGAGGGCTTAACGCGCATGCATTACTCGATCCAACATGTGACACGCTTTCGCTATGACGCGCCAATCCGCGAGTCAGTTATGCAGGTCGTTATGCAGCCCAAGAGCGAGGGCGCGCAGAGGCTGACAACGTTTCAATTGAGCACGCGCCCGCGCGCCAATTTACAGGCGTATACGGATCATTTCGGCAATGCTGTCTATCATTTCTCTGTACCAGGGACACATACGGAATTGGTCATTGAGGCCGATTCAACAGTGGAAGTGGGCCCCCTCATTCCGGCGCCTGAATGGGTCGAGCCCGACGTTTGGCAGGCTCTGGCGTCGCCTGAATTCCAAGCTGAGCACTTTGACCTCCTGCGGCCGACAGCTTTGACACGGCCGTCAGCTGCCTTTGAGGAATTCATGCGAGACCGCAATCTAAGCCGGTCCGGCGATCCAATGACGGCACTGCGCAGGCTGTGCCGCGCGGTCTATGACAGTTTTGCCTATGTGCCTGGTCCCAGCGATATCGATGCTGACATCGACGCCACGCTTGATCGCAGGCAAGGCAACAACCAGGACCTCGCGCACATCATGCTCACGGCCGCACGGCAGTGGGGCATTCCAGCGCGCTTTGTCTCTGGCTACATCTATACGCGGCGCGATACTGGCGACCGTTCGGACCCAGAGGCCGCGCATGCCTGGATAGAGGCGCATATTCCTGGGCATGGCTGGACAGGCTTTGATCCCACCAACAATGTGGCGGTCAATGAACGCCACATTCGCGTTGCCATCGGCCGGGACCATCACGATGTGCCGCCTACGCGTGGTGTCTTCAAGGGCGCGGCCAATAGCGAGCTGTCGGCTGCCGTCCACGTTGCCCCTGCACAGGCCCCTAAACGGCGGGAGGAGTTCTTGCGCGTTGTGAGGCCGATGGGCCAGTCACCCAGGCCAGGTATGGCGCAACCCGTTCATGCGGATCAGCAGCAATAGACGGTTCTGCTAGAGTGGCGGCTCATTTGTCCGTGTGCGGATTGCATCGCTCATTCCGTTCAGGATAGTGGGCCAGTCGCCGAAGCCGGGCGCCGTAATCACCTTTGTGCGCGGATACCATGGATAGCGATCTGTGCCCAGTTGCGGCCAGCTGCGGCCAGGCAGCACAAACCAAGTCTCGGTCCCAAGCGCTGCGGCCATCGCGGCAGTTGCCGTTGGCGCCGAGATGACAAGGTCCAATGCGGCGCTGAGGGCCGCGGCCTCATTGAGGTCGTCTTTGAGATCAAGATCCTCAAAGGCCACAATGTCCCCCCCCGTAAGTGCGCGGGCGCGGGCGAGTTCATCCCTACAATCCCCATACTGAAGATTGATGAGCCGCACACCCGGTACATTGAGGGCTTTGGCCCAGTCCTCGATGGCCGCGTAGTGCTTACGTCTTTGTACGTTCAGAAAGCCGGACCGCCAGCAGATCCCAACCTTGAGCTCCGAGCCAATTGAGGAAAGCTTGCGCCGCCAGAACTCTGTGCGGTCCGGATCCGCCTTTAGGTAAGAGCCGTGCTTGCCAAACATCTCGGTCGTGGTACGGAGATATTTCAAAGCGGTTCCAGCCGCGAGGTGGACATCGCAAGCATAAGGACCATCCGCCCACGGTGCAATCCGGATCGTCTTGGCACCCTTCTTGGCATTATACTGCGGGGCGACGAAGGCTTGCGGGAAGGAGCGCTGAAAGATGGGCACCAAGCGGTGGTCGCATGCAATCATGACCTTTCCGTCCGGTCCGCAGGCCTCGATGAGGTCGGGAACGGTCTCGGCGAACATGATTTCGTCACCGATCCCTTGTTCGCCAACAATGAGAACTCGCTTGCCGCCGAGGTCCTCACCGCGCCAAGCCGGCGGTTTTACCGAGATAAGGACCGCATTGCCATAGGCTGGATCGAGCCGGGTCTCGTAGTCTGTCCACGCTTGGTCGAGGGCACCAATGCTCGCGCCGCAAAGACCTCGCGCGTGGATCATCTCAAGTCTGTCAGTTGCGCTGCCCTCATGCGTGGTATTCAACTCCAGCGCCCGGTTGTAGCTAGCCATCGCCTCGTCCAGCGGGCCCATATGGGTGAGTGCATAGGCCAGGTTGTGCCAGAAACGGTCCGTTTCCGGATTGATCCGGATCGCTTCCTTGTAAAAGGTGACCGCATTCTCAAAGTCACTGTTTTCGCCACAGATGGTGCCGAGCGTATTCCAGAGAAGCTCCGCCTGCGGAATGAGATAGATGGCATCGCGCACGAGATCAATCGCATCGTCAAACCGGCCCATGTCCCGCAAGCATCCGCCAAGATTCGTATAGCCCTTTGGACAGTGCGGTCGAGCCTCGATATAGAGGCGAAAGGCGCGCTCTGCTTGCTCCAGCATGTTCATCTTCCAGGCGGCGAGCCCAACATTCAAATAGATATCCGGATCATCCGGCTGCAAGCGCAATGCCTTTTGATACATGTCTGCAGCGGCGCTCATTTGGCCGAGATTGTCCAGTGCTAGAGCAAGCAAGTGATAGGCGGTGCCGGAGTCAGGATCCAGGTCAGCAGCAGATGCGGCGTTGAGAGCGGCCTCGCGCCAGTCTGCTTTGTGATAGGCTTGGATCGCCTTTTTGAGCGTACTGGCTGCCGCAAAGGCCAAGTCTGACGCCTTGGCGCGCGCGGCTTCTGCCGCGAACAATTCCATCCGGCTCAGCGCGGATTGCTTGGCATCGGGCGTAGCATGCATAAAGCCAGCGGTCTTGCGGGCGGCAGGTATTGTCATCGAGCGGCCTCCTTCATGATGGCGTGAGTAAGGCATGGAGCCATTTAAGGAAGCGCTAAGGTTGCGGGCGCCTTCATCTTGACACGGCATGTGACCGTAATGGTTTGTATACAGATAATTTGATCGTGCAGATGTGAAGTATTAACCCTGCAGCTTTATTGTGGGCCTTCATGAGGCGGGGGTACAGCGTGTGCATCTGCCATTAAAGGCCTTGGGGGCACAGAAATGCCGCTGAAACTATCGCTGAAACCGCATGAGCGCTTTGTGCTAAACGGTGCCGTCCTGACAAATGGGGACCGGCGCACTCACTTGGTTCTGCAGAATAAGGCGTCGATCCTTCGGGAGAAGGATATTCTGCAGTCGGACGATGCCAATACGCCAGCGCGGCGCATCTATTTCCCGATCATGATGATGTATCTCGATCCAGACGCTGCGACGCAGTTCTATGATGAGTTCGCGCTGCGCATGAGCGAGTTCATGAACGCGATCAGCAATCGCGAGGCCATGGACAGCTGCATCGCGATCAGCAAGGCCGTGATGGCGGGGCAGCATTACAAGGCACTTATGCTGTGCCGCAAGCTTTTCGATTTCGAGCAGGAGCGACTGAACTATGTCTGTGACGGCGTATCAAAAAGCGCAGCATGCTAACGAGTCCTTGCGGACGACCGAGTACCGGCTGTTCGCGCAAGTGACTGGTGCCTTGATGGAAGTGGAGAAGGCCGGCCGTTATGACGCGGTGAGGCTGATCGATGTGCTGGACTGGAACCGGCGGGTTTGGAGCGCTCTCGCATCCGATTGTGCGAGTGAAGGCAATTCTCTCCCGGACTCTGTCCGGGCCGGGATCATCTCCCTGGCCATTTGGGTCTCGCGCTACTCGAGCAGCGTGGTTCAGGAGGGCGAGTCCTTGGAGCCGCTCATCGATGTCAACAAAGACATCATGGCAGGCCTGGCGGGGCGGAGCTAATTGCCGTGGTGAAGTTTTTGCCGGGTGGATTTGTGATTGAGAACGGGCTTGGAGACGTCGAGCGGTTGAAAAATCAAGGGTTTTGGTGGCGATGGGTTGGCACGGAGTTTGCCGGGACGTTGGTTAGGGCCTCGTTGAGGCCTTCGAACAAAATGTTCGCAACGGCCACCATCCAGAACGGAAGGAAGGACTAGAAAGATGCTCAGTGTAAATACGAACTACGGCGCGATGATCGCGTTGCAAAACCTGAACAAGACCAATCAAGACCTGTCGATGACGCAAAACGCCATCAATACGGGTCTTAGGGTCTCCGGTCCGAAGGACAACGGCGCGATCCACGCCGTGGCACAAGGTATGCGCAAGGACGTGTTGGCCCTCAATGCGGTCACGAACAGTCTCAATCGCGCGGTGAGCGCGGTGGACACTGCGGTGGCGGCAGGGCAGGCGCTCTCAGACCTGATCACGGAGATGAAGGAGAAGGCGATCGCCGCCTCTGACACTTCAATCGATCAGAATTCGCGGGAAGCCTATAATGCGGACTTCGTCGCAATGCGCGATCAAATCCAGAAGATCGTGGACAATGCGACATTCGATGGTTTGAACCTGATTGATGGCTCGACCACCAAAGTTGAAGCTCTCGCCAATGCGGACGGCAACGCCTTTGTGACCGTTGCGGCGCAGGTTTTCTCTCTTGGGTCGACGATCGTCACCATCAGGGCCACAAACACGATCTCGACGCAGGACAAAGCCAGCGCGATGATCGCGACCATTGAAACCACTCTGAATGCCCTGAACTTGGCTCTCGCCAAGCTCGGCACCGGGTCCAAGAAGCTCAATATCCACAAATCCTTTGTCGGGAAGTTGCAAGACGAACTGACCAAGGGTGTTGGCAATTTGGTGGATGCGGATCTGGCCAAGGAGAGTGCCAAGCTGCAATCGCTGCAGACCAAGCAGCAATTGGGCGTTCAGGCGCTGTCCATCGCCAATCAGGCACCGCAGGTGATCTTGTCGTTGTTCCGGTAAGTCTTGGACTGACGAAGAGCAGCCGCGACTTCAATCGCCGGGTTCCTCACGGAACCCGGCATTTTTTTGTCAGTATGCGGCACGATTTGCCGGTCCGGCATTTTTTGCCGGGCAAAGAGTTCCGTGTACGATGCGTGCGCGCGCATGCAGCAAGACTTCATTCATCATCTGGTTCCTTGGGTCACAGGGTTTTCAACGCCTTAGCCAGAGGCGGCTGGCTTGATCGCCACGGCGGCTCAGTTGGCGCAAGGATTGCTTGGCAGGGGGCGGGGCAAAACGCCCCAAGGCAAAACGCCGAAACCGGACCAGAATGGAGGTCAAAATGCAATCCGTGAATACGAACTATGGCGCGATGGTTGCTCTGCAGAACCTGAACGCCACCAACAAGATGCTCTCGCAAACGCAGAATGCCATCAACACTGGGCAGAAGATCTCAGGCCCGCGTGACAATGGCGCTGTGTTCGCCATTGCGCAAGGCATGCGCTCTGATGTTGCTGGCTATAAGGCGGTCACCGACAGCTTGAACCGCGCGATCAGCTCGGTTGATACAGCGGTTGCCGCGGGTCAAGCCGTTTCCGATCTTCTCAATGAGATGAAGGAAAAGGCCTTGGCCGCGTCGGACACGTCGATCGATTCCAATGCGCGTGAATCGTACAATGCCGACTTCGTCGCTCTGCGCGATCAGATCACCAAGATCGTGGACAATGCCACGTTTGACGGCGTGAACCTGGTCGACGGGTCGACGACCAAGATCGAGGCGTTGGCCAATCTGACGGCCGGCGGCGCGATCACCGTCTCTGCACAGGTCTTGTCGCTTGGCGGCGCGAACGTGACCGTTCGTTCAACCAACACGATCTCGACGCAAGACAAGGCCAGCGCGATGATTGCCACCTTGGAAACGTCGATCAACCGCCTCAATCTGGCACTTGCCAAATTGGGTACGGGGTCCAAGAAGCTCGACATTCACAAGACCTTCGTGGGCAAGCTGTCCGACGAGTTCGAAAAGGGTGTTGGCAATCTTGTCGATGCCGATCTTGCCAAAGAGAGCGCGAAGTTGCAGTCGCTGCAGACGAAGCAGCAGCTGGGCATCCAAGCACTGTCGATCGCCAATCAGGCGCCGTCAGCCGTGTTAGGTCTGTTCCGCTAACCGCATTGAAAGGCGGGGCCGGCCGCAAAGCCGGCTCCGCGTCTCAAACGGCGCGACGATAAGGGTGAGACCAGTGACGTGTCATGAGCGCTTCAGGAAACATCCAGAGCAATGCAGGTGTTCCGGCCGTCGCGGTTCCGCATCGCGCGCAGCCACCAGAGGGCACCCAAGGCGGTTCTGAGCCGCAGAGCGTAAAGGCGGTCGAAGGTGCCGCCAAGATTTCGCACTTGACGCGGGACCATCAGCCGAGCCAGCAAATCCGTGTGGATGGAACTAGGCTGACAGTGGCTCTTGATTCCGATAGCGGAAAGTTCGTCTACAAATCAGTTGAGCAGCCCGAGGGCGAGGTTGTGTGGCAATGGCCCCGGGAAGAAGTCCTGCGTGTGTTACAGTATTTCCGGCAGGTTGAGAGCGCGCCCGCTCCGGAGCCGCCGCATCAAGTTGACCGTTCCGTGTGAAGAAGTGGGTCTTCGTTCTATAATCTGAGAACCTTCGCGAGACAGATTACAACTCGCTCCACATCATCCGTTGTCATCGTCGTGTGCAGCGGCAAGCTCAGTGTCCTCGCATAGAATTCTTCCGCACCCGGCAATTTGGCGAGGCCATAGCGATTGCGGTAGTAGGGCTGTAAGTGGACCGGGATATAGTGCACCTGTGTCCCGATACCCATGGCCGCGAGTTTTTGCACCACACTGGCACGAGACACCTTGGCGCGAGCGAAGTCGATCGCGACGGGATAGAGGTGCCAAGCTGGGTGCTGGTCTGGGTCGGCGGACGGCACACGGAGGATTGGGGCAAAGCTTGTGAGGAGCGCGTCATAGGCGTCTTTCAGGTCAGCCCGCTTCCGCACGAATTGCTGAAGCCGCGACAGCTGCGATATGCCAAGCGCTGCCTGAATGTCCGTTAGACGATAGTTCGGTCCTACATCGTGGAGCTCGTAGTACCACGGGTTCGGTGCGCCATTTTCATCAAAGGCATGATCGGAATTCTGAAAATCGAGGGCATTGCGCGTGAGGCCGTGACTGCGGTCCCGACGCAGAAGATGCGCCAGGTCCGGATCATTTGTCGTGATGGCCCCGCCTTCTCCGGTGGTGATGGTTTTAACAGGGTGAAAGCTGAAGCAAGTCATGTTTGAGTGCTTGCAATTGCCGGCGATTGCGCCTCCTTCCGTTCGCGAACCAATCGCGTGGCACGCATCTTCGATAATGGTGAGGCCATTGTCGCCCGCTATGCCGGCGATTGCCGCCATGCCGGCCATTGGTCCGGCATAGTGCACCGGCATAACGGCACGAATGGGTAGTGTGTTGGGTGTGCGAAGGGCCCGCAAAAGCGTGTCCGGCGTCATCAGCCCGGTTTCAGCGTCAACATCGGCAAAGATGACCTCGCCGCCATTGAGCCGCACAGCATTGGCGGTTGCGACGAACGTGATCGCTGGCACGATTGTGGCGGTACCTGGCCCCAGACCAGCCGCGCGCACGGCCAGATGCAGAGCGGCGGTTCCATTGCAAACCGCGACTGTATGAGCTGCGCCTGTCGCCTGGCAGAGCGCGCCCTCGAATGCGGGGACTGAATGTCCCGTGGTCAGAAGATCCGCCTGCAGAGCAGTGACTACGGCGTCAATGTCTTGCCGATCGATACTTTGGCGGCCATAAGAAAGCATCGGTGTGGCCGCGCGAACAGTCATGAGAACGACTCTTCAAGCATGTTTTGCAACGCGCGCGCGTCCAGCCGCTCCGGGTTGCTGTGGCTTGCGTAACAGAAGTCTTCGTGAACGGGCACCGCGCCATCGCGCTCGTAATCCTGGCGGATGTTGTCGAGAAACGCGGGCAGGATCAAATAGCGGTCGCGTAGTTCCAGAGTCTGGCGTGCATCATCGGACGGGATCATAACCTCATGCAGCTTCTCGCCTGGCCTGATGCCTATGACGGACTGGCGGATATGCGGCGCCAGGGTACGCGCAATGTCTGTCACACGCATGCTGGGAATTTTGGGTACAAAGATTTCGCCCCCGCGCATCATGGCCATAGAGGACAAGACAAAGTTCACACCCTGATTGAGGGTGATCCAAAATCGCGTCATGCGCTCATCTGTGATCGGCAGTGCGGAGGCGCCATCACGGATCAGTTTCTGGAAGTGGGGCAGAACGCTGCCGCGTGACCCAACCACGTTTCCATAGCGAACGACCGAAAAGCGGCAGCCATTTTTGCCCGCAAGATTGTTGGCCGCGACGAAGATCTTGTCGGACGCCAGTTTTGAGGCGCCGTAGAGATTGACCGGGTTCGCGGCTTTGTCCGTGGAGAGAGCGATGACGCGCTTTACGCCCCGGCGCAAGCAGCTTTGAACAATGTTTTCGGCGCCGATCACGTTTGTGGCGATGCACTCGAACGGATTGTACTCGGCAATCGGAACTTGCTTCATGGCAGCAGCGTGCACGACATAGTCGACATCGCGCAGTGCCAAGTCGAGGCGATCGCGATTGCGGACATCGCCAATGAAGAATCTCATGAAGGGATATTTTTCTGGCGGGAAGGCCGCCGCCATCTCAAACTGTTTTAGTTCATCGCGGGAAAAGATGATCAGGCGGTGCGGTGTGAAGCGATTGATCACCATACGGACAAATTGATAACCGAACGACCCTGTCCCGCCGGTGACGAGCACGGTCTGGCCGTTCAGGTCGATTTGAGGCTCCAAGAAATCGCGTTGGCGGATCGCGGGACCGAGAGGGGCGGGCAACATCGCCTCATCATCATCGGACGCGAAGGAAACGGAGTTCTGAACCTGGGCCATCGGGTCACCCTTTGTTATGGTTCAGAAAGCATTGCCGAATCCCGTTAATTAAGCGTGAGGTCAAGGTGTTTGATGTTCAGTGCAGAAGGATCGCGTACCGGAAATGCAAGGGCGGGCGCCTGTCTGAGTGTGGTTTGAGGGTGTCGTCTGTCTCCTGCGCAGACAACAGAATGCGGCAAAAGGGACCTTCCACTTCTGGGCGATGTTCGATCATAGGTATCAGTGGGGCAACAGCGCGGTCAATTTCAATCCGGAAACCTCGACGCCCATCACTGATGTCCAGGATACCATCCGTGCACCCCAACCCCGTAGTTGCCGACACTTGGAATGAAACAGCGGCAGCATGATCAATAGGTCCAGGACCCAACGCGAAGCTTTCCTGATCATGTCCTCCGTTGTGGCACCGTGCCGTCAGGTCCTTCCATTCAAATGCCGTTGGTTCCACGCAAATGTGGGCGGCACGCAAGGAGCCGCGCCCTGGTTCAGGCCAATCGGCCCAGATGTCGACCGTGACACGCGGTTTTATCGCATCGAATGTAATCGCTTTGGTGATTGGCCCCTTACGGCTTTGCATGGTGCCCGTTACGCGGATGATACCGTCTGGCAAGTGGTCGATACTTGTGTGCGCCCAATCCAAGTCGCTGACTTTCGGACCATCCAACGCTTCGAATACCAGATTAGCCGTGTACCAATCATATTGGAGAGCGATACCCTGAAACCGGCCATGCAAATGGCTGACGATCATCGGCGGCGCAGTTTCGCCGTGCCTTGCCAAGGACTGGATCGCAAGGCCCCTGCGCCGGTTCAGTGTTGCCTTGAGCGCAGGAGTTTCGACCGTGATCCAACGGCCGTCTGAGCGTTGGACGCCGGACTTAGAGGGTGGCCATGGTGGAGGCGGAGAAGTACCATGCTTGGCTTCCAGTTCGGCGACTTCGTTCAGGTAGGCGTGCCAGCGCTGCTCTGTGATGTGGGTGCGGAAATCGGAGGACCAGAGACGACATAGCTGCGCCCATTCCATGTCTGTAGTAACGCGCTTTTCTTCCAGAGCGTCTGTTAGCCGGGAGCAAGCTGCATTGATGGCGAGGTTATCACGGCCAGCCAGAGCCCATCGCAGGACATTGTACTTTGGCTGCTTTTTGACAGGAATGGGGTAGGCGGAGGTTTCAAGATGCAGCGGCGCGGTCGTATTGGCGTAGTCCCCAAAGGCTTCGCTGGGGCTGACAAAGCGGACATCCGGTTGTCTGGCGAGCGCTTGCCACGCCGATTGAATGCGCTGCCACTCGCCGTTTGCTACACGCTCCTCCGTCGCCATCCGGTTAGGCCGTACACCGAATATCTCGGCGTCGTTGCTGTAGAGGCAGAGGGTTCTTGGTGAACGGGTGCGAAATGAGGAGATCGTCTCCAAATACTCATCGAGGCTGATATCATCATGGGCCAGCCGTTGCAGCCTCTGAAAGAGAAAAGTCTGTGTCCAGAGCAACCCAATGGTGGTGCCGTCCGGAGCGATTGCTTGTTGCGGCGAGAACCGGGTTTCCGCAGGCCATTCTGGATGATGGGGCGCGAGATTATCCCAGTCCATGCAAATGGCTTGGTAGCCTGCCGCGCGATATAGCGGGATCAACCCGGCTGAATAGGCTTGCTCGTTGATCAATGCAAGTTTGGGGCGGGCGCCGAGTATTGCCTCATAGACCTGATTGCCGAGGCGCAAATTTTGTTCATTCACGATCGCAGGGCAAAGCGGACCAATAATCTGAGCATAACCCGATCCAATGAATTCGATTTGCCCGGAGATGATGCGTTCGCGCAATCGCGCGATCCATCCCGGGTCGATTGCGTTGATGATCTCCAGAGTGAGCCCGGTCGCTTCTATGCCAATGGGAAATCCGACGGCCTCAGGCAAATCCAGTAATGGCCAATAGGCTTTCTCGACGACCTCAGGTCTGCGTTCTTCCGGAATAGAGGAGAACATCATATTGAGGTGAAAGAAGGCGAAGAGATTGAGGCTCATCAGCTTGCAGACCTTATTCGGGCAATGACATTTCCTTCCGAGGTCATTCCGTTGCTTTGATCCGCCCACTGAAATGAAGTTGCGGCAACCGCTCCGTCGCATGTTGCGATGGTGAGCCGGTCATCGTCGCGCGCGAGGATTTCGCCGGGCACGTTGCCCCTGGGTGCCGTGGTGGCAACAGCCTCCCAGATGAATAGTTTCTGGCCGCCGATATGCGTGAACGCCCCTGGATAGGGATGGGTCAGTGCCCTGATCCATCTTACAACATCCGCTGACGGACGATTCCAGTCGATGACACCGTCCTCAGGACGGCGGCGCGGCCAGTGGGTCGCTATGGCAGGATCTTGAGGTATTCGCGGTGCGGTCCCAGTGGCAATTTTCTCAACCGCGTCCACAAGCAATCGAGCCGCGACGTTGTCCGTGCGGGCACCAAGAGTGGATGCAGTGTCGTCCTCGAAAATCGGTGCGCGTTCTTGCAGCAGGATGTCGCCTGTGTCAGCGCCTTCTGCGGCATAAAAGAGGGAGACGCCCGTTTGCTTCAGCCCCAGAATAATGGCCCAGGGTATGGGGGCTCGCCCACGCCCTTCCGGCAAGAATGTAGGGTGCATGCCTATGAAACCTAGTTCCGGGAGGGACAATATCTCTGGTCCCAGCAGTTCCGAAACCCCGACAACGATACCAAGCCTTGGGCGTAGCTCTCTGGCCCAAGCCGCATGTGAATGGCCTTCGAGGCCCTTCAGTGTACGGAAGGGACGAGCCGGGACATGGTGCTGCTCGATAAGGTCAGCGAAATCAGCGTGGGCAACTGTTTGACCGGCCTTGGACTCATCGAGCACCAAGAGACCGGCAATGCGCGCGCCTTCCGAAAGGAGAGCCTCCAAGCACAATCTGCCAACTATTCGTGCACCGACAAACAGAATGGGCAGATTGGTTAGGCCGCTCATGGCTGCAAGTTTCGCAGCAATTGATAGGGCTCGGCCGCCGGCATGCCCACCTGCGCTCCCCAACTGACCGCCCTGGCCTTAATGCCGCGCAGAGATCGGGCATGAGGAAACGAGCGCAACTCATCTGGGTAGCACTCCATGGCGGCGAGTTTCCGGGCAAGAGTATTGCTTGCATCCAGGAACGTGTTGGGCTGAAAGGGTGCTGCGTGTGCATCCCATCCCGTAGCGGAAGGAACCTCAATGGCCAGAATTCGCTTGACGCTGGCGCCGGGCAGAGGCCGGGCCGCCGTCATGACCGCGCGAGCGGTAATCTTATGATCAATGTTGAGATCGCTGGCGCTGTGCGTATAGACCGTATGAGGAGAGGTCTGCTCAATCATCGCCTCAATCGGCTTTACTACGTGCAGCAACCCGACAGTGTCCATCGCATTGTCGGGAAAATCGAGGAAGGCAACCGACCGTGCGCCAAGCACCAGTGCTGCCGCACGCGCCTGTTCCTTTAGCCGGTCATGCGCTGAAGTCGTCGCGGCCTCGCCACGGGAGTCCAGGCCTGCAGCCATAATCAGAATGTGCACGGCCTCGCCTCGGTCCGCATGGGCCGCGATTGCGCACCCTGCGCCCAAGACTTCATCGTCAGGATGGGCAGCAACGACCAGGATGCTCATAGAGGCACCGTTTCGACCGCGATCAGGTTCAATGCCTGTGCCGCCCGCATTTGAGCCTCGGCACGCGAGCTTCCCGTTGCCAAGACCATCGCCGCGGTGCAGTTACTGTCCGTTGGCGGACGGATAATGCTGCCTGGCTTCACTGTTACAAGGCATTCCTCAATACCAGGCATCTGCGAAGCAGCATCAGAGCCTCTGACAGAAACGACACGTCCGGGCGTTGGGAACAAATAGCGCTGTACCACTGGGCGCTCGAAACGGGGCGAAAGCTCGGACAGCGATACCCGCTCGCCAAGGGCGATCCGGATCACGGCGCCAATGAAATCGACTCCCGTGTTCAGAGGTATCTCCCGGGTGCAGAAGTAACCACCGGAGGCTCGCGCTGCGATTTCGATAACGTAAGGCTTGCCATTGTGCACGACCATGTCGCCCTTGATGTTGCCTGTTTTAACACCCAAGGCGCGGCCAGCTGCTTCCACAGTGGCTTTCACATCGGCTTGGACGGGCACCGGCAAGCTGCTCGGCAGATCGCCGCCATCCTCAATGAAATAGGGCGTGTATCGATCGAGATAGGGATAGTTGCGGTCCGAGAATCCGGGCGTTGCGCCCAGGCCATCGATCAGAATGGATTCGGTCGATATTTGTGGGCCATCCAAGAATTCTTCAACCATGACGCGGCCAGAAGGCGAGTGACCGGCCGCTACCTCCCAAGCCTCAGCAAGGTCCTTGACCGCAGAAAGTCGTTGTACCCCTCGACCGCCACGGCTGTCGGCGGGTTTCAAGACATAACCCAGCCCGCGGGTATCCGTGTGGCGCTTTAGTGCGTCAAGGTTCGGAATGGCCGCAAAAGCGGGAACAGGGATGCCTTGTTGAGCAAGCCTAGCCTTCATCGCAAGCTTGTCTTGCGCCAATCGTGCGGCCTCAAGCGAAATCCCTGGAAGGCCTAGCCGGGCTGCTACGGTTGCAACCGTCAACGGAACATCTGCACCGATGGTGATCACGCCAGAAATTGGGCCGCACCGTCTTGCATAGTCTTCCGCCGCATCGGCGGTTGCCTGTGGATCGTAGGTGGAGGCCTCAAAACCATCATCCGCGTACGCAAATCCAGGTGCCGATGTATCGCGATCGCTCACTATGACGCGAAGCCCGAGCTCTTTCGCCCGGCGGATCCCATGGACCGCCTCGACGCCTGCAGACACGATCAAAAGCGTGCGCTCGCGCATGAAAAACCAGCCCATGGCAATGCCGCCGGGCGGGTTGATCGGGATGACCGGGCATAGCGCCTAGAAGCGATAGCCAATCCCAATGCCCACCACCAGCGGGTCAATCTCAACATCGGCCGTGATGGCGCCGCCATTGATTTTGACATCTGTGTCGATGTCTATCTTCTTAACGTCAATGTTTAAGGACCAGTTATTTCCAAGGTCGATTTCGATGCCCGCCTGCAAGGCCCAACCCCAGCTATCGGAATAGTCCATCGACAGGCCAGGTTGCTCATCAATGTTCCAAAAGGTGGTGTAGTTGATCCCTGCGCCAATGTAAGGGCGCACAGGCCCATCCACCGGCAGATGATACTTGACTGTAAGGGTTGGGGGCAGCACCCAGGCGTCACCGAGGTTGATGCCAAGGGTCGAGCGGACATTGTGCGGGCTGGTTGCGGCGATTAGTTCGATCGACCAATCCTCGTCGAAGAAATAGCTGATGTCGATCTCAGGAACCAACGCGTCGTCGATTTTCACGCTCCCGCCGATGGACACATTAGCGTCCTCAT
>DMER01000167.1:0-8890 GCA_003451645.1 Alphaproteobacteria bacterium | reverse complement strand
ATGGACACATTAGCGTCCTCATCGGGCAAGACCGAAATCGCACGGAAGTGCACGAGCCAAGGCTTATCCGGCCGTTTGGCCTCCGCCATGCCGGTGAAAACGCCCGCCGCCCCGGCGATCGCTGTCGCAGCTACCAAACCAACTATTCTCATCGCAACGAACCCCTCAAATTGGACTTTCGTTGAAATACAACAGGCGTTGAATTTGGTAAATTGACTTAGATCAAGCGGTAACCGATTGCGCCACGTGTGTTACAATCCAGCCGCAAGCGCTTGGCTCGGCTTAGAAATAAAGGCCGCCATTCACATTCAGCGTCTGTGCGGTGATGTAGCGGCTTGCGTCGGAAGCTAGAAAGACACATGCATCGGCGACCTCTGCAGGTGTCCCGAGCCGTCCCAATAGAACGTTCTGAGCGGCTGATGCAACGGCGGGGTTCGCCATGGCTTGGGCTGCCATGTCGCTCGCGATAAGCCCTGCGGCAAGTGTGTTGGAGCGGATGCCGTGTTTGGCGCCAAACCGGGCAATGACTTCGCTCAAAGAGATAAGCCCTGCCTTCGAGGCCGCATAGTGGGCCGTCCGTGGACCGCCATATTGCCCGCTTACGGATCCAATGTTGACGATGCTTGCCGACCCTGCCTTTATCATCAGCGGCCAGAAAGTCTGTGTAACGATAAACGGGCCTTTCAGATTGACGGCGAGGATGTGATCCCAATCTTCGTCCGTGATTTGGTCGAAATCCGTTGGCTTGTTGATCCCTGCATTATTGATAAGTATGTCGAGACGGGGCCAACTTTCTTCAATCTCGCGGAAGGCGTGCAGAACCGAAGCGCGGATGCTCGTGTCCATCCGAACTACATAGGCCCGGCCGCCAGCGCTGGCGATCTCGTCCACCGCCGCATTCGCGAGTTCATGGCTGTCGCGATAGGTCAGGCAGACATGCGCGCCCGCACCGGCAAGGCCGCGAGCAATGGCGCGGCCGATGCCACGGGACCCACCTGTAACGAGCGCGGTGCGGCCCTCAAGCAGCTTTGCGGACATGGGACATCTTGCGGTCAATGACGCGTCGAGCGGCAGCAGCGATATAGGGCGCGGTTAGTCCGTATACCTCCGCCAATTCCTCGGGCTCGCCTGACTGTCCAAACAGATCCTTGACGCCAATGAATTCAATGGGGCAGGGCGCGGACTGTACAAGAGCCTCCGCTACGGCACTCCCCAATCCGCCATGGACATTGTGATCTTCAGCCGTGACCATACATCCCGTTTCGAGGGCGCAGCGCGTTAGGAGTTCAGTATCAATAGGCTTTAGGGTCGCCATATTCACAACACGCGCTGAGACGCCGTCGACCGCCAATTGTTCAGCTGCGCTGAGCGCCCTAGCTACTTCGACCCCGCAGGCAACAATGGTCACGTCACTTCCCTGCCTGAGGATCTGTCCTTTGCCGATTTCAAATTTGTGGTTGTCGCCAAACACCCGCTTCGCTGGGCTGCGGCCAGTGCGCATATAAACAGGGCCATCGAAATCAAGAATGGAGCGAACGGCAAGGCTCATTTCAAGAGGATCGGCAGGCGAGATCACTGTCATCCCTGGTATAGCGCGGAAGGCCGCGAGATCCTCTAGAGCCTGTGCGGATCCGCCATCGGGACCCACGTCAAGACCTGGGTGGCTGGCAACGATCTTGACGTTGCGGCGGGCATAAGCAATGGACAGGCGCGCCTGCTCGATTGCCCGATAGCAAAACACGGCAAAGGTCGTGACTACGGGGATAAGGCCGACAGCCGCCATGCCCGATGCCGCAGCCATCATATTTTGCTCAGCGATTCCGAACTGAAAGAAGCGTTTGGGGTGCGCTTTGCGGAAATGGTGCGCGCCCGTGCCGCCGGCAATATCGGCGTCAAGAACCACGATCTCTGGTCTACTAGCGGCAACGGCCGTTAGGGCTTTGCCAAAGGCTTCACGCAAACTGTCACCATTGGACCCAATCAATTGCGGCGCCGACTTATTTGCCATCGAGAAGCTCCGTGATGAGATTGGCGCCGGTCTGTAAGGCCTCTAACGCAGATGCAGCTTGTTCACGCGTGAGTTTCACGCTTCCATGCCAGGCGGGCTGATCTTCCATGTATGGCACGCCTTTGCCTTTTACTGTGTGTGCAATGACGAGGCAGGGCCGTCCTTGTTCTTGACGTGCTACACTCAGCGCACTGAGGATTTGGGTCAAGTCATGCCCGTCAACCTCATGCACGGCCCAGCCAAAAGCACGGAACTTGGCATTCAGGGGTTCAATACCCATGATCGTGGCGTTGCGATCATCGCTTTGCAGCTTGTTATAATCAACGATCGCGCAAAGGTTGGACAATCCGAAATGGGCGGCGCTCATCGCAGCCTCCCAGACTTCTCCCTCTTGGCACTCGCCGTCGCCTAACATCGCATAAACCCGGACGGGCCGTCGCATGTGCTGAAGCGCCAGGGCCATGCCCATCGCGACCGAGAATCCCTGACCCAAGGAGCCTGTGGACGTTTCCGCCAACGGCGTCTCCACCACATGCGGATGTCCTTGCGCACGGCTGCCGAGCTTTCGCAACGAAAGGGCGACGTCAACGGGCAAGAGCCCAGCGGCCGCCCACGCGGCGTACAAAGCCGGCGCAGCGTGACCTTTTGACAAGATGAAACGGTCGCGATTGTCCGTTTCCGGATTGTCGCGCGGAATGTAAAGTTCTGCGCCATAAAGGCAGGCCAATATGTCCGAACACGACAGCGATCCGCCTGGATGGCCCGACCCAGCCCTGTAGATCGAGGCGATACTTAAGCGGCGTATCTCTTGCGCGTAGTTGGCCAAGAGCATGATCTCTGGCCTGCGCGGTGCTGCAGGTTTGACTTTTGCGGCAAGGGTCGACGGCAGCATGGGCGCCTCTCAGAAACATTGACTGCCGGTAGCGCGTATAATGCAATTGAAGGCGGCCGGCGCGACTCAAGGCTTCACACTCTGGCCAGGCTGGTTAATGACCGGTTAAGCGGCTCTCAGCGCGCGGGCCGTCAGATCATGAACGCCATCCCAGGTGATGTCCTTTGGGTGCTCCTTCAATAGGACCGTATCCCGCATGGCGGCGTTCACTAAGGCATCCGCCGTGACGTCCGACGCACCAAGAGCATCCCTTATCCTTGCATCGACGCCGAGTTCACGAAAGCCTCGCGCCCACAATTGATCGAGTTGGGAAAGTGCTTGGCCACCTAAAGCATTGTTCAGTAGGGTGATGCGATCTTGAATGACGTCATCGTAATGCGCACGGACATGGGAATAAAACACCCAGAGCGTCTCTGGATGCGCCAAAGTCACATAAGCCGACAGGGGTTCACCCAGAGCATGGATCATCCCCACGCGGACATTCGATATGGCATAGCCACCCAAGGCACTCGCAAGTTGAAGGGCGCTGCAGGATTTTTGTGAGAGCGTCCCCGTGTCTAAAAGTTCCCGCATGGCCTGCGCGATGTTCGCGATTCCAGTCGCCGCCAGCATGTCTGTCACTGGGCTGCGTTCATTCTTGCAGATGAATGTTTCCCACAAATGGCAGAACGCATCAAAGGCACCGAGCAGAAGAGCCCGGGGCGGCGCGCCAGTCAGCCAATCGGGGTCAAGGACCGCCAAATCGGGCGCATAGCACCATCCTCGCCGCGCCCGCTTTGCACGCGTGTCCGGGTCGGACAAAACAAAGAACCGGCTGGTCTCGGATCCCGATCCGGGAAGCGTCGGCACCGCGATCAAGGTTGGCGCTCCCAAAGGGGCTTCGGCGTCCTTGACATCGAAGTCGCCGAACATGATCCGTGCTCGAATGGCTTTTGCAGTATCAATCGTGCTGCCGCCACCTACTGCGAGGATGGTTTGAAGGGCTTCCGAGCCGATGGAGCCGCAAAGTGACTGGACTTGCCTGACTGCTGGTTCGCCGTTGACCCAGATGGTCCGCAGATCACTATAGGGGTTCATGCGTGGGTCGCCATTGAAATGGGCGTCGGCAACCAAGAGAGTCGGGCCGGGGGCCAAGTCCTTCCACAGCCGAGAAAAGAGGTCAGCGCCCGACCATAGCCTCGTGGGCATGAAATGCGTGTACTGAGATTGCGTATTGTACGCGCGCGCCAGATTGACCATTAGGCAGCACTGCGCATGTCACTCTGACGCGCACAATAGTACTCGACTTCATAGTGAGCGGATGGATGGTGCCCTGCAAATATCTTGTATTGGGGATCAAGAGCCCAAATGGCTTCCGGTATCTCCCACAGATGTGCTGGCCGGTGATAGGCAGCAACCGCCAATTGTGGCGATGCTGATAGTATGGTCTTTGACGCACCCATCAGTGCCTCGAGCTCAAACCCTTCGATGTCGATTTTGATGAGGTCTGGCGCGCCCTGACCGTCGGTGAACAGATCGTCCAGTGCGATGACAGGGACCGTGATGGCGTCCTGGCCTGCGCGATCCGTTACACACGCTCTGGCGTCCGCCACTTGCGTGGAGCCTCTGATTGATAGGTTTCCACGCGCGGCACCAACCGCCGCGTGAATGGGCCTCACCTGCGCTGTCCATCCTTTTGACCGCACAAGATTGACAAGTTGCCGGAAATTCTCGGGCATTGGCTCAATGGCTGTGACATGTGCAGCACCATTGCAGCGGCTCAGATAGGCTTCTGCCGTGTCGCCAGTAAAGGCACCGCAGTCCACAATATGCGGAATTGCGGGCAGTTGCGGGTGATTGCCCGCATACTGATAGAATCCGGTTACGTTTGCATTGCGCGGAATATCCCGCGGGTCCATGGTCCAACGAAACTTCACCAAAGCTGCGAGATAATCGTGTGACGCCTCGTCGGCGGCCCGCGTAATGACGGTCTCAATCCGCGTACGGAAGGGTGCGATGGCTTGCGCGCCGAAGTGGCTCGCGAACATATCAGAAATGTATGGAAACACGGCACTCGGAGGCGTATCCAGTTGCTCGATTAGCTGTTTCGCGATGTCTTGCTGATAGGCGGAGGCAATGACCACCGCTCCACCGCGGCGCGCCAGTTGCGCTGCTTCTTGAGCGTTGGCAATCGGGTACCCTTGAAAGTCTTTTCCCAGTTTTGCCGCGGAGTTGTCGGAAAAAAAGGCAGGTTTACGCCCCTTGCGCGCAAGGTAGTTCAGGACATCCATGGCTGCAGGAGTGGCACCAAAGATTGCGATCTCGCTGAATGCGTCAAGATCATTTGTACTGCGGGATTTGCCCCATGCCTCAAGGTCGAGCATCGATCAAAACTCCTTGCGTGCAATGATGATGGCTTCGCGCCCAAAGCCTCTTTCGGCAAGCGCGCTATAGAAGTTTCGGCGAATAGCCGGATCAAGGGCATTGAGTGCGGAATCGAACGATTTGCGCTCTTGGTGCAGGGCGCGGCCTGCGGCGTCTTGGCCAATGTAGTCACGGCCCATGAGCAAAAACGCCTCCATCGGAAACGAGGTGAGGCGTGAGACTGGTGTCAGACCGCAACGTTGCAGCAGCGCCTCCAGTGTATCGAAAGTGAAATAATTCAGATGGTGCGGGGGCACAAGCCACCATTCCGGCGCGCCACTCTTTCGTGCTGCAAGTTGAAACGCGCTAAAATCGTTTGGAACCCCGACGCAAATCGCGCCGCCAGTGCGGAGCCCAAGTGTCATTGTACGGAGCATATCCGCCGGATCTCGCACATGTTCCAGAACATTCATGCAGTGAGCCGCATCGAAGGGCGCTTGATCCTTCATCCATTCAGACGTCAGGGTCTGATTATGAATGGTCAGTCCCAGTCCTTGCGCATAGCGGGCGGCCTGTTCGGCGGGCTCCACTCCCTCGCAGGTCCAGCCTGCATCTTGCACAAACTTTAGAAAGTGACCGGGACCGCAGCCCACATCGACAAGGCGCGGCTTGCTCTTTGATGCACCATTTGCCTTGCCCAATGCGGCCTCAATGCCCCTGAGGCGGTCCTCATAGAACATGTTCGCCCACGGAGCATCCTCCTGCGCGCGTGCGGCATAGTCGGGTTTTTGTTCGCGGTAATAGGTTTGCGCATAGGCGAGATCGAGGTCCTCCTCGCTTGGAAGCGGCAAGGCATGGGCAAAACCACAATTCGTGCAGTTGATAATCTCAAAGTCCCCAGCGCGTCCGGCTGTAGGCCCGACATGGGAGTGTGTGCGTGCTTGTTGATTCTGAAACGGCACTGTCGCATTCCGTTCGCCTGTTGAGGTTCCGGAAAGGATGATGCGCGATAATTGGTTAAGAAGATGCTGAAACTGGGGGCAAGCATGATGCGCAGAGACGGCAGTCCGTACTTCATCGCCGAGGTTTCGTCCAACCACGCGCAGGATCTAGAGCGATGCCTGCGATTTGTAGATGCTGCAGCGGACGCAGGGTGCGATGCGGTGAAGTTCCAACTGTTCAAAATCTCGGAGATGTTCGCGCCCGAAATCTTGTCACGCAGTGCCAAACATCGCGCACGCCAGGCATGGGAGCTGCCAGTGACCTTCCTGCCCCTGATCCATGCGCGGGCGTTGGCGCGAGGCGTGGACTTTATCTGTACACCATTCTATTTGGACGCAGTTGGTGAGCTGGCGCCCTATGTGTCAGCGTTCAAAATCGCGTCCTACGAGTTGTTGTGGGACGACTTGCTGTGCCACTGCGCAAGGAGTGGGCGTCCGGTCATACTATCGACTGGTATGGCGACGCTAAGTGAAATCACCCATGCAGCTGATGTCCTCCGGGATGCCGGAGCACGCGAGACGACCCTGCTTCATACTGTTTCCGCATATCCAACACCGATCCTTCAGTGCAATTTGAAAGCGATGCTGACGATTGCGCGAGCGACGGGTCTGCCCTGCGGGTGGTCCGACCATACGGTCTCGCCAAGCGTCATCTTGCGCGCGGCGCTCCATTTTCAAGCCCCAGTTATTGAGTTTCACCTCGACTTGGACGGCGAGGGCGCGGAATATGCCGCCGGTCACTGCTGGTTGCCGGAGCAAATTGGGCCAGTGATTTCGCTCATCCGCGAGGGCATCGCTGCCGACGGTGATGCACGAAAGATTGCGGCAGACGCCGAATTGGCCGATCGCGAATGGCGGGCCGATCCCTCTGATGGATTGCGGCCGTTAATGCGTATTCGGGACGAGTGGCGTTCAATGCCGTCCTCGTCAGCAGCGGAGTAGGGACCATGCGCCCACGGACAATTGCAATTGTGCAGGCGCGCATGCGCTCGACACGTTTCCCGGGCAAGGTATTGCAGCCAGTGGCCGGTCTGCCTCTGCTCGATCATATTATTCGTAGGCTGCAGAAATGCAGATCTCTTGACGGCATTGCGATTGCTACATCCACAGAACTCGCGGACGACGCGATTGCCGCTCACTGCAATGAACTTGCTGTTCAATGCATCCGGGGCCCAGAGGACAATGTGCTGCGGCGCTATCTCATTGCCGCTCGCGAGACACGGGCGGACATCATTGTGCGGATTACATCGGACGCCCCGCTGATTGACCCCGATTTTATCGATTATTTGGTCGGCGGCTTGATCGCGAACAAGGCCGATTTTGTCGTCATGGCCAGAGGTGAAAGCGTCGCCCATGAAGGCGCCGATCCATTTACCCGGAGCGCGCTTGAGAAGCTTGCCGCCGAAAGGGCCGCCGATCCTGTAGCACGCGAACATGTGAGCGCATACTTCAAGCTCCACCCTGAGTTCGTCCGTATTGCTGCAATTCCAGCTCCGGAGAATTTGAAACATCCCGGCTTCCGGCTTTCTATCGACACGCCATCCGACCGTACCTTCATCGAGGCTATCTACGAGAAACTTCACGCGAAGGCCGGGGAGGCGTCATTGAGCGACCTTATTGCACTGATCAAACGTGATCCAAGTCTGCTCAAGCTGAATGCGCATGTTCAGCAAAAGCCCATTACCAGCGAGAGCGGAACCATTATCTTTCGCTGCGATGGCGGCGGCTCGCTTGGATTCGGTCACATTAAGCGCAGCCTGGCCATTGCTCGTCATTTGCGCGACCGTCATGGGTTTGGTGTGAGGTTCGCAATCATGGCCAATGAACAGGTCAGGCGAATGGCCAATCAGTTCGGCATTCCGGTGGATGAGTGGTACGCGGACGAGTCAGAATCAGAATTCTTGAGCCGGTGTTTGGCGGCTGGGACTGTGCTTGGTGTAGTTTTCGATACGAGGATTGCGAGCGGTACGGAAGCAACACAGTTCGCCAAGGATTCCGGCGCAACGACCGCCGTCATAGACGATGCGGGGCCGCGCCGCCTTGTTGCGGATCTCGCATTCTATCCACCGGTTCCCCAAGTTGCGCAGCTGAATTGGCGGCGCGCCAGGACGCGGAGACATGTCGGTTGGGAGTGGGCGGTGCTTGGTTCCGACGTCGTCCTGAGGCAGGGTAGCAAGCCTGACGGAGCCCGGAATATTCTGATCACCATGGGCGGCAGTGATCCGGCTGCACAGACGCTACCCGCGGCCCGTGCAGCATTACGTGTGCTCGGCACTCATACGTTGACGATTGCACTCGGCCCGGATGTTCCCGATACGGACGGTCTGATCAGAGCGCTAAGGCAGTTGCCGGGACCTATCGATATCCTACAAGGGCAAGACGATCTTGGCGGCGCTATGGCGACGGCAGATCTGGCGATTACCTCTTTCGGGGTCACCGCTTATGAGCTTGCGGCATATGGCGTCCCAGCCTTGTATCTTGGGCTGACCCAGGATCACTTGACGTCCGCCCGAGCCTTTGAAGAGGCGCGACTTGGGCAGATAATCGGGCTCGCCGGGTGCGGTGAGGGACGTATTGCGAAGAGCCTTAGTGCTCTACTGGTAAGCGATGAGACCATGGCGGCAATGCGCACGAGAGGCCCTGCCC
>DMER01000011.1:14431-14700 GCA_003451645.1 Alphaproteobacteria bacterium | reverse complement strand
GCGCCCGGCTACTCGCCGCTCGAAGCCGAGCAACGCCTGACCGTACCGATCGAAACCGCGATGGGCGGGTTGCCGGGCCTCGACTATGTGCGGTCGCTGTCGCGGTATGGCCTCGCGCAGGTCACCGTCGTCTTCAAAGACGGGAAGGATATCTATTTCGCGCGCCAGCTGATTGGCGAGCGCCTGCAGGAAGTCCGCGATCAATTGCCGCCGGGCGTGTCGGTCGAAATGGGGCCCATCGCGACGGGGCTCGGCGAAATCTTCATGTA
>DMER01000011.1:10202-14234 GCA_003451645.1 Alphaproteobacteria bacterium | reverse complement strand
CTCGGCGAAATCTTCATGTACACGGTCGAGGCTAAGCCGGACGCGCGCAAAGTCGACGGCACGCCTTACGATCCGACCGATTTGCGCACGATCCACGATTGGGTGGTCAAGCCGCAATTGCGGACGGTGACGGGCGTCGTCGAAATCAACGCCATCGGGGGCTACGCAAAGCAGTACCACGTCCATCCTAATCCGCAAAAGCTGCAGGCCTATGAGCTGTCGTTGACTGACGTCATGCGGGCGCTGGAGCGCAACAATGCCGATATCGGCGCGGGCTATATCGAGCGCAATGGCGAGCAACTCCTGGTGCGCACGCCTGGCCGCTTGGGGTCGACCGACGACATCCTCAATGTGGCCGTCGGGTCGAAAGACGGCGTCGCGATTCTGATCCGCGACGTAGCGCAGGTCGAGTTCGGCAAGGAACTCCGGACAGGCGCGGCGACCCACAATGGCCGCGAGACGGTGCTTGGGACCGCGATGATGTTGATCGGGCAAAACAGCCGGATCGTCGCCGAGGCGATCAAGGCGCGGCTTGAGGAAATCAAGCCGACCCTGCCCGAAGGCGTCTATATCCAAGCCCTATATGACCGGACGGCGCTGGTCGACCGGACGATCGGGACGGTGCAAACCAACCTGTTCGAAGGCGCCGTGCTCGTCGTCGCCGTTCTCTTCTTCATGTTGGGCAACATCCGCGCGGCGGTCATTACGGCCCTGGTGATCCCGGTCTCGATGCTCTTCACCGCCATCGGCATGGTCGAGAACAAGGTCAGCGCCAACCTCATGAGTTTGGGCGCGATCGACTTCGGGATCATCGTCGACGGCGCGGTGGTGGTGGTCGAAAACTGCCTGCGCTTGTTGGCCCTCGAACAACACCGGCGCGGACGTCTCTTGAGCATGCGGGAGCGGTTCGCAGTGGTCCAGGAGGCGACGCGGGAAGTGATGCAGCCGAGCCTCTTCGGCGGCCTGATCATTATGGTCGTGTTCTTGCCGATCCTGACCTTGACCGGCATCGAAGGTAAAATGTTCACGCCCATGGCGTTGACTATGATCTTCGCGCTGGCCGGCGCAATGGTGCTGTCGGTCACCTTCGTGCCAGCGGCTATCGCCTTATTCGTCACGGGCAAGGTCAGCGAACATGAAAGCGCGGCGGTGCGCGGCGTGCGGAGCGTATATGAACCTGCGCTCGATTGGGCGATCGCCAACCGGGCGTTGGTGGTGACGATTTCGGTGGTGCTGGTGGCGGTGACTGCGCTCGGCGCCACGCGGATGGGCGCCGTCTTCGTGCCCAGCCTCGACGAAGGCGACATCGCGCTCCATGCGATGCGCGTGCCGGGCACCAGCTTGACCCAGGCCGTCGAGATGCAATTTGCCCTGGAGAAAGAGATCAAAAAATTCCCTGAGGTTGCCGACGTCTTCGCCAAGATCGGTACAGCAGAGGTCGCCACGGACCCGATGCCGCCGAACGTCGCCGACACCTTCGTGGGATTGAAGGACAAGTCGCAGTGGCCCGATCCGTCGAAGACCAAAGCGCAATTCGTCGCGGAGCTGGAGGCGCGCCTCGCCAAGGTTCCGGGCAATAATTACGAGTTCACCCAGCCCATTCAGATGCGGTTCAACGAGTTGATTGCCGGCGTGCGGGCCGATCTCGGCGTCAAGATTTTCGGCGACGATCTGAACCAATTACTGACCTCCGCCAACCGTGTCGCCGGCGTTTTGCGGGAGGTGCCGGGCGCCGCCGACGTAAAGGTCGAACAGGTCTCTGGCCTGCCGATCCTGTCGGTGGTTCTGGACCGGGCGCGGATCGCGCGCTTCGGCCTCAACGTCGCCGACGTGCAAGAGACGGTCGAGGTGGCCATCGGCGGCAAGCCGGTCGGGCATATCTTCGAGGGCGACCGGAAGTTCGAGTTGGTCGTGCGCCTGCCGGAGGACCTGCGCACCAATCTCGACCGCCTTCGGGCGCTGCCCATCGCGCTGCCGCCGCGCGGCGCCGACGACGGCGACGTCAGCCGGGTCGGGACCGGTCCCCAAATGCCGCGCTACATCCCGCTGGAGGAGGTCGCCAAGCTCGACCTCGCCCCAGGCCCCAACCAGATCAGCCGGGAGAACGGTAAGCGACGGGTCGTGGTGACGGCCAACATCAGAGGCCGCGACATCGCCTCCTTCGTCACCGAGGCGCAAGACAAGGTCAAGGCGGGGGCGCAATTGCCGCCCGGCTACTGGATCGGGTGGGGCGGAGAGTTCGAAAAGCTGATTTCCGCGTCCCAGCGGCTGGCCATCGTGGTCCCGGTCGCCCTGGGGCTGATCTTCATTTTGCTGCTGGCGACGCTCGGCAATCCAAAGGATGCCGCGCTGGTTTTCACGGGCGTGCCCTTGGCCCTCACCGGCGGGGTGATCGCCCTGGCCTTGCGCGGCATACCCTTGTCGATCTCGGCCGGCATCGGCTTTATCGCCGTCTCGGGCGTCGCCGTTCTAAACGGGCTCCTCATCATTTCCTTCATTCAGAAGCTGCGCCGCGACGGCGTGGACGTGGAAACCGCCGTGCGCGACGGCGCGATGATGCGGCTGCGGCCCGTGCTCATGACGTCCCTGGTCGCCATTCTCGGTTTTGTGCCGATGGCGATCGCGACCGGCGCCGGCGCCGAGGTTCAGAGACCGCTCGCGACCGTCGTGATCGGCGGTCTGATTTCCTCCACGCTCCTTACCCTTTTGGTCCTTCCCGCGCTCTACCGGATGTTCAGCCGGGAGGACGACGTCGCCGAAACATCCGCCTCATCACCAAAGGAGCAATACACATGAACTTTTTCCGCAAAACTGCCGTCATTGCCGCCGCTTGTCTTGCCGTGACCATGCCTGTGGCGTGGGCGGCTGAGGGCCATGTTCATGTCGAACCGGCGCATGGCGGTAAAATGGTGGAATCGAGCGCTTATCACGTCGAGTGGCTGCTCCAGAATGGAGCACTGACGATTTACCTGTCCGACGCCAAGGGGGTCGCGGTCGCCGCGAAAGGCCATACGGGCAGCGTGTTGGTCGTGGCGGCCGATGGGCGCAAAGGCCCGTTTACGCTGACGGCTGGCGACGCCAACAAAATGACGGCGGCTGGCGTGCCGGCGTTTGCGCCGCCGGCGAGCGCGATCCTGACGCTGACCGACGCCAAGGGGGCGGCGCATCAATTCAAGCTCAAATAGGGCTCAACGCGCAGCGGCAGGATCCGGGCTCCGTCCTGCCGCTGCGTGATTCCACGCGAGCCCGCTGACGGAGACGCTTATGAAACTTAATCTCGGACTTTGTGCCCTCATCCTTGTTACGGCCATGCCAGCGACGGCCGGAACGCTGGACGCCGCGATCGCCGCGTGCGTTACGGAAGCCGATAAGCCGCATCGGGTCATCGATCGCAAACGCACGTCGCGCGCAGATGTGCGGGAGCACCAAGCGCAGATGCGCACGCATTGCCAAGCCTGGCGAACCGTGGCGCCGGACGCGCGCGAGACGTTGCTGGCGCGTTGCCGCCATGAGGCAGCTGGCGCAACGCAAGGTCTTCGCCGCGCTGTCAAGTACCCAGATCATGTCGCGGCATTGCGCCAGCATTGCGAGAGCTTGTGGGCGATGACCAAAACATCGGCGGAGAAAAACGACATTTCAAAAGAGGAGTAGGGAGATGACGACAGGTTGGACGGATGGGATTGTGGGTGGTGCATGCGCGCCCGGGCGCAAAAACCGGGTGCGCGTCCGGATCGTTGTAGGGTTGATCGCGGTCTTGAGCGCTTGCGCAAGCGTCGGTGCGAACGCTCTACCGCTGAGCGTGTCCGAAGCCCATGCTGAATGCCTCAAGCAAGCGCGGGCTGGGACACGAAACCCATCGACGCATGCCCGTGACATGAGCGCGGCCTGCGATGCGCTCGCGGCGCAAGCGAACCAAGCCGGACGCGCGGAAGCGGTGCCGGCCTTGACGTCCGCCTGTCGAGACGAAGCGGGGAAGGGTCACCCGCCTGGGGCGTCGCCCTATAAGCGTCAATTCCGGGACATGCACAAAAT
>DMER01000011.1:9867-9992 GCA_003451645.1 Alphaproteobacteria bacterium | reverse complement strand
AATTCCGGGACATGCACAAAATGCGGTCGCGCAGGGCGTGCAGTGACTTGGCCGCCGCGGTCTTGGCGGGCGCGGACCGCGCGCCATGATCAAGACCTCGCTCTCGTCAGCGATGGCGACGATCC
>DMER01000011.1:7908-9638 GCA_003451645.1 Alphaproteobacteria bacterium | reverse complement strand
GATCCTTGCTGCGGTTAGTTTGACCGCAGTGTCCGCTTCGGCGGTGGCGAGCGACTTGCCCGGTGTCTGGAGCCTCGGCGAGACGAAGAGCTGCGTCGCCGGGCCGGCTTGGGTGTTTCTGGCGGATGGGTATTACGTCGAAGTCAAGCTGCCCGATCAGGGCCCGTTCGCGGCAGGCGTCTGGAAGGACGAGGGCCAGTCGATCGCCTATACCCACAGCCACATGCCGTTCCCGGACATGCTCAAAACCAACGAGTTGAAGCGGCTGACCGTCGTCGCGCGAACGGCGGATCGTCTCGACCTCAAGAACTACCAGGGCGTGCCGCGGGTTTTTCACCGGTGCCCTCCGGAAGCTTTAAAGGCGCCGCCGGGGCAAGCGGCGCATTGAGCCGGCGCCTCTTCTGGCCTCGTCCTTTAGAGGCGTATTCGGCCCCATCCACCCCAAAGACCGTTATAATTCAGGTGTTCAGAGCTAAAATAACAATTAGATTGCACACTAACATTATAAATGTTAGTATCTAACGATGATGTTAGTAAGAGGCGCCCCAAGACCTGATCCGCATGCGGCGGCGGTGGAACGCTACGCACACGCGATATTGCACGTGCCCGTGCAGATTACGCCGTGGACCGGCGCCGCGGCGCTGCCGGTCTATGTGCGTACGCTATACACGCTCTATGCCGCCCAGCTGGGCGAACGGGCTTGCGTTCTTTTCAAGCCGACGCAGGACATACCGGGGCCAGTCGACATCGCCAAACATGCGGCCGTTCTCGCGCGAACGCTCGGCCGACTGGCGATCTATACCACAGCCGGACTGAGCGCCTATCAGCGCGCCCAACTGACGCGGTTGAGCGTGCCGTTCATTGTGCCGGACAATCAATTCTATGTGCCGGCGCTGGCGATCGATCTCCGGGAAAGATTCCAGCAGCAACCGGCGGCTCCTGGCGAGACTTTGACCCCAGCGGCGCAAGCCGTGCTGTTTCATCACCTCTTGCGGCGGCGGGAAACAGCCCAAACGCCAAGCATGTTCGCGCAAGAGCTCAACCACACAGCCATGACGGCGGGGCGCGCTTTCGAGACGCTGGCCGATCTGGGTTTGGCGGTCATGGAACGGCGCGGCAAAGAAAAACACATTCAATTTCCGTTGCCGCGCCGTGCGCTCTTTGCGGCAGCGAAACACCGCTTGATCACGCCCGTGCGGAGTTTGAAACATGTGCGCGGACCGATTCCGGCCCATTGGATCGAAGCCGGCGAAAGCGCGCTCGCAGCGCGGACAGATTTGGCGCGGCCGCAGCAGCGATGCGTCGCGGTCGATGCGCGCGCCTGGCGGGAGGTGATGCGCCGGTGTCATCTTGAAGAGACAGCGGCGGGGGAGGGCGAGGCGCTGGTCGAAACCTGGGCCTATGATCCGACGAGTTTGACGAATACGCGGCAGGCGGACCCATTGTCGCTTTACGCGCAGTTTCATGGCGCGTCTGACGAGCGTCTCGTCATGGCGGCCGAACAGCTATTGGAGCAAGTGCCGTGGTGAATGGCATGGACATCTTCCGCCGCTATTTCGCCGGCTACGAGGATCACTATGCGCTCATTGGCGGGGCGGCCTGCGATCTAGTGTTCGGCGACGCCGGCTTGCCCTTCCGCGCCACCAAAGACATCGACATGGTGTTGTGCGTCGAAGTCGTGAATGCGGACTTTGCCGCCCAAATGACGGCTTTTCTGACGGATGGTGGGT
>DMER01000011.1:3029-7716 GCA_003451645.1 Alphaproteobacteria bacterium | reverse complement strand
CCGCCCAAATGACGGCTTCTCTGACGGATGGTGGGTACACGGCGCGCCTGCGGGCCGATGGCGCACCGCAATATTACCGGTTTCAGGACCCAACCGATCCTGCGTTTCCGGCGATGCTCGAATTGTTCGCCCGCAAGCCCGACCTTCTGGTTCTGCCAGACGGCGCGCAGACGGCGCGTGTGCCGGCCGATGACGGCTTGATAAGTCTGTCGGCGATCTTGCTCAACGCGGACTATTACGCCGCGCTCAAAGCGGCGCGGCGCCAGATCGACGGGGTGACGGTTTTGGACGAGAGTATGTTGGTTCCGTTCAAGGCCCGCGCCTTTCTTGATTTGAGCGACCGCAAAGCGCGCGGCGAACCTGTCGATAGCCAGCATATCAAGAAACACCGCAACGACGTGGTCCGGCTGGTCCAATTGCTGATCCCAGACCAATCGATTGCGATCAACGCGCCGCTGCGGGACGACCTGAGCCGGTTCGTCGCTGCGCTGCGCGCCGATCAGGCCTTTAACCCGCGCGACATCAAGGTAATGATGACCCGCGAAGACGTCGTCACGATATTGAGCGCCGTTTACGGGCTGGGTTCGGCGCGCTTGTGAATGCACGGATGGCCCACAAAGCATTGACGGAGCGTCCAAAAATTGGGGCTTGACCTTCCTACGTGGGAAGGCTGCAGTGTCTGTGTACGGATAAATTTATCCGGCCTTGAAGGACACATGAAACGATTGGCGTCATGGGTGTTGTTCCTCTTCGTTGCGAACTTTGTGTTCGCGGCGGTAGGACCGCATTGCGCCAATGGCTTGTTCGGATCGCAAGCCCATGCGGCGGCGCTGCCGGACGCAGGCCACGATCATGCCGATCAAGATCATCATCAACCCGCGCCGGACCAAGACCAGGGCGAAATCTGCGCGAGCATGCAGCTGAGCGCCGCCTTGGGTGGCGCGGCGATGCCAAGTCCGACGCAGGTGGAGACGAATTTTATCTGGGCGGTCACGGCGGCCTTTGTCTGGGCCGTTGACCGGTTGCCTGTTGAATCGACGGCGTCGCCGCCGCCACCACTCATCGCCAGCGATTTTGACGCTGTCCATGCGCGGACTGGACGGCTTCTGATCTGAACATCTCAAGAACTTATTGCGGCCTTGCCGGCGACGGCGGGGGTCACGTCGTTTTTGGGAGTTCAGTCTTATGGTGTTTTCTATTCAATCGTTATGCCGGTCGAGCGCTTTTGGCGCGCTGCTCGTCACGCTTACGGCCTGCGCGAGCGTCAACGCGCAACCGCCCAGCCTCGCCGAAGCGCATGCGTCATGTCTTAAACAAGCTCGCGCGGGCGTGATTGGCCTGTCCGCTCACGCGACAACCATGGCGGCGGCCTGCGATGCGCTTGCCGCGCAAGCGGGGCCAGCGGCGAATGCGCAAACGGTCGCAGAGGTGACCGACACGTGCCGCACGGCGGCCGGACAGGGACATCCGCCTGGGACGTCAGCCTACAAGCGGCAATTCCGGGACATGCACAAAAACCGCTCGCGCGCCGCCTGTGACGCGTTGGCAGCCGCCGTGATGACCAGCACCGGAGGGCGGCAGCCATGAGACGTTCGATGACTAAGTTTGCAATGAAAGGCTGCAGCCTGCTGTTGATCTGTCTCGCCGTTCTGTTCGCGGGCGGGGTGGCACAGGCTGGGACCTATCAACTGACCATCGAGAAAGCGCCGGTCCGCATTCACGGGAAAATGGTCGAAAAGCTGACCATCAATGGCGGCGTGCCTGGCCCGACTTTGCGCTTCAAGGAGGGCGAGCAAGCGACGATCACCGTCACCAACAAAACCAACGAAGATACGTCGGTCCATTGGCATGGCATCTTGCTGCCGGGGATTATGGACGGCTCGCCGGGGTTCAACGGTTTTCTCGGGATCAAGCCAGGTCAGTCTTACACCTATACGTTCAACATCCGGCAGAGCGGGACCTATTGGTACCACAGCCATTCCGGCACACAGGATCAAAGCGTCTTGGGCGCGCTGGTCATCGATCCGCTCAAGCCGCACCCGGTGGCGTTTGACCGCGAGTATGTCTTGCTCTTTGGCGACGCGACGCCAGAGGATTCCGATCGGGTTTTGCGCAATCTCAAGGCCGATCCCGGATTCTACAATTACAACAAGCGCACGATCTTGGACTTTTTCCGGGATGCGCAGCGCGACGGCGTGGGCGCGGCCGTCAGAGACCGCCTTGACTGGGGCGATATGCGGATGGACCCCACCGATCTGGCGGACGTGACCGGATACGCGTTTCAGGTCAACGGCAAAGAGCCCGCCGGCAATGAAACGCTGCTCTTCAAGAAGGGAGAACGCATTCGGCTACGTTTCATCAATGGCTCGGCCATGAGCTTTTTCGACGTCCGGATTCCGGGCTTAAAAATGCTCGTGGTCGCCGCGGACGGCAATGACGTCAGCCCCGTGCCCGTCGATGAAATCCGCATGGGCGTCGCCGAGCGGTACGACGTCATCGTCGAACCGTCGGAAGACATTCCCTATACGGTGTTCGCCGAGTCCCTCGATCGGGAAGGCTATGCCCGCGCGACATTAGCGACGGCGCAGGGGCAAGAAGGGCCCATTCCACCGCCACGGCCACGCACGCTTTTGAACATGGCCGATATGGGCATGAGCATGCCTGGCATGGATCACGGCGCCATGGGCCACGACATGTCCGGGATGGATATGAGCGGGATGGATATGGGCGCCGGCACGCCAGAGCGGCCGCTTGGCTGGGCGGCGGGAGCGCCGCCGGGAACCAAGGTTCTTGCCTATCGCGATCTCAAACGGATCGCGCCGAACGCCGACAACCGTCCGCCCGAGCGCACGATCAAGGTGCGGTTGTCCGGCAATATGGAACGCTACATGTGGACGCTGAATGACAAGCGATTCGGCGAAGACACGGCGATCCGCGTCAAATATGGCGAGCGCGTGCGGCTGACCTTCGTCAACGAAACCATGATGGCGCATCCGGTTCATTTACATGGCATGTTTTTCGAGCTGGAGAACGGCTCGAAAGATCGCCGTCCGCTCAAAGATACCGTCACCGTCGCGCCTGGGCAGGAATATTCGGTCATCCTGACCGCCAAAGAGGTGGGTGGCTGGCCGCTCCACTGTCATCTGCTCTACCACATGGTCTCAGGCATGATGACGACCTTCATCGTCGAGCCGCCGGGCGCAACCGCGGCGGACCTCACGCCGGACGGCGCGACTTTGTCGGTGCCGATCAATCAAGTTCTTCACGGCCAAACGGGCCATAGCGGTCACGGAGGCCACCCATGAGACATTTGTTCCTGATGACGTTGGTCGGCTTGACGGCTGCCGTGACGCCGGTCTGGGCGCAAGACGCGATGCCCGAGATGGATCATGGGGGCGAGGTTTTCAACATGATCAAGGGCGAGGTGGATTATGCCAGCGATCATGGCGGGCTGATCAATTGGGATGTCGATGGCTGGATCGGCGGCGACCGCGAACGCGTATGGTTGCGCAGCGAAGGCGAGATCGAAGACGGCGTGACGCAGTCAGCCGAGGCGCAGCTCTATTATGGCTGGAATGTCGATATGTTTTGGGACGCCTTGATCGGCGTGCGTCAGGATTTCGAGCCGGACAGCAAGACCTATCTCGCGGCGAGCCTTGTGGGACTTGCGCCCTATTTCTTCGAAACGGAAGCGAGCCTCTTTCTGTCGGACGGCGGCGATCTGTCGGCGCGCTACAAGCAATCGATCGATCTCTTGGTGACGCAGCAACTGATCCTCGAACCGCATCTTGAACTCAACGCCTATGCGCAAGATGTGCCCGAACGCGGCATCGGCGCGGGTCTCAGCGATATCGAGCTGGGTTTGCAGGCCCGTTACGAAATCACCCGTCAATTTGCGCCCTATGTCGATCTCGTGTGGGAGCGCCAGCTGGGCGAAACGGCATCGATCGCGCGTGCGGCTGGCGAGGAGGTTGAGAACACGACGCTGCGCGTCGGGTTGAAGGTGTGGTTTTAGCGAGATGTGGATTGTGCATTTTGGGCAGGACTGGCGTCCGCCCCTGAAATGCCAACCACCCGGACGCCGCACAAAGTACAAACAGGAGACGACGATGAGAACGACGAACATGATGAAGCTGCTGATGGCGGCGACGGCGCTGGCTGGTGTGTTGGCGATGCCTGCCGCTTGGGCTGCTGGCGCGCATGGCGGCGGCCATGGCGGGCACGATATGGGCGCGATGTCGGCGGACATGAAGAAAAAACATGACGCCATGGAAGCCAAGATGAACGACACGTCGGCGTTCGGGGTCAAAGGCGATCCGAAAAAAGCGACGCGCACGATCCGGGTCGAGGCGACCGAGATCATGTACAATCTCAAATCCATCGACGTGAAGGTGGGCGAGACCATCAAATTCGTGCTCGTCAATAAAGGCGAACAAGCCCACGAGCTGACCGTTGGGGACGCCGCCTATCAAGACAATGCGCGCCAAATGATGACGATGATGGCGGAGATGGGCATGGACCCGGCCTCACCGGATCACGCGGCGATGCATGCGGGCGCTGGGAATACGGCGATCGCGGCGCCTGGCCAGAGCAAAGAGTTCGCCTGGATGTTCACGAAGCCGGGCAAGTTCGAGTTTTCCTGCAATATGATCGGCCATTCAGAAGCCGGCATGAAGGGCGCGATCAC
>DMER01000011.1:1861-2843 GCA_003451645.1 Alphaproteobacteria bacterium | reverse complement strand
AAGCCGGCATGAAGGGCGCAATTACGGTCAAATAGAACCGGCGACACGGGCGGGCGTTAGCCCGCCCGGCGCGCGTCGCGGGCATAGGAGGCAGGCATGAGACCTTTTGGTAAGAGCGTGATGGCGGCGGCAATGACTGTGGTTAGTCCGGCGCTGGCGGACGACCGCAGCGATGTGACCGCTGTGCTCAGACAATATCAAAGCGCAATTGAACGCTTGGATGCTGCGGCGGCGACGCCGCTTTTTGCGACGGATGCACGGATTTTCGAACAGGGCGGGGATGAGGGGACGTGGACGACGTATTTGACCCACCATCTCAAGCCCGAGCTGGCCGAGTTTTCTCGCTTCACCTTTTCCAACTATGCGGTGGATGTCGATGTCGCGATCTTCGGCGATCTTGCCGTCGCATCGGAGCGGTATCGCTACGAGATCGTGCTCAAAAAGGACGGTGCCCAGCTCTCCCGGTTAGGCGTTGCGACCTCAGTGTTGAAGCGGACGCCGCAGGGCTGGCGCATCCTTCAGCATCATTCGTCGTCGCGTAAACCGCCTGAGCCGGGCAAACCGTGAGGAGGACCGACGCATGGCCCAAATCATGAAGACCCGGCGATGGTTTCTCGCGAGCGCCGGCGTTGCCGTCGTCGCGGCGGGCGGCGCCTTGTGGTTCGGGGGAGCGGCCGCACGACCGGCATTAGAAGTGTTCAAATCCGCGACCTGCACTTGTTGCGCGGCATGGGTCACGCATGTGCAAGAGCAGGGATTTACGGCGAAAGTTGTGATCCTGGATGAGGCGGCTTTGGCGGCCAAGAAACGGGCGCTTGGCGTCCCGGATACATTGACGTCCTGCCATACGGCGCTGATGGCTGGCTATGTGCTCGAAGGGCACGTGCCCGTTCCTGCCATTCTGCGGCTCTTGGATGAACGGCCCGAGGGGCAAGGACTGGCTGTGCCCGGCATGCCGGTGGGATCGCCGGGCATGGAGGTC
>DMER01000011.1:487-1646 GCA_003451645.1 Alphaproteobacteria bacterium | reverse complement strand
ATGGAGGTCCCCGGACAACCTGCTGATGCCTACGACGTTTTGCTGTTCCAGAAAGACGGCGCGTCGCGGGTTTTCGCGCACATGTCGGGAGGCGAAGGATAATGGCGCCAGGTCCTGTGGAAGACGCCTATACGCGCATGGACCGGATGTACCGCTACCAGCGCTATGTTTATGATTTAACCCGCAAATACTATCTGTTCGGCCGGGATCGTTTGATCGCGGAGTTGCCCGCGCAACCGGGCGAGCACATATGCGAGGTGGGTTGTGGGACGGCGCGCAATTTGATTGCGCTGGCCCTGCGGTTTCCCGCGACACAGTTTTATGGCGTCGATGCCTCGGCAGAGATTCTCAGGACGGCGGCGGCGAACGTTTCGCGGCAAAGACTCGAGAGCAAGATAACATTGGCGGTGGGCTTGGCGCAGAACGTGTCGCCCGGCGTCTTTGGGCTGCAACAGCCGTTCGACCGGATTATCTTCTCCTATGCGTTGTCGATCATGGACGATTGGCGCGCGGCGCTGGAGCAAGGTCTACGGCAGCTAAAGCCAGGCGGCACTTTGCACATCGTAGATTTCGGCGACCAAGCCGGGCTGCCGGTCTGGTTCAAGACAATGCTGGGCGCCTGGCTGGCGCGTTTTCATGTCCGGTTTCGGCCAGAGGTTCGCGCGGCGGGCGAGGCGTGGATGAACGCGGGCCATGGACGCATGAGCTTTCGCCCGGTTCTGCGCGGCTATGCCTATCGGTTGGACTTTGTCAAAGCGGCGGCGGGCGCCCCCCTTGACCTTCCCATCGTGGGAAACCCCACCTGAATGGCAAGCGAGGAGGCTCACCCCATGCAACATCCATCCGATCACGTTCATGACCACGCTGACGACACCCGCGCGCAACCGTCCGGCGGCAAATGCTGCGGCGGTCACGCCAAGACCGCAGGCCCGCAGGGCGCCGTGGTGCCCCTTGAAACAGCCAAGGACCCCGTTTGCGGCATGACGGTGAACATCACGCCGTCCACGTTGCACCTCGACCATGACGGCCAGGCGCATTATTTTTGCAATCCCAAATGCCGCGACAAGTTTGCCGCCGCGCCCGCGACGTATCTGTCCCCGGCCCCGGTTGACGCGGCGCCCGTGGCAGCGGGGACAAAGTGGACCTGTCCGATGCATCC
>DMER01000011.1:0-126 GCA_003451645.1 Alphaproteobacteria bacterium | reverse complement strand
GCGGTTTTGACGGCGCCGGTCGTTGCGCTCGAAATGGGCGGGCATCTGACGGGCTTGCATCAATGGCTGGGGCTGCAGAACGCAAATCTGGCGCAGCTCATTTTGGCGACGCCGGTCGTGCTGTGG
>DMER01000061.1:2358-2575 GCA_003451645.1 Alphaproteobacteria bacterium | reverse complement strand
TCAGGGTATCAATACGATTTCACGTTCGACGATACTGCGGGCGAAGACGATCTCGTGATCGAGCGCGACGGCGCGCGCCTTCTGGTTGATGGCGTCTCCTTGAGCTTTCTTGCCGGGGCCGAGCTCGACTATGAGGAGGACCTGATGGGCGCCATGTTTCAGGTCAAGAATCCCAACGCCAAATCATCATGCGGCTGCGGGACCAGCTTCTCGGTCT
>DMER01000061.1:0-2168 GCA_003451645.1 Alphaproteobacteria bacterium | reverse complement strand
CTGCGGGACCAGCTTCTCGGTCTAACGGCGCAGGGAAGGACTGAGTGAAATTGAATTGCGCATCGGCCCAAGACCTGCTGGGCTTGGGGGATCGTTATTCACCTATCGCCACCAGGGAGCAAGCCACCATGAACCAAATGTTGACGGATGCGGAACGCGCAGCCCGCGCCCGGGCCTATTCAATCCCGCTCGATGAGATCAACATGGCGACCCCCAAGCTCTTTGAGAGCTACACGATGTGGCCCTATTTCGAACGGCTGCGCAAGGAAGCCCCCGTCCATTACTGCCCCGAGCATGAATTCGGCCCCTATTGGTCGGTCACCAAATACAACGACATTGTGGCGGTCGATACGAACCACAAGGTCTTTTCCTCCGAGCCCAGCATCACCGCGTTTGATCCGGGTCCGGACTTTAAGCTGACCATGTTCATCGCCATGGACCCGCCCAAGCATGACGAGCAGCGCAAGACCGTGCAGCCGGTCGTGGCGCCGGAAAATCTGCTCCGTCTGGAGCCACTCATCCGGGAGCGGGCGGGCAAGATTCTCGACGAGATCCCCATCGGCGAGGAAATCGATTGGGTCGATCGGGTTTCGGTTGAGCTGACCACCATGACATTAGCAACCTTGTTCGACTTTCCGTTTGAGGAGCGGCGGCTACTCACCCACTGGTCCGATACCGCAACGGCGGCCAAGGGCGGGCCGCACTTCATCTCGGAGGAGCACCGGCGCGAAACGCTGCTGCAATGCCTGGCCTACTTCCAAAACCTCTGGAAGGAACGCCAAGACAAGCCTGGCACAAGCGATCTGATCTCCATGCTCGCGCATGGGGAGGCCACCAAGAACATGCAGCCCTATGAATTTTTGGGGAACCTGATCCTTCTGATCGTCGGCGGCAACGACACGACGCGGAACTCCATCACCGGCTCGCTTTACGCGCTCAACAAATGGCCGGAGCAGTATGACAAGCTGACCGCCAATCCGGGACTAATCCCCAATATGGTCTCTGAGACTATCCGCTGGCAGACGCCGCTCGCTTATATGCGGCGGACCGCCATGGAAGACGCGACAATCGGCAACAAGACCATCCGCAAGGGCGAGAAGGTTTTGATGTGGTACGTCTCCGGCAACCGTGATGATGAGGTCATCCCCGATCCCAACAATTTCTTGATCGACCGGGAGAATGCGCGCCGCCACCTTTCCTTTGGTTTTGGCATTCATCGCTGCGTCGGCAATCGCTTGGCCGAGCTGCAGCTCAAAATCGTGTGGGAGGAGATCCTCAAGCGCTTTCCGCGCATCGAGGTAACGGGCGAGCCAACGCGGGTCTATTCCGCTTTCGTCAAAGGCTATGAGCGCCTGCCGGTGGTCATCCCCAAACGGCATTAGGGTGGGCGCTGAACGCCTGACACGCATCTCCCGCCCTCCCCTTGGCGCGGAGGGCCTGAAGTTCGTTCAAGCTTAGGCGAAGAGTTTCGATTCGGCGCGATCCGAACCGACCTCCCGCCCTCCCCTTGCGGGAGGGCCTGAATTTCGCAAGAAATTCAGGGGAGGGGTTTCACTCGGAGCGCGGCAATGGCCGCCCGAGTTCACGCATCCGCTGCTTGATGGCGAGCCCGACCGCTTCAGCCGCAGCATCCGGGTCGCGCAAGACATCGGCATTCCAGAACCGGATGACGCAATAGCCTTGTTGTTCGAGCCATACCGTGCGTTTGGCATCGTGGGACAATCCACCCGGCTCCGCGTGTTGCGCGCCATCCACTTCAATAACCAAGCGGGCAGCATGACATGCGAAGTCCGCGATGAAAGGCCCAAGTGGCACTTGCCTGCGAATACGCAAACCCCAGGTGCTTTTCTTGCGCAGCCGCGCCCAAAGGACGCGCTCCGCATCGGTCATGGCGGCACGAAGATGCCTAGCCAGCAAATTGGCCATTCAGTGGCCCCTCCCCAAAATCGCTGATGCGATTTTGGCCCTCCCGCAAGGGGAGGGCAAGTCGTGAAGAGCCCGGAACCTCCCACCCTCCCCTTGGCGCGAAGGGCCTGAATTTCGCAAGACATTCAGGGGAGGGGTTTCAGTGTCCGCTCGAGCAAAAATCTTTTCCGACACCCTCTGGAACACAGGCACACTCTCCCCCGTCTTGATCTCATGCGACGGGGGCGTTCCGGACCGTCCGA
>DMER01000069.1:7150-12035 GCA_003451645.1 Alphaproteobacteria bacterium | reverse complement strand
GATTACGACGATTTCGGCAGCACGACCAACCCGAAGGTGGCGCTGCGCTGGGCGCCGATGGACCGCGATGGTGTCCTGGATCTGGAAGGGCTGAGACGCCTGATCGGGTCGCGCACGCGAATGATCGCCATGACCCACATGTCGAACGTCCTGGGCACCGTGACGCCTGCAGCAGAGGTCATTCGGCTGGCGCACGCCCAAGGTGTCCCTGTGCTGCTCGATGGCGCGCAGGCAGGCGTGCACCTGCCGGTTGACGTCCAGGCGCTCGATGCCGACTTCTACGTTCTGAATGGCCACAAGCTTTATGGGCCTACCGGCATTGGCGTGCTCTATGGCCGCCGGGCGCTGCTGGAGGCCATGCCGCCCTATCGGGGCGGGGGAGAGATGATATTGGAGGTCTCGCAAGACAAGATTACTTATGCGGGGCTGCCCCACCGGTTCGAGGCCGGAACACCGCCCATTCTAGAGGCCATCGGCCTGGGTGCCGCGATCACCTATCTCTCCGGGATCGATCGCGCTGCAGCGCTCGCCCATGAGCACGCGCTGCTTGCCCATGCCGAAGAGCGGGCGGCCGAGCTCAATTGGTTGACCTTGCACGGACGGGCGGGTGGCAAGGGTTCGATCATGGCCTTTTCTGTTGATGGTGCGCACCCGCATGATATTGCAACGTTGCTGGATCGCTATGGCGTGGCGGTCAGGGCAGGGCATCATTGCGCTCAGCCTTTGATGGAGTTTTTGGGCGTCCCGGCCACCGCGCGGGCGTCCTTTGCCATGTATAACACGCGGGCCGAGGTCGATGCGCTCTTTGAGGCGCTCGTCCGCGCCCGGTCGATTTTGATGTGAGGATGAGATGGGCGCTGAAGCGTTAAGCGTTGCTGCGAATGCATTGCCTCCAGAGGTGCTGGAGAGCCTGACGCATGATCTGATCGCGGCCTTGAAAACCGTGTTCGACCCCGAAATCCCGGTCGATATTTATGAGCTCGGCCTGATCTACAAGGTCGATGTGTCCGACACAAAGGACGTGACCATCGACATGACTTTGACGGCGCCAGGTTGTCCTGTGGCGGGCGAGATGCCCGGATGGGTTAAGGATGCGGTGGCCAAAGTGCCCGGTGTGGGCGAGGTCACTGTCAACATGGTCTTTGACCCGCCTTGGACCCAAGCGCGCATGTCCGAAGAAGCCAAGCTTGAACTCAACATGTTTTAGGCCCACATCTCTCCCATGAGCACCGTCGAAACCCAAAAGCCCGCCCGCCCGCGCCGCGAACGCCCCAAGGCGATCCGTCTGACCGATCAGGCCGCCGCCCGGATCAAGGCGGTGATGGAGCGTGCCGACAAGCCCTATGTGGGTTTGCGCCTTGGGCTCAAGAATGCGGGCTGCGCCGGTATGGCCTATACGCTGAATTACGCGGTGAACCAGGACCCGCTTGACGAGGTGGTCGAGGACAAGGGCGTGCGCGTCCTGATCGACCCCAAGGCCATCATGTTCCTGATCGGGACCGAGATGGACTATGTGACCGATAAGCTTCAGTCCCGCTTCGTCTTCCGCAATCCCAACGAAACGGATGCCTGTGGCTGCGGGGAAAGTGTGGCGCTGAAGCCTGCCAACCCTGGCGAGGATGCCACAGAGCCCTAACGCTCAGTGCGTCCGGCCGTTGTCTGTCGCGGCAAACAGTGCCAAACTCAGCCCTCTGAACGGGATTAGGGGGTTGTTAAAGTGATTTCAGTCCGGGCGTATCTGGTGGCGGTGGCGGGCGTCGTGGCCTTCGGCGCGGCGCAAGCTTGCCCATTTTGCGATGACTTTGGCGCCGACAATCCGTCTGGCCGCATCACCACGCCTGGCGACGCGCCGCAAGCCCAGCCCGTCAGCGCGCCAACCACCGAACCGCAAAGACTTCCGGCGGCTGGCACGGGTGCGGCCCCCGGTGCCGCTCTTGTCCCCGTCGCGGCGGGTGAGGGCCAAGACTGGATTGTCTTGCGCGGCAAGACCGCCTTGCGGTTCCAGAATGCGGGCGAGCTCAAAGGCAACGATGCCGCAGGGCAGCGCGGCCTCTATACCAATTTCGAACTGCGTGATCCTGCGGCTGTGAAGGCGGGCCCTGATTATCTAGCGCTCGCCGATGACGTATTCGGGCGGTTCGTGATCCTCACCGCTGAGCAGAACGGCTTTACCCGCGTCGCGGTGAACTTCCAAAGACCGGGCAAGGCTGGCGCGCCCACCTACGAGACCTTCTTCTATCAGCGTGGAAAGGATGCCGTCTGGCTCCGCCAGAAGGGTGCGGAACCATGGAAGACCGCGCAGGATGCCGCCTATGCTGTGAAACCGCTTGAGGTGTTCAAGGCGCCGGGCCTGGGCACGATCGAGGTTGAGGCGGTGGCTGAAATCGTGGCGCCCAAGGGGGCGAAGCGCGCCCTTGGCATCGACATCCGGACAGATACCCCGCACACCAATTCGCTCCTCAAATACCGGGAGATGCGTGCCGCCTGGCTCAAGGCCGACCGCAAGAATTTGCTCGACAAGGGCTTCGACCATGTCGTGATCCAGAATTTCACCGGCAAACGGCTCGGCCGTTTTCAGGTGCGCGAGATGGTCTATCTGACCATCCGCCGGGAAGCGGGTAAGGATTGGCCCGCATTGCCTGAGACCTTGCCTGGCAAGCCCGGTGGAAAGTTGCTCACCGCTGAGGCGCCCAAACTCGACACCCAGGCGCTCAACACGGCGATCGCGCAGGCGTTCCAGGCGGAACCGGCACCCCTGACACCGTCGTTCACGTCGGCGCTCGCGGGGCTTTCCGTGGGCAATGCGCGCGCAGTCGCGAGCCTCGCACCAGCGGACGATCCGCTGGCACAAGGCACCTATAAGCCGCAATAATAAGGGCGGGGGCGCTTACTTCCCCTTGAACTCCGCCTTGCGCTTGCCCAGGAACGCGCTCACCCCTTCGGCGAAGTCGCTGGTGCGCCCGGCCACGCGCTGTGAGGCGCGCTCAAGATCGAGTTGTTCCTCGTAGGAATTGCTCGGGCTCTCCCAGTAGAGCCGCCGGATAAGCGCCAGCGACACCGTTGGCCCGCTCGCCAGTTCCTCACCCAGTTTCAGCGCCTCGTCCATCAGTGCCGCATCATCATAGACCCGGTTGATCAAACCCCATTGCAGCGCGGTCTCGGCAGGCAGCTTGTCGCCCATCAGCGAGAGTTCCTTGGCGCGCGCCAAACCCACAAGCCTTGGCAGCAACCAGGTTGAGCCGCCATCGGGCACGAGCCCAATGCGCCGGAAGGCCTGCAGGAAATAGGCCGAGCGCCCAGCCAAAATCATATCGCCCATCAGCGCAAAGCTCATGCCGACACCCGCAGCCGCGCCATTCACGGCCGTGATGAAGGGCATCTCCAAATTGCGCAGACGGCGCAGGAAAGGGTGATATGCCGTCTCAAGCGCGGAACCTGCGTCACGCGCGCCGCCGCTGCCGCCAAAGCCCTCAGAGCCCGCGCCCCCTTGCAGATTGGCGCCGGCGCAGAAGCCGCGGCCCCGGCCGGTCATGATCAGCGCGCGCAAGCCATGCGAAGGGTTTTCGACCTCGGTCATCGCTGCACTCAGACCTTTGAGCATCTCAGGGCTCACCGCATTCATGACCTCAGGGTGATCCAGCGTCAGAATGCCCGTGTGCCCCTTGATCTCCAATGATACGCGCTCGAACTGCATGGGTGATGTCCTTTGTTTGTGTGGGATTGGCGATAGCGGAAAAAGGTTCAACGGCCTTTGAAGGCGGGCGGGCGCTTGCTCAAGAAAGCGGTGACCCCTTCACGGAAATCCTCCGTGTCCCCCAATTGGCCCTGGATGCGCCGCTCATATTCCAATTGCTCATCGAGCGTTTGCAGGGGGGCGAGGTCGAGTGCGCGCTTGATTTCGGCAAAGGCGCGCGTCGGTCCTTGGGCGAGGCGCGTGGCAATCGCAAGCGCTTGGCTCATGAGCTCGCCATCCTCAACCGCCGCCCAGATCAGGCCCCATTGCGCTGCCTGTTCGGCGCTCAGCTTGTCGCCCAGGAGCGCCAGCCCGCGTGCCCGCGCCCGGCCCACCAATTGCGGCAAGATCCAAGTGCACCCCATATCCGGCACAAGGCCCAGCTTGGGCCCAAAGACCTGGACGAAATTGGCCGACTTCGCGGCAATCACAATGTCCGCCGACAGAGCAAGGCCCACGCCACCGCCCGCGGCTGTGCCATTGACGGCTGCGACGATAGGTTTGGGGTGGCTTGCGATATCGCGGACCAGAGGGTTATAGCCGATCTCCATCGAGTGGGAGACGCCTTCGCCAATGCTGCGCGCTACGCCATCGTTGAAGCCCGCATTGGCCAAGTCCGCGCCAGAGCAAAAGCCGCGCCCCGCACCTGTCAGGATAATCGCCCGGCAGGCCTCATCGCGTGCGGCCTGGCGCAGGGCTGTGCGTAATTCGTCGATGAGCTGTTTGTTGAGGGCGTTCAGACCTTGCGGCCTGTTGAGTGTCAGGGTGGTTACGCCATCGGCGGTCGCGCTCAGGATTGTCTCAAAGGCCATGGGTGCAGGCATTCCCTGATAAGGCAAGGAGGATGCCCGCAGTCTAAGCGCGGATGACAATCTGTCAAAGTGTTATGGCGAAAGCCCTATTCCGCCGCGGTGACCACACCGCCAAAGTTGCGGATCTCTTCCATCTGATCCTCATGGACGACGCGGTTGCGGCCCAGATTCTTGGCGCTGTAGAGGCATTGGTCCGCGCGATTGATCAGGTCGGGGATGGACTCGCCAGGCCTGTAACGCGCCGCACCAATGGAAACGGTAATGGCGCCCAGGGTCTCGCCCGTCGAGCGTTTGACGATCTTTTTGGTCTCCACCGCATTGCGGATTTGATTGGCCACCG
>DMER01000069.1:3480-6879 GCA_003451645.1 Alphaproteobacteria bacterium | reverse complement strand
AACTCTTCGCCGCCATAGCGCGCGGCCGTGTCGCGGCCTTTGACATTGGCCTTGAAGCAATGGGCCACGAGCTTCAGCACTTGGTCCCCTGTCGCATGGCCCCAGGTATCATTGAAGCGCTTGAAGTGATCGATATCCCCGACCAGAACGCACAGGTCTTGGCCTTCGGCCAGCGCCTCGACCACTGCCTCTTCGATCTTTTCATCGAAGCAGCGGCGGTTGGCCAGCGTCGTCAAGGGATCGACGAGGCTCTCCATGCGCAAGGACTCAAGGCGCCCGCGCAAGGTCTTGATCTCTTCACCCGACTGCATCAGCTGGCTTTCGAGATTGCGGTTGCGCGCTTCGATCGCGCGCGTTGCGGCAGCGACGCCCGCCAGCAGTGTGCGCAATTGCGTCGAGACCTCGCCCTTGTCCAATTGGACCGCAAACGCGTTCAGGGTCTTGCCATAGGCGGACGTATCGTTGCCCGTGCTCTCCAACAGGGAGGCGAGACGCTTGATCTCTTCCTGCATGCGCGAGCCAATGTCGGCGACCGCCTCGCCAGCCGTGCCCTTGCGGCAGTGCCGCTCATAGAGAGCTTGCAGGACGGCGGCATCCACACCATCGGGGTTGGCGAGCTGCGCGTCGAGTGCCTCGACTAGGTCCCGGTTTTGGCTGACGCAATACTGAAAGAATAGTTCGTAGTTGGAGGGCGTCGCTGAGATGGTGTGCTGTTTGAGCAGCTCAAGCGCCTTTTGCGACAGAGCTTGTGCCTGGTCGGGCATTTCCCAATACTGCATCTGAACCCTCATTCACGATGGCCATCGGCTGCGCATGATGCGCGTGCCTGATGAGCCTCTCCCACAATTGTGCAGCGACTATCCGGGAAAACTCGAAAGGACCGGTTAAGGCGAGCGCTCAGCGTGTTCGTGTGCGGGCGGAAAGGCCGGGCGGTTCTGGCAACACACTTACCAAATCCCTAATGCCTGCGCTCCAGCGCCTGCGCACATCCGCCATGTGCTGATCATCGTCCAGCACGCGCTTGGCGATAGAGGGGCGCAGCCGGTCGCGCTCCAATGCCAGGATGTCAATGGGCGGGCCCACCGTGGCGTTGTTCTGCATGGTTGCATCCATGGACAAGAGGGCCGCGCAATAGGCGCTGCTTAGATCGGTTCGGGCCTGGATGGTTTGATCGAGCACCGCTTTGCCATATTTGCGCTCACCGATTTGAAAATAGGGGGCATCCTCGCTCGCCTCGATAAAGTTGCCCGCAGGGTAGACCTGGAACAGGCGATGGCGCTCTTTGCCGATTTGCCCGCCCGCCAAGACAGTTACATCAAAAGTGATGTTATGACGGCTGAGCGCTGCCCCATCGCGCAGCTCAACAGCACGAACCGCTTCGCCCACGATGCGGACCGCATCGGTCATCGAGGAGGCCTCCATGAACTCGGTCGCCAGGGATTTTGGCCTCCCGGCCGCGGCGCCATTACCGCGCAGAACTGCCACCAAAGACTGCGCCAGCGACAGATTGCCAATGACCGCCAATCCGATCAGCCGCTCGCCAGGCCGCTCAAACACGTGCAATTTGCGAAAGGCCGACACATGGTCTGGCCCCGCATTGGTCCGGCTATCGGCCGCCAGGATCAGACCATCCTCAACACGTATTCCTAGCGCGTAACTCATGCGCAGCGCCGCAACGAGGGCGATAGGACCCTTGACCTGCTTTGCGTCGCCCCCACTTCCTTGTTTAGACTAGGCACATCCATAAGAATCACGTCCGGCAGAGAGCCGCTTCAAGAGGAAACCCGCCATGAGCCTCGCAGAACAATCCCCCGCACGGAAGCCAGAACCGTCACAATCAGCTTCAACTGCGGAGCACATGCGCGCCATCCTGGACAAGCAGCGCAAGGCGCAGTTACGCGATGGCCCTCCCTCGTTTGAGCTGCGCATCGATCGTTTGGACCGCTGCATTGGCCTTTTGGTCGACCATCAAGAGGCAATCGCCGAGGCTCTGCGCAAGGATTTCGGCTCGCGCGCACCGCAAATGAGCAAGCTGACCGATGTCGCCGGGTCAATCGGGCCCCTCAAACATGCCAAGGCTAACTTGCGCAAATGGATGCGCACCGAACGGCGCTCGCCGACGCCCGCTATCCTGGGCTGGTTTGGTGCCAAGGCTGAGATTCAGTATCAGCCGCTGGGCGTGGTCGGCGTGATTGCGCCCTGGAACTTCCCAGTCAATCTGACCTTCGCGCCGCTGGCGGGCATTCTGGCGGCGGGCAATCGGGCTATGATCAAGCCATCGGAGTATACGCCCGCGACCTCGGAACTGATGGACCGCATGTTCCGCTCCGCCTTTGATGAGGCTGAGATCGCCGTGATCCTGGGCGGGCCGGAGGCGGGGGCTTCCTTCTCCCGTCTGCCCTTTGACCATCTGTTGTTCACGGGTTCGACCTCGATTGCCTATCACGTCATGCGGGCGGCGGCCGAAAATCTCGTGCCGGTTACCTTGGAACTTGGCGGCAAGTCGCCTGTGATCGTGGGGGAGGGGGCCGATGTTGGGCTCGCGGCCGCCCGTGTCATGAATGGCAAGACGCTCAATGCCGGCCAAATTTGCCTGGCGCCGGACTATGTCCTGGTTCCGCAGGCGCAGCGCGATGAATTCGTGGAAAAGGCGCAGAGCGCCACCGCCAAGATGTTCCCGACACTGAAGGATAATCCCGACTACACCTCTGTGATCAATCTGCGCCATTATGAGCGTCTGCGCGGCTATCTCGATGATGCCCGCGCCAAGGGCGCCAAGTTGGTTGAGATCAACCCCGCGCGCGAGGATTTCTCGCAGCAGGAATTCTATAAGATCCCGCCGACTCTGGTCCTCGATCCGACCGATGACATGAAAATCATGCAGGAGGAAATCTTTGGTCCGCTCTTGCCGGTCAAGACCTACAGCTCCTCTGACGAAGCCATCGGTTACATCAACGCCAATCCGCGGCCCTTGGGGCTTTATTACTTTGGCGGTGATGGTCCTGAGCGCGAAAAGGTCCTGACACGGACGACCTCTGGCGGCGTCACTGTGAACGACGTCATCATGCATGTCGCTATGGAGGACTTGCCCTTTGGCGGGGTCGGCCCGTCTGGCATGGGGTCCTATCACGGTGTTGACGGCTTCCGGCAGTTCAGCCACCGCAAATCCGTCTATACGCAGCCGACCGGAAAGATGATCGAAGGGCAATTGTCTGGTATCCGGCCGCCCTATGGCGATGCCTTCACCAAGCGCATGGCCGGGGAGATCAAACGCTAGTGGAGCGAATTTGACATTCGCTACCCCCTGACATCAACCTCTGTTGCGAATGGCAAATTCATAAGCTCCACTAGGATCAATAGTTTGCTAGTGGTCCTGATGAATCTGACATTTGCTCTGGT
>DMER01000069.1:2789-3233 GCA_003451645.1 Alphaproteobacteria bacterium | reverse complement strand
CAAATGTCAGATTCGGACCACTAAATGCCCAAGATCGATCTTGAAACCGCACCGCGCGGCAAAGGCACGCGCTACCCGGCCCCTTATGACGAACCTTGCCGTGGCAGGGAGTGGATTGATGTGAGCGCGCCCGCAGGGCTCACGCAATTTGGCGCCAAGCTCGTGACCTTGGCGCCAGGCGTGTGGTCGTCCCAGCGCCACTGGCATATGCATGAGGATGAGCTGGTCTACATGATCGCGGGCGAACTCATTCTGGTGACCGATGGCCGGGAGGATGTCATGCGCCCAGGCGATTGCGCGGGCTTCAAGGCTGGCGAGCGCAATGGCCATTGCTTGCAGAATCGCTCAGGCGCCGCGGCCTCGTTTTTGGTCGTGGGCACCCGCGATGACCGCGATTGGGGGGAGTATAGCGACATCGATATGCGCTTTTCTGCGGGCCGTTAC
>DMER01000069.1:905-2580 GCA_003451645.1 Alphaproteobacteria bacterium | reverse complement strand
GCGCCCAAGATGGGCTATACCCGCAAAGACGGCACACCCATAGGGTGAATGGCCGCGATTTCAAGGCCTTACGCCCTTTGTGGAGCGGGCGAGCATGAGCGGGTGCATAATTACCGTTCAGATCGCGTTCATCTGTGCTAAGACACCCTTAATCTGGAATGTCCCGATACCTCTGGGGCAGCCTGGTCCTTGGCGCGCAAGGGGCCGGTCAATGTGGGGCGCGCGTGGCCCGCACGATCGCTGCGGTGGATGAGAAAGGCCTGAAAGCAATGTTGAAATCCAAAATCCTCGCCATGGGCCTTGCGGTCAGTGTGGCCCTTACGAGCCTCGCACCTAGCGCATTGTCTGGCGTGTCCGGGGCTGCGATGAGTGGCGCGGTGCAGCGTTCCGCGCATCCTTATCCCTATCCTCATCCCGGGCACGGGCCCTACCATCATCACCACAAGAAAAAGCGCAACAATGCGGGAACCGCTGCCGCTGTTGGTTTGGGCTTCTTGACCTTGGGCATTCTGGCCGCTGGCGCTGCTGAGCGCGACCGCTACACGCAGCGTGACGGTTACTATTATCCTGAGTATCCGCAATCTTATCCCTATCCCAATCAGCAACCCTATCCCTATCCGGACCAGCAACAGCCCTATTATCCGCCCTCGGATAATGGCTATCCGTATCCGGAGCAGCCCTCGCCCTATTACCCTGACCGCAACCGCTATGACCAATATACGCGTGGCGGCCGGATCGTTCACTGTGCGTCGGGCGGCTATCGCACGACCTATTGCCCAGTCTATGGCGCAGGGCGGGTCGATCTCTATCGCAAGGTTTCGTCCGCATCCTGCCGCTATGGCCGCGATTGGGGCCTCTATCAGGGCGCCATCTGGGTGGCCAATGGTTGCCGCGCAGACTTTGTGATCTACTAAATTCTCTTTCAGCGCACAAAAAAGCCCCGGCCTCCGTTCAAGGAGTGCCGGGGTTTTCTTTGGCGCGGTCGTTACGCCGCTTCTGAGGCCGGGCGCCGGGGACGCGCAGGGGGGCGCATCATAAAGGCTGGCACGTGGTCGCCCATGCCAAGCACTGGCTTGTCGCTGGCATCCTCAACCCGGTGCAGAGGCTTGCGACGGTCAGACGCCTCAGTGCGTGCCGGTGCCGCCGCGGCAGGGCGCTGCGGCCTGGGTTTCGCCATGCGTGGTTGTTCCACGGGTGCCGCCAACGCTTCATCCGCCACCGCAGCTATGTGACGAGGCCGCCGCTCACCACGGCCGCCTTTCGCGAACCGGTCGCGGCCGCTCTTGCGCTCCGGCCTGCCGCTAGCGCCTTCTTGCGGAGCGGGAAAGTCATAGCCCTCAAGGGTGATCTCAGCAATTGCCGTGCCCGTTAGCTTCGCGATCGCGCCAAGCCTGCGGTCATCCTCGCCGGAGACGAGCATGAAAGCATGGCCCGCGCGGCCCGCCCGGCCGGTGCGGCCAATGCGGTGGATATAGTCCTCTGCGTTCACGGGCGCCTCAAAGTTGAACACGTGGCTGACGGTCGGGATATCGAGTCCGCGCGCCGCGACATCGCTCGCTACCAGGATCTGCAACGACCCGCCACGGAAGGCCTCCAAGGTCTTCAAGCGGTCCGGCTGGCTCATATCGCCATGCAAGCAGCCCGCGGAGAAGCCATGCTTGACGAGCGAACGGTG
>DMER01000069.1:0-620 GCA_003451645.1 Alphaproteobacteria bacterium | reverse complement strand
TTCTGTGTGCGGATCAGGTGGCGCAGCACGTCGCGCTTGGCCCAATCCTCGCGCGGGGTGCGGATCACCGCCTGCTCGATGGTGGAGGCGGCGGTTGCGGGCTTGGCCACTTCGATGCGTGCCGGGTTGGACAGGAATTGCTCCGTCAACCGAGTGATTTCCGGCGCCATGGTCGCGGAGAAGAACAAGGTCTGGCGGGTAAAGGGCAGCAATTTGCAGATGCGCTCAACATCCGGGATAAAGCCCATGTCGAGCATCCGGTCGGCTTCGTCGACGATCAAGGTTTGCACTTGCGTCAACAGCAACTTCCCGCGCTCGAAATGGTCGAGCAGGCGGCCCGGCGTCGCCACCAGGATGTCGACGCGGCGGTTCAGCTTTTCCTTCTGCGGATTGATGTTGACGCCGCCGAAGGTCACGGCGGACTTCAGCACCGGCAGGTACTTGCCGTAGACGCGCACGCTTTCCTCCACCTGCGCGGCAAGTTCGCGCGTCGGCGTCAGCACAAGCGCGCGGATGCCGATGCCGCCGAAGCGGCTGGCCGGACGCTGGCCTTGCGAGAGGCGGTTGAGGATGGGGAGGGCAAACGCGGCGGTTTTGCCGGTGCCGGTCTGGGCGATGCC
>DMER01000244.1:1593-13684 GCA_003451645.1 Alphaproteobacteria bacterium | reverse complement strand
CAGGCTAAACTCATCCCGCTCTAATCCTCAAAAGTGGTCCCCCGCGGCGCATCGAGCGCAACGCATGTGAGGGTATGGAGTACAGAAAAGAATGCCGGGACGATCCTGTCGGTCCCGGCAAATGCTGATGGCAGTAATGACAGGTCTGCCCGAAGTCTCCGCCAAAATTAAAGCGCGGCGATGGACCCAGTTTTCATCGCTGCAGTCACCGCTTGCACGCGGCTGGCAACGCCCAGCTTCCGCTTGGAATTTTCGATGTGGAATCGCGCCGTGCGCGCACTGATGCCTAGGATGATCCCGATCTCAAAATCGGTCTTGCCCCGCGCCACCCATTGCAAGCATTCCCGCTCCCGCGGCGTCAATCCGTCCACGGAGCTTTGTGCGCTGTCCGGCGCCGCCGCCGCAGGCACATAGGCGCGGATCAGGTCATGAATATGTCCATAAACACAGTGGCCGAGCATATTCAGAACCGAATGCACCAAGGGATCATTCTTGGGCTTGGCGCCCGCAAACATCACGATGCCATCGCCCAGTTCGGCATCCTTGAGGGGCACGATCAATCCGTCGCGCAATCCGGTTTCCTCGTGAATATAGTCGAGCATGTCGTGTTCGCGGCTCGTCAGGCGGCGGCTGCGCACTTCTGTGGCGGTGAACGGCGCGACGCTGCGCTCCGCATGTGCCACGATGGGATTGTGCAGATGATGCCCGAGGCGCTCAAAATCGGCGATGAAGGATTCGCTCACATCGCTGGAGATGAGGCTCGACTTCAGGGTTGGCTCACCTGCCTGCTTGCGCATGACGGTCAAGTGCTCAAAACCCAGATCCTTGGTGAACAAACGAATACCACCGAGAAACTCGCCGGGGTTGCGCACCGATTCCATTTCTTTGATGAGACCAATCGCTGCACGCACTATCGACATAGGGACCTCCCTCGCCATGAGAAAGCAAAGGAAAGATTCCGCCCCGATTAGTCCCCGAAAGGTGGGCGGCCCCCAACATCGTCGTTAGGCCGCAGTGCGTCAGGCTCTTTCGAATTAGCCATGCCCTTCAGGTATGCATACCCTGCATAGTAAATTCGTCTAAAATGTGACGGAGATTTTGTCAAGGTTGGACAGATTACCGGGATTAGAAAACCCTGACAACCTGTCATTCCATTCAGGAAGCGTTCAGGATTTCGGGACCCCGCCATCGTCTTCGGGCACGTTGACCTGCACATCGAGCGTGCTGAGCCGGGGATTTGCGAGCACATAAAGATAGAGCGCCAGCATCAAAACTGCGCACAAGACAAACGGTGCCTCTGGCCAAAACCCATAGAGCCAACCGCCAAGGACCGGCGCGAAGATGAACCCGACCGCAGACACGCCGCCCATAATGCCGGCCACTGATCCTTGCTCAAGGGGCGTCACCGCCAGGGATGAGGCTGCCGCATGTCCAGGCCGCGCCATGCCAAAACCAAGGCCCGACAACAATAGCGCAAAGACGATGAGGCCGTAATTCGGCTCGATGATGAGCAAGAGGTTGGACAGGAGCCCCGTAAGCACGCCGGCATGGATGAGGAAACGCGTCGTCAGCTTGAACCTCTGTACAAGGACAAACTGCGCGAACAGGGACGCAACCGACGATGCCATCAGTGCCACACCGGTCAATTGCTGACCCTGATCCGCGGTGGTCTTCAGCGAATCCAGAATGAAAAAGCCGATGATCTGCACGGGAATGGCGCCTGCGGTGCCGAGGATAAGGCCGAAGATGACAAAGGGCAGGACACGCGGATCACGCCAGGACAGCTTCGGCCCCAACTGCTGCGCTTCAATGGGCCTGGTACGTTCAGGCAACAGCAGCCAGATCGCGATGGCAGAGACAACCGCAAGGCCGCCGACAAAATAAAGTGGTGCCAGAATCCCGAAATAGACGAGCGCGGCGCCCAGACCTGGACCGATCGCCGCGCCTAAGCCAAAGGAGGCCGACAAGGTCGCAATCGCCTCGGTGCGCTCCGCAGGCGCGGTCCGGTCCGCGATATAAGCCTGAGCGGCGGGGAATGCGGCCGAGCCAAATACTCCGTGCAAGGAACGTGTCAAAACCAGCAGCGGCCAAATCAGAACCGCGGGCAACACCCCAGCAAGCCCCATGGCCATCACGCTCGCCAGCCCCAGCATTGACGCCCCAAATCCCAACAAGCCGATCAGAATGAAGGGCCGCCGCCCGAGCCGGTCGCTCTGGCGCCCCCAGAAGCTGCTGGAATAAACCCAGATCGCAGCACTCAGCGCGAAGATCGACCCCGCCTGCCATTCGGTGAGTTTCAAGTCACGCGCGATGCTGGGCAGAATGGCAAACAGCATCGTCTGGCCCAAACCATTGGCCATAAGGCACAGAAACAGGAGCAGCATCGCACGCCTGCGCCCTTCAGGCGTCGTGGCGTTATCATGCAGCCCTTGCGGTGCAAACCGCGCCCGCACCCGCGCCAAATAGGTCTGCGTCCGGATGGACAAAAGTTTGAGAAAGGTCATGAGACTAAAGACGTGGGGGCCGCCCGGCACCGGGTCATTTTTGAACGATTGATCACGGCTTCACACTATGCTCGCCGTTCTGTGACTGGCGCCCCGCGCGTGGCCAAGGCATATCCTGAGGGTCCGCGCATCCACACTCAGCACACCGTTTGAGGGAGAAGTTTCACGTCATGAATAAGAGCATCAGGTCACCTATTGCAATCATCTTCGCATGTTTGGCGAGCCTTACCGCCTTTGCCAGCAGTGCCTGGAGCCGCAGCGCAGAGGTCTATACGGGAACCTTTTCATCGCTGGCGCTCGGCGGATACGACACGGTCGCCTATTTCACGGTTGGCAAGCCCACCAAAGGCAGCGACAAATTCCAGACCGAGTACAAGGGCGCCTTGTGGTACTTCGCGTCGCAAGAAAACCTCGACAAGTTCAAAGCGAACCCTGACGCCTACCGGCCGCAATTCGGCGGTTACTGCGCCTGGGCGGTCTCGCAAGGCTACACCGCCTCTGCCGATCCGCATGCATGGCGCATTGTGGATGGCAAACTCTATGTGAACTACGACAAGAGCGTACAGGCCACCTGGGAGAAGGACATCCCCGGCAATATCGCCAAGGCCAATAAGAACTGGCCCAAGGTCCTCGAATAAGCTTAAGGCGAGAATGCAAGGGGGCCGCACGACGCGGCCCCATGGCGCTTACTCACCCAGATAGTTTTTGAACTCCTTTACGCGGTCTTCTGTCATCCGAGCCATGCATCCGGCAGTGATCGGCGCCTGGCCCGATCCGCCCAGCATTTGCGTGCCCATGAACCGGCAATTGGCATCCCGGAAGGCGATCCACTTGCGTTGCGCATCTTTTAGGTCCGCAACCGGATCTTGCCCACCGGCATTCTTGATGTCCTCGGCGGTGTAGGTCTCTTTGAGTTGCGTCATGATCTTGGCGTAAATGGCGTTGAGCTCTTTGTCCGCCCGCTGAAAATCCTGGTCCGCACATTGCAGCATATCGGCGGTGGACATGGGTTCCTTGCAGTTGAGCTTAGCCGAAGCATCACCTGCCTGCCCCAACGTTGCGAACACAACAGCGGCCGCCACAAGTCCACAGCGCATAATTTCCCCCTAATCCGTTTTGAAGCGTACCCGCACAGTATCACTGCGCCCCGCACCATCCACAACCGTTAACTGGCTGAAGCCGGTGCTGTCTGGCGTCCAAAAGATCTGCGGGCCCTGCCCGTCAGTCACGGGCACGCCATTGATGATCCAGCGCAAAGTGCCCTCGCCCCCGCGGGCCTTCAGCGCCATGGTCTGACGCGGCCCCTCACGCGGCAGTCCGACCACGGATCCGTCAGGCGGAAAAGAAATGCGCGGCGGCTGAATGGCGCGCAAGCCTGCCTTCTCCTGACCCCGGGTCCGAAAGCGCTGCAAGGCGCGCGGCAATTGCGCGGCGTTCTGTGCGACTATAATGCCTGGCGGCGGCAGCGGCAGGCCTTGCGGCTCGGGCGGCAGGCACTCAAAGGCTTTCAGCAAAATGGGCGCTGCTGCATTACGGCCAAAGTAACCGGGCCTGGTCGATCCATCAGCGCGGCCGACCCAAACGCCAACCGTATAGCGCGGGCTAAAACCAATCGCCCAGGCATCCCGATAGCCATAGGACGTGCCTGTCTTGAAGCCCACGGCGCGCGCGCGAATGACCCCTTGCCCCATCGACCAGCCATCCGGCAGCGGCGAGCCGCGCAAGATCTTGGCGAGGTAATAGGCGGCTTGTTCTCCGAACAGGCGTGATGTGGCGCCACCCCCTTGGCCCACTTCAAAGCGCAAGGGCCGCACGACACCGCCTCCCGGTATGGCGGCATAGAGCGTCGTCAGGTCCTCAAGGCTGATCCCGACCCCGCCCAGGGCTAGCGGCAATGATGGCACCGCGCCGCGTGTGGGGAACACAAGTGTGGCCCCCGCATCGCGCAGCCGCCCAGCAAGTTTGAGCGGCCCCACCCGATCGAGCAGTGCCACGGCGGGAACATTGAGCGACATCTGAAGGGCTTGCGTGATCGAGACGGTGCCCTGAAAGGCGCGATCGAAATTGCGCGGCGCATAGTCGCCAAACACGGTGGGCTTATCATCGATGAGCGTCAGCGGATGGATCATCAGATCGTCAAACGCCAGCCCATAAATGAAAGGCTTCAATGTTGAGCCAGGCGATCGCGCCCGCCGCGTCAGGTCAATCTGCCCCGCCACGCCCCAGAAATCATGACCGCCCAAATGCCCAATGACCTGCCCGCTCGCGGTGTCGACGGCGATTACGGCAATGGTCGCCATATCATCGACAAAGCGCGACTCCCGCCGCGCTAGGTCCTCCAGCTTCATCTGCACGGTACGGTCGAGGGTCGCGCGCACCGTGGCCGTCGACGCGGGCGCACTGCGCGCCAGGCGCTCGCTTAAGTGGGGCGCCAAAAAGGGAAAGGGGATGCGCCGCTCCGGGATAGGCTCGGCCATCGCCTCACGCGCCTCGGTCTGCGTGATATGGCCGCGGTCCGCGAGGGTCTGCAGAATGCGGTCGCGCGCGGCCTTTGCCATTTTTGGGAACCGGTCGGGCCGTCTGCGCTCGGGCGATTGCGGCAGCGCCACCAGCAGTGCGGCCTCGCCAGTTGTGAGAACCTTCGGCTCCTTTCCGAACCAGGCGAGCGAGGCCGCACGAATGCCTTCCAAATTGCCGCCATAGGGTGCGAGCGTCAGATAGAGGTCCAGCACCTCGCCCTTGCTCAAATGCGCATCGATCTGCACCGCACGCAGGATTTGTTGCGCCTTGGCCAGAAGCGTGCGCGGCCTCGGCTCGAGCAGCCTTGCCGCCTGCATCGTCAAGGTCGAGCCGCCTGAGACAATACGGGTGTCGCGCGCGAGCTGATAGGCGGCCCTCAAAAGCGCAAACGGGTCGACGCCTGGATGCGCGCCGAAGCGCTGATCCTCCCAAGCCATCAGATAGCGGATGAAGCGTGGATCGACATCTTGGTGGCGCACCGGCAGGCGCCATGCGCCATCACGGGCAAGAAAGGTGCGAAGCACTTCCCCATGGCGGTCAGCGACAACAACGGACCGCGTTTGCGCCCTTTGCAGAGGAGGCGGGTTCAGGCGGTCTGCTACCAGAATAGCAAACAGCAGGCCCAAAAAACTGAATCCTCCAATAATGAAGGGCGCGGACCACCGCGCCCCCCACCGTTGCAGTCCATTCAGGAACCTACTGAAGCGCAATCCTCACATCACCCATGCCAGTGCGCGCCTTGATGTCTGGCGCATACATATCTTCGACCAACCCCGCGGGCACCTTATAGGTCCCCGGGATCGTTGCTCTGACAATATAGGCAAAGCGGAAAGTCGGGTTCTTCAGCTTCGCCCGCTCCTTAGGATCGGTGGGCTCATAGCCCGTGCCAATGGTGAAGGTCGCGACATAGCGGTCGTCACGAGCCTCTTGGACGTTTGCCACCGCCAGAGACGGCAGGAACGGATAGACCGTTGTGCCGTTCTCATTGCGCTGGACCACGCCCTCGATCTCAAAACCCGCCGGCAAGAGGTCGAGGATCGCCATCTGACGCACGCGATTGTCGCGCATGTCGCCGTTCAGGACCACGATGAAGCGGTCATTCTGCTTTGCATCCGCAAGGACGGCCGGAGTACCGTCCATGTTCAGTATCCTCTTCTCCAAGGTGACGCCGCTTTGCTCCGGCGGCAGTGGCTGCGCCGGAATGCCTTCCGCCGACACGATCCGCCACAGGTCCTTTTGCCCGGTGTTCTTGATCCCGATGCCGGTGTTGAGCTGCGCCTCGCTCGCATCGATGCGCACATTGCGGCCCTTGACCGGCACAAAGTCAGCCCCGGTCACGGCCACGGCTACGGGCGGCGCGTTGGCTTCGATCGCGTGCGCGGCCAGGATCATCCAGGCCTTCTCCTGCGTGGTCGTGTAGTTCAGCTTGGGGCTGAAATTCACGACCCGTTGCAGCAAGGCTGGCACCAGCGACACTTGCTCAGCCTCGGCAGCCATCGCGGTCAGACCGGCCGTGTCGCGCAACAGCGAGCCATAGACATCGCGGCCATATTTGACCGGGTCCGCCGACAAGGCCACATCGCGCGCTTTGGTGAAGGCACCCGCCGCACGCGCCCGGTCGCCGACTGAGGTCAGTGCCGCGCCAAGGAAGCCCAGGCCCATGGCGTTGGTCATGCCCTCAACCCGCGTATCGCTGAAATAGCGCAGCTCCGATGGGTTGAGTTGACCTGACCGCGCCAAGATATGGAACGCATAGGCGCGCGCCAGATCATTGTTGCTGTCATTGCCAGCCACGCTGCGCGCCCATTTGAGCGAGCGCTCCAGCCCCTCATTCGGCACGGTGTATTTCTGCCCCCGTGCATTCATCAGGAAGTCGAGTGCGAAGATGCCCATATAGGGGTCGGCCTCATCCGAGATGGCGCTCCACATGCCAAACGCGCCGCCATAGGTCTGCATGTCGAGGACCTTATAGACCGCATCCTGCACACGGCCTTTGAGCTCAGTGTCGGATTTGAGGCCCGCAAACTTGGCGAGGTCATTGTAGAAGACCAGCGGATATGCCCGGCTGACCGTTTGCTCGACGCACCCATAAGGATAGCGGTCGAGCCAGCGCAATTGCCCAGGAATGTCGTCGAAGCCGCGCGCGCCGGTGACCGTGATCGCGGCCTTGGCGGTGCCTTTGGCGAAATTGGCGAGAATTTCAGGGCCAACCTTGGCGTCTTGACCCGCACCCAGCAGCGCCACTTCTTCCGTCGCCAGAGGCAATTGCGGATCGCGCACCTCAATTGGATAATCGCGGCTGACCTTAAAGCCACCCGGCCCTTCGACCGCAAGAGTGATGGTTCCGATCCCGCGATCCGCGCCGTTGAGCGCGATGGGCAGCAAGCGCCGCTCATTATTGGCGAGCGCCGCATCCACAATGCTCGTACCGCCAGGGACACCAGCCGCACCCGAAGCGCTGACCCGCGCCTTGTAGCTGCCAGAGGCGCCCTCCACATTGTGCATGTTCAAGGCAACCTGCCCCTGATCGCCAGGGGCCAAGAAGCGCGGCAGCACCAATTCGGCCACGACCGGATCGCGCACGGTCAGCGGCTTTTCCGCATGGCCCATCCGCGTCGGCGTGTAGGCCACTGCCATCAAGCGCAGCTCACCATTGAAGTCCGGCACGTCGAGTTCGAACGTGCCCCGGCCCTCATTGTTCAGCGTGATGATCCCGGCAAACAAGGCCACATTCTTTTGCGGCACCACAGCGAGATTGCGCCCGCCAATGCCGTCACCGCCGGTGCGCAGCTCGCCCACGATCGCATTCTGCGCCTCGATCAAGCGGCCATAATCGTCCCGCATCTCAAGGCCCAAGCGCCGTTTGCCCAGGAAGTGTTGCGCCGGGTCCGGCGACTTGAAGTCAGTGATTTGCAGGATGCCCTCATCGACCGCCGCGAGGCTGACATGCACCGTCTCGCCGCGGCCCGCATTCTCAACCGTCACCGGAACCGCGATCTTGCGGCGCGGCGTGATCTTTTGCGGCGTGCCCAGATCAACCTTGAGCGTGCGCGGCTTGGGGTCGATCCCCAGCCAGGCAACACCAATGGAGCGCACCGGCGCCCGCACGGCCGTTTGCTTGAGCGGACGGTAATGCGTGACCATCGCATAGGCGCCCGCCCCCCAATCGGCGGATGTGGGGATCGTGACCTTGGTGCCCGAGGCCGAGACGTCGACCTGACGCTCCCAATGAATCTTGTTGGAGGCGACGACGATCAGCGCCTTGCCATCCGAGGGCGGACGAATATCGATGGTCGCGTTGTCTCCCGGATTATAGGCGGGCTTATCCGCGGACACCGCCACCCGGTCCGGACGGTCGCCCGCGCTGCCCGCGCCCCAGCCAGACCAGAAGCGCACGGACGTGATCGCCCCGCTCTCAGGTTCGGCCAGTGTCAAGCGGTAGCTACCCCAGGGCAGGCCAGGCGATACGACCTTGCCGGGCGTCTGCGCTGAGAGCGTCATGCGCCCGCCGTCAACGATGCGGTCGCGCACAACGCGCTCATACTTCCAGGCATTATCGACCTGGTACCATTGGTAATCGGTCTCTTCGCGCACCAGCTCCCAAGTGACGGGCTTGGCGATCATCCGGCCTTCGGCGTCAACGCTGACAACCTCGAAATTGGCCTGCGTGCCTTCAGGGATCGAGGCATTATCAAAAGTCGCGCGCACACCAACCATCACATCGCGGGTGCGGATTGGCACCATGACCTGATCAGGCGTGGTCCGCCCGCCTGGCTCGTACAGTGCCACCGTGATATCGGCCATCAGCGGCAGCGTCACCGCGCTATCGGCCTCGATCGCCGCTGTTGCTTGGGTGCGGCCCTCGGCATTCGTCTGGCCTACTTGCATGGTCACTTGCGAGCCTTCGAAGGTCTCGTCAACTTTGCCCCACTGATAGCCTTTGAGCGCGGCGATGTCGCCGAACGGATTGCTGTCCGCCTTGATCGTAACCGTGCCCTCGCCATTGAGGCCCGAACCCGGCGCGCCATAAAGGAACCGGCCCGTAGTGTTGATGGTCAGCGTATCACCTGGCTTCACGAATTTGGCGGTGGGCTCAAGCGTCACTTTTAGTTTCTGCGGCACGAAATCCGAGACATCAAAGCTCACCCGGCCAACGGGATCGTCCTTCGGGTCCACATAGGCCGAGATCGACCAGCGGCCGCGCGGCGCGGAGGCTGTGATGACCACCGGCAAATGCACGCCGCCAGCCGCCTGCTCATTGGCCACAAAGCGCCGGCTTTCCAAGCCGTCCGGACGCTGAAGAATAAAGGTCAATGGCGTGTTCTCGCCCGCATTGGCCTGCTGATCACGCAGCATGGTGACCAGCTGCACCGTCTCGCCGGGCCGGTAAATGCCGCGGTCCGTGTACAGATAGGCGTCCAGTTGGCGCGGTGTGGCGCGGCCCTCAACGCCGCGATCCGTCAAGTCATGCGCCGGACGGCGCAGATCCAGGAACGCAAAGTCCTGATCGCTGCCATAAGCCATCAGCATGACGGGCTCCATGCCGCCCTTGCCGCGCATTTGCCCGGCGCCAAATTGCGCCTTGCCCGAGCCATCCGTTTTGATGCGCTCAAGCTCCTCGTTATTGCGGGCAACAAGTGCCAGCTCGACCCCCGACATGGGCGCGCCGGTCGACAAATTGCGCGCATAGACGCTCAAGCCATCGGCGCCGGTAAAGGTGGTCAGGCCGATATTGGTGTCGACCACGAATTGCGCGGATTGCGGTGCATATTCCGCATCCGAACTGGTGGTGTCAGTGTCCCGCGCGTCGCGCGCCACGATCAGATAGACGCCCGGATTCTTGTTGTCCGCCAGCGCCTTGCGCAAAGGGAAGAGCGTCGTTGCCGACTGGTTTTTGGGCGATGGCGTCACATCCATTTGCCCGGTCCAGATCACGGCACCCTTCTCGTTCTCGATGTCGTCGGAATCGTACCGGTAGAACTGCCGCTGATCGACCAAGCCGGTTTGCAGTTGCGACAGCAGCCGCGCACCAACGCGCATGACCTGCACGTCTAGCTTGTTGATGTTGACGGTGTTGATGGGCACGCCATCGGCGGCGTCACGCGGCAGGATCAGGCCCGTACCAAACTCGACCAGCGAGGGCTTATCGCGCAACTCAACCGTGACGGTTTCCGGCGCATCCAGCTTTTCCTCTTTCTCGCCCTTTTGCGCAGGCAAGCCCTTCTTCAACTCAACCGAATAGGTCTGCCCAAAGGCCAGTCCTTGCAAGCAAAGCCGGTGCTCCGACACACGAACGGAAAAAGACGTTTCCGGATCAATCTTGACATAGTCCTCATACCGGGTCTTGCCGGAGGCATCGAGCCTGCGCGTGAAGACGATACAGCCTTCGGCCTGCTCCCCACTAGTCTCGACCTCGACCCGCCGGAAGGCGAAATAGGGGGAGGGCGCCTCGCCTGCGACTGTAGAGGGACCATCGACCCGCGCCCCGCCACCTGCCTGGGTTTGTTGGCTGTCTGGGGTCTTCGTGCCGGACCCGGTGACTGCGCGGTAACCAAGATAAGAGGCGCCAGCAACGCCAAGCACGACGCCGGCGATGATTAACGATCTTTGCATGTCGAGGGGCTCCCAGGGGCCAAACGGTAACGAAGCGGGGGTGGAATCACTGCAAATTGAATAGCAACAATTTGTTAGTTATTTGGCAAAGCCCGTCAATAACAAGAAATTTCTGTGATGCCGGACACAAGAATGACCACCGGCCAAATCTCCGCCGGTTCAAGAAAGTGGGCATCCCGTTAATGTGGCCCATAGCGTCGCAACCGCCGTTGCGCTATTTTGCGCTCAGATGTTAACGCCGACTGAGCGTTCCGGAGACTTTGCGGTAGGAACGAGCCGGCCCCGCCCAGACATATGGCGAGGTATTGGCGACAGCGGCAAATGGTGGGCGTCAGAGGTGCGAATGGTAACCGTGCAGCGTTTAGGGATGGCGGCTTTGGCCTTTGGGATCGTTGGTACCTTGGACCTCGCCCAAGCAGCCACGGCGCCCGATTTTTATGATGGCCTCAGAGCCTATGATGCCCGCCAGATCGACAAGGCTGTGGCAGAGTGGACCGCCGCCGCACAAGCGGGCGATCTGCGCTCGCAAAAACAATTGGGCGACCTGTATAAAGACGGCCGCCGCGTCCCGCAGGATTTCGCACAAGCCTATCGATGGTTCCTGGCCGCTGCGACCAATCCGGCGGAGCTCAAAGGCGGCGCGCCCGAGCGTACACTGACCGGAGCATCATTGCCGGACCTCAGCGACGTCAAAGCCGAGGCGACGGCGTCCGCGCAAACTGTGCGCCGCTATTTGACCGAAGCCGACCTCTTCCAAGTCCATCGCGAACTCGATGGCCGCTTCAAGGCCGACGGGGCTTCGGGCCTGCAGAAACTCGGTGGCCTTTACCGCGAGGGCAAGCTGCTGCCGGAGAACAAGGTCGAGGCCCTAAAATACTATGTATTGGCGGCGTTTTTGGGCGCAAAGGACGCGGCTGCCGCACGGGACAATCTTGTCTCCGGCTTGGAACCGCCGCAAATCGCAGCGGCTCAGCGCGCGGCTGTTGAATGGCTGAAGGCTGAAGGCATTAGCAAGGTTTCCGCCGGTGCATTCAACGAGCCGGAAAAGGCGGCTCCTCTAGCCCCGGCCAAGGATGAACAAGCCGAGGCCAAGCCCGCTACCCCCAAGGCTGCCGCACCCGTCAAACAGGCGACGAAGGATGACGATGAAGAGCCCGCTGAGGAGGTAAGGCCCGCACCAAAGCAGTCAGAGCAAAGCCTGCAACCCAATTATCTGGGCACGAAGCGCGGCAATCTGATCAACCTCAATGCCTCGACCGTCGACACCCAGATCGTGCAGCAAGCTCTGCAGGCAACCGGTTTCTATCGCGGGCGGATCAATGGCGATTTCGGCCCCCAAACCGCGCGCGCCATCAGCGCGTTTCAGCGCTCGATCCGCAACGCCGGAACAGGCCAACTCTCTACCCGCCAATTCGAGCGCCTGATGCTGCGTGCTGCGCGGGACGCCAAGAACC
>DMER01000244.1:1033-1411 GCA_003451645.1 Alphaproteobacteria bacterium | reverse complement strand
TGCGCGGGACGCCAAGAACCCGGTGTCTCAGTACAATTATGGCCGCCTGCTCATTGTCGGCCGCTATATCGACCGCGACCCGCAGGAAGCCGTCCGCTGGCTCTCGCGTGCAGGCAGCGAGGGAGGCATCGCTGACGCGGCCTTCATGTTGGGCTGCATGTACCGGGATGGCGTTGGCCTTGCCCGCAACCAAAGATTGGCCACAAGCCGTTTCCGCGAAGCCGACCGCCTGGGTCACCCCAAAGCTGGTCAGGCCTTGCGCGCGTTACCGTCGACCTGACATCCCCGCCAAAACGTTCAAGGAAACGCGATGGGGGTTACAAAGTCTTAACTTGGGTCCGGGGCACAAAGGGCCCACTCTTTATGGGTCTTTTCCAA
>DMER01000244.1:595-771 GCA_003451645.1 Alphaproteobacteria bacterium | reverse complement strand
GATGGCCATTGGGTTGAAAATTCTGTCGTTGTCGGCATTTGCACTGGCGTCTTCGGCCATGACCTTTATGGCCGTGGGAAAGCCCGTGTCGGGTGTGGCCATCGCAGACTTCGAGGCGCCCTCCGGAGTCGTGGCCTATCAGGACGAAAATCTGCGCGCTTTTGCAATCGACGGCG
>DMER01000244.1:0-336 GCA_003451645.1 Alphaproteobacteria bacterium | reverse complement strand
CAGGAGCAGGCCAAGGCCGCCGCGGAAGCGCTCGCCAATGGCACCTTGTGCAGTGCGCTCAAATCCAATGTTGTGCATGCGAATGGCGCGGTACAGATGCTGGACATCAGCACCGATGCCTCGGGCACCCAGACCTCTTTGGTCTGCCATGGCGGGATTCCTGTCGCGTTGATCTTGTCCGCTCCAGATCAGGAACCAGTTGTGATCCCAGCCAACGCGGCCGCCACCGGTCGCGACACGTGCCCGCAAACAGGGCGCAACAGTGTCTCCATCCCAGCAGCCTAAAGCGGACTGTTTCGTGGAGAATGGTGGACGCGACAGGGATTGAACCTGTGA
>DMER01000034.1:23799-24092 GCA_003451645.1 Alphaproteobacteria bacterium | reverse complement strand
AGATAGGCGAAGCGGCGCTGATACTCGGCAAGAACATCCGTCTGCTGACGAAAAAGGGAAATGCAATCGACCAAAAGGTCGCCGAAGTCGGCGGCGTTCAGTTGCTTTAGCCGCGCCTGATACGCCGTATAGAGCGCGACTGCCTGGCCATTAGCGAATTGTGCGTCCTCCTGCGCGGGCACGTCGGTCGGGGTAAGTCCGCGATTCTTCCAACGGTCGATCATCGCGTGGAGCGCTCTGGGCGGCCAGCGCTTCTCGTCGATGTTTGCTGCTTCCATGACTTGCTTTAGCAG
>DMER01000034.1:15934-23580 GCA_003451645.1 Alphaproteobacteria bacterium | reverse complement strand
CTTTAGCAGGCGCAGCTGATCGTCATCGTCGAGAATCGTGAAATTGGACTTGAGGCCAACAAGCTCAGCATGGCTGCGCAAGATCTTGGCGCCTATCGAGTGAAACGTTCCAAGCCAAGGCATCCCCGCGACTGCGCGGCCAATGAGTGCCCCAGTGCGCTCAATCATCTCACGCGCGGCCTTGTTCGTAAAAGTGACGGCCAATACCTCTGAAGCCCGGGCCCGCTGGCTGGCGATCAGATGTGCTAGTCGCGTGGTGAGCACCCTGGTCTTGCCAGTGCCAGCGCCCGCTAGAATGAGCACAGGTCCATCGGCGGTGAGAACCGCCTCGCGTTGTTCGTCATTTAGGCCCTTGAGATAGGCGGGTCCCGCCTTTGCCTCTGGCGCGGAGAGTGCGTAAGGGTCGTCAAAATTCTTGTGCAGGTTTTGCGTCATGGCCGCAGGATAATGTCGTACCCCGCAATCGGTCACGCATTATCGGTGGACTTGTCCTCAGTATTTCGCGGCAAAGGGCTCAATTGTTCAATCTTTGCATTGTCAAGAATGCGTTCGCCCTGCGTGCGCCGCGCAGTCTCCAGCTGTGCAACCGCCTTCGATTGCCCAAATTTGATCCGATTGGCGGCGGCTTCATCCTGCTTTGCCGCGCGTGACTTTGCCTTCCGGACTCTACGCAAATTGACGATCTCGGCCATGACCGGTTGAATCCTCGAGGCGTGAAAATCGTACCATCTCGTTCTCGTTCACATAAATGTGTGAACGCGAAGTAGGGTAACATCAGCTGATCCGCATGCGGATCGAGAGCGTATCACTGCCGTTCAACACTGGCGAAACCGTCAGCGAAGGGCACTCTTAAAGTTATGTCCAGAAACTTGCGCCGGTCAACAGGGGCATCGACCCCTGCGGATATGTGCGCCCAAACAGGAAGCTACCTTATGTCTCTCATTGCCAAACTGGCGGGCTTTGCGCTTGCCGCGTCCTTGCTAATCGCCCCCGCAAATGCTGGCGGCGCCAAGAAGGACATCGTCGATACTGCCGCAGGTGATGCGCGCTTCTCAACCCTGGTCGCAGCCGTAAAGGCTGCTGGGCTGGTCGAGACCTTGAAGGGGCCTGGGCCATTCACGGTGTTCGCACCAACGAACGACGCGTTTGCCAAGCTGCCCGCAGGCACGGTCGACAATCTTCTGAAGCCTGAAAACAAAGACAAGCTCGTCGGCATACTGACCTATCACGTGCTGGCTGGTAAGACCAAGTCGACGGACTTGGCCGGCAAGACACTTGACGCGAAGACAGTTCAAGGTGCGACTGTAAAGGTCGATGGGACCAAGGGCGTCAAGGTCAACGATGCTACGGTCATTGTTGCTGACGTTTACACCAGCAACGGTGTGATCCATGCGATCGACACCGTCCTCTTGCCGCCTGCGAAATAAGTATTGAAGACGTTGTTTAAGTGACCGAGGCTGGCGCAACCTGCGCCAGCCTTTCTTTATAGTGCCGGAGTGCCGCCAGCCTTAGCATGGCGGCAAGGGGGAGCCGGTCGTGACGGGATTTATCCGTAGACTCCACAAGCACTGAAAGTGACGTGCCGCGGCTTTGTGCCAAGCTCTCCAAAGCTTCCCAAAACTCAGGCTCCAAGGCGATGGACGTGCGGTGGCCCGCAATCGACCAAGACCGCTTTTCGCGCGCCTTAGCTCCTGAAGAATTTGCCGCCAAACCGGTCACTCTCCGATCATGATCTCTGGACGGACGATCGCATCGAAGTCGGCGGCGCTTATCAGACCTGAGGCAAGCGCCTCCTCGCGCAAGGTCGTGCCATTTTTGTGCGCAGCTTTAGCGATCTTCGCCGCATTGTCATAACCGATCTTTGGATTGAGAGCGGTGACTAGCATGAGCGAGCGGTCGAGAAGTGCTTTTAATTGTGGCTTATTGGGTTCAATCCCCGTAACGCAATGATCAGTGAAGCTGACGCTTGCGTCCCCTAACAGGCGGATAGAGTGCAGCACGTTGTGAATTATCACAGGTTTGAACACATTGAGCTCAAAGTGTCCTTGCGAGCCTCCGATGGTCACTGCCGTGTGATTGCCCATCACCTGCACGCAAGCCATGGTCAGTGCCTCGCACTGCGTTGGGTTGACCTTGCCTGGCATGATCGAAGAACCAGGCTCATTTTCGGGGAGCAAGATCTCGCCGAGGCCCGAGCGCGGGCCGGACCCCATCAGGCGGATGTCACTGGCGATCTTGAACAAAGAGCACGCGATGGTGTTGAGCACGCCAGAGAACTCGACCATCGCATCATGTGCTGCCATCGCTTCGAACTTGTTCGGCGCAGATACAAAGGGATAGCCAGTAAGCTTCTTCAGTTCCGACGCAAATTTCTCTGCAAAGCCTTTGGGTGCGTTTAAGCCTGTGCCTACCGCTGTTCCCCCTTGTGCCAATGGGTACAAGTGCGGCAGCGCCGCATTGATCCGGGCTAGGCTCAACTCTAGTTGGGCGGCGTAGCCGGAGAATTCCTGGCCAAGCGTGACGGGCGTAGCATCTTGCAGATGCGTACGGCCGATCTTGATGAGTTTGGCGAATTTTTTTGCCTTGGCGTTGAGTGCCTTTTGCAGGTGTTTGAGCCCTGGGATGAGCCGTTCATGGGTCTGCGCAACTGTGGCAACATGCATGGCGGTCGGAAAGCAGTCGTTTGAGGATTGGCTCTCATTGACATGGTCGTTCGGATTGACTGGCTTTTTTGATCCCATTGTCCCGCCCAGAATCTCGATCGCGCGGTTGGAAATCACTTCGTTGACATTCATGTTGGTCTGCGTGCCAGAGCCGGTTTGCCAGACGACCAGCGGAAAGTGGTCGTCCAATTTTCCATCGATGACTTCTTGAGCGGCGGTGATGATTGCTGCTCCAATTGTCTTGTCGACGCGCGTCTTGAGTTGCATGTTTGCCTTGGCGGCGGCCTGCTTGATAGCGCCGAAGGCGCGTATAAGGGCCACGGGCATGCGCTCGTCGGAAATCTTGAAATTCTGCAAGGAGCGTTGGGTCTGCGCGCCCCAGTAGCGCGTTGCGTCCACCTCGATCGGACCAAAACTATCGGTTTCTGTGCGAGTCTTCACCATCGTAGATCGTTCCATGCCGTGGGTTGGAATAGGATTGTTTGCGGAGTGGGGCGCATTGATGTGGGCCCGCGCAAGAATTGCAAGAGGGCTTGGGTTATCCGTTACTTTTTGCGGAAGGCATCCAAGCTGACAACGGTGGGGGCTGGCTGTGCGGCAAGGCCTCCAACAGAATCAGGCTCCTGCGCGTGTGTGGTTGGCGCTGGCGGGACGTCCTTGGAAGGTTTCGGCTGCGCCACGTTGTCCGATGGCTTTAGGGCAAACCCGAAATCCTGACTTGGGTCTGCGAACTTCAGGATGGCGTCAAAGGGGATTACCAGTTCCTCCGGCACCTTGTTGAAGGTGAGAGTTACTTGAAACCCGTTCTCGTCCGCTTGAAGCCCCCAAAACTTGTGTTGGAGGACGATTGTCATCTCCTCAGGGTACCGGTCCGCCAAGTTGCGCGAAATCTGAACCCCGGGGGCGTTGGTCGCAAAGGTGATCAGGAAGTGGTGATTTCCCATTAGGCCCTGACGCGCAGCATGGCCCAAGACATCGCGAACCAAGGCCCTCAGCGCCTTGTCCATGAGTTTGGGGTATCCGATGAAATCCTTGCTGGCCATACCTTCTGTGTCGTGTGTGGTGAGCACCTGTACTGCCCGTCTATCCAAGACCTCCACTTTCAGCAAGTCAATTGGCACACGATGACAAAAAATAATCTCCGGACCGGGGGGGCGGGAAAGGCTCTTACAGGTGACGCTTGACTACATTCCATGGAATGTATAATGTTGTGGCATCCTCAAGGAGGCTAGCATGACGCAATCCCGGCGAACTTTCGTAAAGATTCTGGGCGGAACGGCGGTGATTGGCGCTGCGAGTGTGATTGGCTTGCGTCAGTGCGATCCCATGCCGCCGGAGGCTGTTGTGGCCTGGACCGGGCCCGATGGTTCGATCACCGATCCGCGCGAGAAGTGTCTTGCTTTCGCTCTTTTGGCGCCCAATCCGCACAACAAGCAGCCTTGGATCGCAGATTTGCGTCAGGCGGACGCGATCACCCTTTCTGTCGACCGGACGCGCCTATTGCCGCACACTGACCCACCTTCTCGGCAAATCACCATCGGCTGCGGGGCTTTCCTTGAGCTGCTCCGCATGGCTGCCGCTGCGCAAGGATTCCGAGCCGGCATCACGTACTTTCCTGATGGTCCTTGGGCGGATGGTCAAGTCGGGGATGCGCCACTCGCGCGTATCGTTCTGAGCAAGGACGAGAGCATATCGCCCGATCCCCTGTTTGTGCATGTTCTTCAGCGCCAAACCAATCGAGGTGCCTATAGCGAAGTACCGTTGAGCGCCGATCAGGCAGGAAAGATTGGTGCCGCGATTAACGAGCCGGGCGTTGAGTTTGGCTGGACCGCGGAGGCAAGCCGCTTGGTAAGCCTCAGAGCACTGGCCAAACGCGGCTGGGATATCGAGGTCAATACGGATCGCGCCTTTCGGGAGAGTGTTGACGTCTTCCGTATCACAGGGCCTGAGATCCTCAAGCACCGCGATGGAATATCCTTGCACGGACCGTTCATTTGGTGGGTCAGCACCCTGGGCTTCTTCAGCCGGGAAACCGCGTTTGACGAATTTGGCCGTGGTCAAGCGCGTGCACAAATCGATCCGCAACTGGCTGGTACCGCAAGCTTTGCTTGGCTAATCACCCAAAACAATGACCGCTTGACGCAATTGGCTGCGGGCCGGGCTTATGTGCGCGGCGCGTTAATGGCAGCGGGTTTGGGTCTAACGCAAGGACCGCTGAGTCAGGTGCTGCAAGAATTCGTCGAAATGGCAGAGCCCTATCAAGAGATCAAAACACTACTGAACGTGCCGCCGGCCTCAACCGTTCAAATGTTTTATCGTATCGGAACAGCCGCACGCGCAACGCTAGCACCACGCCGCGCATTGTCAGATCTCTTGCGGACATGACATGCTCCAGGGATGCAAGCACCCAGTCCACCAGACGTCGCGCGGCTCGGCTATGATATTCTGACGTTTGTTGGGATCATCGAGCATCTCGCCCGGACGCGTGCTTCGAGGGGGCTCAAAGCGGTTGGGGTGTCCTTTCCGCAATTTGTGCTCTTGAATCACTTCGTACGCAGGCCCGCAGAAGAGGCCAAAACAGTGTCCAGCGTTGCACGGGCCATGCAGCAGCCGCAGCCTGGGATTACCAAGACAATCCAGAAGATGATCGCGCATGGCCTCTTGCGAGTCGTACCCGCGACGCATGATAGACGGGTGAAACTGCTGGTGTTGACACCCAAGGGGCAACGCGCGCACCAGAAGGCTCTGGAGCAGCTTGCGCCGCTCTTTGCGCCGGCTTTTGAAGAGTGGGCTCCGCACGACTTGACGACCCTGGCACAACACCTGCTCAGGCTGAAGGATTGGCTAGATACAAAAGGGCGGCAAGACTGAGACATGGAAAGACGCGAGGCACTCACACGCGCAGTTCCAAAAGCGAGCCACCATAATCTGCCAAGACCGCAGCCGTAATGCCACGCGGGTGCGAGGCGTCACTCCAAAAGCGCCGGTCGACCCAATCCGTTGCTGGCGCAGCATAAATAGCCACATCTAAGCGCTGTCAACCAAGAAGGATGGGACCGAGATTGGCGATTGCGCTGCGACTCCGTAGAAATAGGTTCGGGCGCTCGGGTCGCGTTGCTACTTTGCCAAAGGGATTGCTTTGGTCAGCTCTTTGGACCAGCGATTGTGCAGCCAGAGCCACATCTCGGGCGCCTCACGGATGCGGGCCTCCAGAAATTGGTTAAGCTTAAGCGTCAACGCCATCACATCGGCGGCACGATCGCCTGACGGCGTCACGGTAACAGGTGGATGGATGGTTACACGGAAGCGCGATCCCGGCAGACGCTGATTGAAGACGGGAACAACAGGCGCGCCGTATTTGAGCGAGAGATGAGCCGCTGCAGGCGCCGTCATGGCAGGATGGCCGAACAGAGGCACCTCAATCCCCGTATTGAGCTTTTGATCAACAAGCATCGCGATCATCGCGTTGCGCTTGAGCAGTTGCAAAATGATGCGTGCACCCTCCGGGCCCTTTGGCGCCATATTGGGAAGAATATGGGTCTGGCGCTGGGTCGTGATCCAGTGGTCGACCAGCGGATTATTGGTGGCCCGGTAGACAATCCCGCCTTCAAGGCCCGCATCCTTTATGCAGCGCGGCATGATCTCCCAGTTACCGAAGTGCCCAGAGACAAACAAAGCGCCGTGGCCCTTGGCCACCGCTTCATGCGCGATGGCAAGGTTCTCGATCTCGATGCGCGCGCCTGGTTTGATGGCCCAAAACTTGTCGAGATGGGGGTACTCTCCAAAGGTGCGGCCCAAATTGTCCCACATGCGACGGATGATATCGGCGCGCTGATCCGCGGTGAGATCAGGCATTGCGAGAATCAAGGCCCGCTGCGCCCGTCGTGATACGGGCATTTTGGGCCCGATGGAGCGGGCGATCCAGCCGCCGAGATCAGAGGCCCTTTCCAAGCCGAGTACCCAAAATAGCGCCATGATTGACCGAAAGGCGGCGTACTCAATCGGGTAAAGGATATATTCCCACCACTTGTGTTTTCGCTCACCCCACCCAAAGGTTGGTTGGCGGCTTAAAGGCTTGGGTTCGGCAGCGTTCATGACAGTCCTAACAATTGCTCCAGGGCGGGCGTATCTTCAAACTGGGCTTCGACAGGAAAGGCCATGACTTCGGCACGCCAAGCGGCTTCGAGCCGCACCCAGTCCTTTTCGGTGGTGACCAAGGTGGCGCCGTACTCAACAGCTTCCTCACGCAACGCTCGCCAGTCGGACGCCTGAAACGCATAGTGATCCGCAAAGGCGTGCGCAAGAACGACCTGCGCGCCTGCAGCTTTCAAGGTCGCAAAGAATTTCTCCGGCCGGCCAATGCCTGCAAAGGCCGCGACCTTTTTGCCCTCGACACTCGCTTGCGCTTCGGCAGAGGGTACGATGCTGACACGCAATTGGGGGAGGCTGGTGGCGATAGAGGCGCCATCACCCATCAGCACGACCCCTTGAGCGCGGGCGAGGCCGCGCGCTATTGGCTCGCGCAACGGGCCTGCGGGAATGACAAAGCCATTGCCGAAATGGGAGTGCGTATCCACAACGATGAGGCTGACATCCTTGACCAGCCCAGGGTTTTGAAAGCCATCATCCATGATGATGGTGCGCGCGCCATGCTGCACTGCAATCCAGGCGCCTGCGACCCGATCGGCCGACACAACCGTCATCCCATGGCGCGCGAGAAGCAAGGGCTCATCACCGACCTCAGAGGCACTGTGGCGGGCAGGATCGACAATGGCCGGCTGAGACAAAGTTCCACGATATCCGCGGCTCAAAAAGGCAAAGGGCTCTTGGCGCTTGGCGAGCAGGGCTCCAATGGCCAGAGCCACGGGTGTCTTACCAGTCCCGCCAACGGTCAAGTTGCCGACGCAAAGCACGCGGGCGGGCAAGCGCTGCGGCTGGGTCCGCCATTGTTTAATGCGGCCGCCCCAATCGTACAAGTTGCCA
>DMER01000034.1:14013-15718 GCA_003451645.1 Alphaproteobacteria bacterium | reverse complement strand
AGTTGCCAAGGGGACTCAATGCCCATGCGGCGGCTCGGCTGGCAAGTGTTGAAGAGGTCCAAAACTCAGGGGCGCGCATCAAGCGGCAGGCTCCTCAGCATAGGACGCAAGGCCTCCATGGTCTGCAAGAGCGGTCTGGGATCGCCTGCCACGGCCTGAGCACGCCCGCCCATGGCGCGGGCCGCCGCCGGATCGCCCAAAAGTCGTCGCAGGGCTACCTCCACTTGAGTGGAATCAGGCAAGATTTCCGCCCCCTTTGCCTTGGCCAACATCATGAATACCGCGTCAAAATTTCCGATATGGGGACCGGACAGGATGGCAGCCCCCAGGCGCGCGGGTTCTAGCGGATTTTGGCCGCCCTGGCCAATGAGAGTCTTCCCCATCAAGACCACGGGCGCCACGCGATAAAAGAGACCCATCTCGCCAAGCGTATCAGCCAGGTAAAGCGCGGTCTGCGGGCCTATTGGCTCCCCCTGGCTGCGGCGGGCGAGAGCGAAGCCTTCTTGGCGAAGTGCTGTGGCAATGTCATCGCCCCGTTTGGGATGGCGAGGAACAATAAGGGTTAGCAAGCCTGAAATATCGTGCGCCAAAGAGCGATGCAGGCGCGCGGCAAGCAACTCCTCACCCTCATGCGTGCTGGCGGCAAGCCAGAGCGGCCGGGTACCGATCTGGGCCTGCAGCGCGTCTAACGCAGCAGGATCCGCGCTTAATGGTTCTGCCCACAGTTTGAGGTTACTGACCTCGCCCAGATTGTGAGCGCCAAGAGATTTGAGCCGATCACGGACGTCCACATCTTGTGGTAGGATGACCTGAAACGCATTGAGCAGCTGGCTAGCTGCCGCAGGCGCTCTTCCCCAAGTTTTGAAGGACCCATCAGACAGCCGCGCACTCACGAGCGCCATCGCGATGCCCCGGCGCGATGTCTCCAGGATCATATTGGGCCATAGTTCTGACTCAACCCACAGCGCTAAGTCTGGCCGCCAGTGCGAGAGGAAACCGTCAACAGAGCTTGCCAGATCGACAGGCACAAATTGATGGAAGGCGCGAGACGGAAGCTGGTTGGCCATCAGGCGGGCAGAGGTGACCGTTCCAGTTGTGACCATCACATGGGCGTCGCTACGCTCCTCCAGAATGGCGCGGACCAGAGGCAAGACCGAGACACTCTCGCCGACGCTCGCCGCATGAACCCAGATCAGCGCGCCGGGCGGCCGAGGCCGCTGCGGTGCGCCCAATCGCTCATGGAGACGCGCAGGATCCTCTTTGCCACCTGCCGCCCGCCGCCGGAGGATCAGGCCTGCAACCGGCCCAGCGAGAGACGTCGCGCCTCGATACAGGGCGAGCAGGGTCGAGCGCTTGGCTACCACTGGGGTCATGCCTGCGCCTGCGGGATGGCACTCGGACCAGGCAACGGCGCGGGCTCGATCAGAGGCACACCCGCCAGACGGTCTGCTTCTTGCGTGACCGCATTCAAAGCGGCCGCAATCTGCAAACGAGCGGCTTCCAATTGCTGTTCATTGGCATCGCGAGGAACTGAGATTGGCTCTCCCCACACAACAAAGCCACGGTCAAAGGGGGTGGGGATCATCATGCGGTCCCAGCTCTTCGCGATATAGCAGCGTTTGGAGGACCAGGCCGAAGGGATCACGGGCACACCCGATAGTCGGGCAATGGCTACGACGCCATCGCTGGCATGCATCCGGGGTCC
>DMER01000034.1:10117-13766 GCA_003451645.1 Alphaproteobacteria bacterium | reverse complement strand
CCGATCGATTTACCTGTCTTTAGGGTCGTAATGATTTCGCGGATGGCGGAAAAGCCGCCCTTGTCCTTGGTGCTGCCCGGTTTCTTGGCGCTGCCGCGAATGCTGTCGATGCCGAGCGCCTTGATCGCGCGGCTGATAATCAGGCCATCGCGGTGCTTGGAGACGAGCATGAAGAAGGGCAAGCCCCGCGGCCAGGTGCAGGACATCATGAGCAGCCGCCCGTGCCAGAGCGCCAGGATCATTGGCTTTTGCTCTTGCCAAAACTGCTGATTGGCAGTGGCTCCATGATGGGTCCAGCGGCCTGAATACCATGTCAACCGCACATATTGCGTGATGAAGCAACTGGCGAGAAACCGCACCGCATCAGTGTTGAGAAACGCTTTCAGCATGGCCAGGCCTCAGACACCAGCCAGAATTTGGGGCATGTCGGGGCGCTCAGTGAATTGAGCGCGATAGAGGCGCGCATAGGCCCCGCCGCGCGCCAGGAGCTCCGCATGCTGCCCCTGCTCGGCCACCCGCCCGCCATCGATGACTACGATGAGGTCGGCATCCATGATGGTGGACAGCCGGTGGGCGATCACGAGGGTTGAGCGGCCTTGCATCAAGGCACGCAAGGCTGTCTGCACATCGCGCTCGCTCTCGCTGTCGAGGGAGGAGGTTGCCTCGTCCAGAAGCAAGATCGGAGCGTCCTTGAGCATGGCACGCGCGATCGCGATGCGTTGCCGCTGACCGCCTGAGAGGCGCAAGCCCCCCTCGCCAACGCGCGCCTCATAGCCTTGAGGCTGGGCCATGATGAAACCGTCCGCCGCCGCAGCCTTGGCCGCCGCCCTGATCTCATCCATGGAGGCCCCTGGCCTCCCAACTGAAATATTCGAAGCTATAGTGTCGTCAAACAGGAAAGGCTCTTGCGTGACCAACGCGGTCGCTTGCCGCAGGGACGGGAGACTGAAGCGCCTGAGGTCCTCGCCATTGATCCTGACGGCACCCTCATCCACATCATAAAAGCGCAGCAGAAGATTGAGGATGGTGCTCTTACCAGCGCCAGACGGCCCGACAAGTGCTACCGTCTTGCCGGCGGGCAGTTCGAAGTGCAGCCCATTAAGGGCCGCCCTCTCGGCACGATAGCGGAAGACCACGTTGTCAAAGGTGATGGCGGGTGCCAGCCCGGCCGGCAGGTCCAGCGTGCGCGCGTCCGCGGCGTCCGTGATCTGGCGGGGTGTGTCCATCAACGCAAAGGTACGCTGTGCACATGCCTCACCTTCGGCCAAGATGGTGTAAAAACTCGATAATCCGCGCACGGATTGATAGGCCATCATCATGGCGCCCAAGAACGAGACAAAATTGTTGAGGCCCATCGTGCCATAGACGCTCTGATACCCCGCATAGCCCACCACAACCGCGATGCCGATCCCTGCGGCGGCTTCAGCAGCGGGGGTTGCGGCAGCCTTGGCCCGCGCCCCCTTCATGAGGAATACATGGCGTGTGCTAATGATGGCGCCAGCCCGGTCGGTCGCCTCTTTCTCCATGCCATAGGCCTTGATCACGCGCCGGCCATCGAGACTTTCGGAAATGTGGGTGGAGAGCTCTCCGGTTGCCGCCATGCTCTTGTGCGAAGCCTTTGCGGTCTTGTTGCCCAAGGCCAGCGTGTAAAAGGCCACAGCAGGCAGCACCGTTGTCGCGACCAGAGCCAAGCGCCAGTCCTGGTAGTACATGACTGCACCAAGACCGATCAGGGTCAAGATATCGCGGGCCAATCCCTGAATGCCGCGCGAAATCGTATCGCGCAGCATCACGGCGTCATTGAGAAAGGCCGAGGCGAATTGGCCCGAATGCATGGCGTTGAGCTGCGCCAAATCAAAGCGCATCAGACGGTCAAACATCGCATGCTGAAGATCACCGATCATGCGCAAGCCCACATGATTGAGCAATACTGAGGCAGTATAGGCAATCCCCGCCTTGAGTGCCATCAGCAGCGCAATCCCCACAGGGATCACATAGAGAAGCTGGACGTCTTTCTCGATGAACAGGTACTTGATCGCCGGATCGAGCAGGTAGGCCACTGCTCCGGTCATCACCGCTTCGGTGGCCATTAGCGCGAATATCGCTGCGATCGCCACCCAATAGGGCCGCCCAAACTCGCGCACCAGGCGCATGAGGCCTGGCTTGCTCAAAGACGCGCGTGGCGTGGGGGACGGTGCGGCCATAAGATACAAGACGCTACAATCTACAATTTGACCTTGGTGCGGCTGGGGCCGCGCTGAGACGCACCTTAACACCGGTTAGCGGGCAATCACCAATATAGATTGATGGCGCCGGCCAGGCCGTTAACGTTTGGTCTTGGCGGTTTTGGGCCGAGCCGTGCTGACACTTGCGCGTGTCTTGCGGGTCTTGGGCGCCGCGTCCCCGTCCAGCAAACGGTGGAGATGCACGACAAAATAGCGCATATGAGCGTTGTCGACAGTGGACTGCGCTTTGGCGCGCCAGGCGTCCTGCGCTTCCTTGAAGTTCGGGTAAATGCCGACAATGTCGAGCTTGGTGAGGTCACGGAATTCGTGGCCATCCAATTCGGACAGCTCACCGCCAAACACAAGATGCAGCAATTGCTCGCTCATGGCCTTAACTTTTTTGAGGGGTTTTGGGCGCAGGGATTCGGACATCCTTGATATGGTCAAGAATTAGCGCGTGCAAGGCGGGGCCTGCGCATACGATGCTGCGCAACTGGGGTATTGGCTGGTTGAAGGCCAGGGGCTCACCGTCATGGGTCGTAATACGGCCACCCGCTTCCTCGATGAGAAGAGCACCTGCCGCAATATCCCACTCATGTTTGGGGGTCAGGGCCAAGTAGCCATCCTGCTCGCCCGCACTAATGAGGGCCAAGCGATACGCAAGCGATGCGCGCTTGGTCAAATTGAGCGCTGGCCAAGGTTTGGGCCAGCCAGGATGCGCAAAGAACTCCGCAGCGCCGAGCATGCGCGCGCCCTCTAGCATGTCTACATGGCTGACGGAAAGTGCCACTCCATTGCGCCGCACACCGTGCCCGCGCGCCGCCTCAAAGAGCTCGTCCGTCATCGGATTGAAGATTGCCGCTGCCCGAGGGGTTCCATTCTCCACCACCGCCGCAACCACTGTGAACTCAGGCTTTGCCTTAAGGAACGCCGTCGTGCCATCAATGGGATCGGCGATGAACACCCGCTGGCACGCAAGCCTTGCTGGATCATCGGCCGTCTCCTCCGAGAGCCAGCCATAGTCCGGCCTCGCGGAGCGCAAGTGCTCTGTCAAAAGCGCATCGGTCTCCAGATCGACGTCAGTGACGGGGCTTGGTTCCGTCTGCCCCCACGGCGTTGGCGTGCCAGGCTTTTGCGTCGTGCGGTAGGGCCGCTTCATACGCTCAAGGATAAAGGCGCCAGCTTCACGCACGGCGTGCCGCAACAGCTTCGCATCCGCCTGATCCCGGGTATCAGGCGCCAGCAACGGTCATCCCCTCAATCAACAAAGTGGGCGCATTGGTCCCATACCGGAAGGTCAAATCGTCCGCAGGCGTTATGCGCAAGAACATCTCTTTGAGATTGCCTGCAATTGTGATTTCGCTGACCGGATAGGTCACCTCGCCATTCTCGATCCAGAATCCGGCGGCGCCGCGCGAGTAGTC
>DMER01000034.1:9266-9938 GCA_003451645.1 Alphaproteobacteria bacterium | reverse complement strand
ATCCAGAATCCGGCGGCGCCGCGGCTATAGTCGCCGGTGACCATATTGACGCCAGAGCCAATCATCTCGACTACATAGAGCCCGGCCTTCACGCCCCGCAAGAGGTCCTCGCGCGGGATCCTGCCTGGCGCCATGTAGAGATTGGTGGTGGAGGCCGATGGCGGCCCGCCCGTCCCGCGTGCGGCATGCCCCAAAGTCTTGAGACCCAGTTGCCGGGCCGCCGAGCAGTCGAGCAACCAGCTCTTGAGCACGCCGTTTTCCGCGAGCGCCATGCGCTGGTTGGCGACGCCCTCCCCATCAAAGGGCCGCGAACGCTGACCCCGTACGCGGTGCGGATCGTCTATGATGGTGACGGCATCGCTCAGCACCTTCTCGCCCATGCGGTCTTTGAAGAAGGAGGTGCCGCGCGCGACCGACGTGCCGTGGATGGCGCTGGCGAAATAATTCACCATGCTCATCGAGACGCGGGGATCGAACAGGATGGGCACGGATTGGCTTGCGATCTTACGCGGGCCCAAGCGCCGTACGGCGCGCTCGGCGGCCTTTTGGCCCACATATTCCGGCCCTTCGAGGTCGCTCATGAACCGCGCATAGGTGCCGTAGTAATCGCGCTCCATGCCCGTGCCTTCGCCCGCTACGACACCTGCAGAGAGAGAGGAGGAGGTTCCAGCA
>DMER01000034.1:5683-9040 GCA_003451645.1 Alphaproteobacteria bacterium | reverse complement strand
GTAGGCGCCACGAAAGCCCTCAGACGTCGCAAGCGCAATCGCGCTGCGGCCAAAACCCGCGCTGGCACCTTCCGAATTGGTGACGCCCGAGACGGCGAGTGCCGCCCCTTCGGCCGCGAGTGCCATCTGGGTGAGCCGTTCAGTGGAGGGCTCGTCGCGATCCTCCAGATCGAGGTCGGGCCACTCAGCCGCGAGCACCTCGCGCGGTGCCAGGCCGCAATAGGGGTCTTCAAGGGCCAAGCGCGCCATCGCTACGGCCCGCTCAACGGCTTGCTTGAGGGCGGGCCGGGAGAAATCGGTGGAGGACACGGCCGCTTGCTTCTGCCCGATGAAGACGCGCACCCCTAAGTCGCGGGACTCGGACCGCTCCAAGTTTTCGAGTTTTCCAAACCGGTACTCGACACCGGACGACAAACTTTCAAAGACGACTGCATCGGCCGCGTCGGCCCCTTGCGAGCGCGCCTCGTTCAACACCCAGTCTAACGTATCCAGAAGCTTTGCCTGATCCATGCCCATACGCTCAAAATCGAACCGTTAAGACTGCAACCTAGCGATTCAGGGCGGCCTCAGCCAGCATTGATTAGGGCGCGCTGGCCGGCAGGACCCGATAGACGCCTGTGCGCCTGATTTCGCGGTCCTCAAGCTCGCGCGTGGTTTGAACCTCGTATTGAGCGAGGAGGGCGAGACCTGTTTTGGGAAAATAGGTGCGCTGGGGGTCGCCTATGAGGACCAAAGCGCCACGTTGGGCCAAGTCCCGCATCCAGGCCTCGACCCGCGCGGAGAGCGATTTCTCGTAGCACATATCGGCGATCAGAACGGTGTCCCAACCTAAATCCTGGCCCAAAAGGCCGTCCGTGGTGATGGCGAGGTCCACATGGTTGGCAGCCGCATTGACCGCCATGGCCGCTGCGGCAAAGGGGTCGATGTCGCAGGCCTGGACGTGCGTGGCACCCGCTTTGGCGGCAGCAATGGCGGCAAGGCCCGAGCCCGCGCCAAAATCAAGGACCCGTTTCCTGGCGACCGTTTCTGGGTGATCCAGCACATAGCGGGCGAGCGCCTGACCGCCCGCCCAAGCAAAGGCCCAAAAGGGCGGCGGTATGCCTTGGGCCGCCAGTTCTTCTTCGGTGGCGCGCCAGATGGGCACGATCTCATGGGCGAGGTGAAGGGTGATCTCTGGCGTCAGAGGCGGCGCGAGCTGTTGCGTGTTCGCCCGCACAAAGTTCTCTGGGGTCAAGTCCGTGCCTCACCGACCCGCAAAGAGCTGTTGAACGATAGCGCCTCAGTGGTGTCGTTGGCGGGGAGTGGCGGCAGCGCGCGCCGGCCGCCTGACGTGGCCATCTTGAGTACCGTAAGGTAATCGGGCTGGAACTCCATTTTGGGCCCCAAGCCCTTGTCCAAGAGCATCCGGTGCAGCCGCGGCAATTGATGGCACGGCACCCACATATAGAGGTGGTGCTCGACGTGATAGTTCACCCAATAGGGCGCCAGGACCGCTCGCATAAACCAATTCGCATGCGTGGTGCGCGCATTGCGCAACGGATCGTCATTGTCCGGAACGACGGCATGCTCCGCAATGTTGCGCAGCCGTGTAATGAGGGGAAGCCAGGTGAAGAATGGCACGACCCACAGCAGCACATAGATATCTGGCCGCCCCGCAGCCGTGCAGGCCACAAGAAGCACTGCATTGACCGCCAAAGGCCCGCCAAGGCGCTGACGGAATTGACTGAGACGCTGTGACAAGGGCCATTCGGGCTTGCCAAGGGCTGCACGCAATTGGGCGCTGCGTTGCTTGAAGGTGGTCTGACCCGTCAGATCGCGAATGATTTTGCGCGCCAGGCTGCGCCGTGAAATAGGGAAGGGAGCAGACAGTGAAAGATCAGGGTCGTCAGGCTGCTGCGTGCGCCGGTGATGCTGCAAGTGATAGCTGCGATAGCCATGCAGGTCGGCCGCAACAGGCCAGGCACAGAACCACTGCCCCAGCGCATCGTTCAGCCAAGGTGACTTTGCGAGCGCACGGTGGGCCGCATCATGCATGAGGATGGCCAGTCCTAATTGCCGGCCGCCTATGATCATGATGCACAGCGCATACATGGCAGGATGCGGGATGGCGGCGGCCAGGGCCATGGCGCCTGCAATTGTGCCCCAGGCGTGCGCGACCAGCGCCACACCGCGCCAATCCGACTGCGCGCGCAAAGGTTCTAGCTCGGCAGCGGTGAACATGGTGGCAGCGCCCGCGCGCATCGATGTGATCTTTCCGGTTAGAACCATCTCTGCTCAGCACCTGCGGCCAGGAACGCGAGCGCCAAGATAAGCCCCGTATCGCGATTGCTGCGAAAGACTGTGAGACAAGAGGCCGCCTCTTGCAAGTGCACGGACGCGATCTGCCAGATCAGATGGGCCGCGACCAGGGCAAGGCACAACCAGAATACGACCCCCAGGCCCGCCAAAGCAGCGCCCGCGCCCCACGAGAGAACGGCAAGGCCATAAAAGAGCCAAAGGGCGGGCTTGGTCCAGGCACCTAATGCCAAAGCCGATGAGCCGACGCCGACAAGGGCATCGTCCTCCTTGTCTTGATGCGCATAGATCGTGTCATAGCCCATCGTCCAGGCCCAACACCCCATGTATACGCAGAGCGCCGCCAGTGAGAGGCCACCTGTCGCTGCGCTCCACCCGACAAGCGCGCCCCAGTTGAAAGCCAGACCCAATACCGCCTGCGGCCATTGCGTGATCCGCTTCATGAAGGGGTAAATCGCCACGGGGATCATCGAGGCCAGGCCAAGGCCGACTGTGAACCAATTGAACTGCAAAAGGACGATCAGCCCGATCAGCAATTGAAGCACGAGAAAAGCTGCGGCCTGCGCGACGTTCACCTGTCCGCTGGGAATAGGCCGCCCGGCCGTGCGGGCGACCTTGGCGTCGATATCACGATCGACAATGTCATTATACGTGCAGCCCGCGCCGCGCATCACGGCCGATCCGACTAGAAAGAGGGCCAGGTGCCAAAGCGTAACCGCGGTACTGGCGCCCATCCCCCACGCAAGCAAGGCGGAGAAAGCGCAAGGCCAAAACAGGAGCCAGGTGCCAATGGGCCGGTCGGCGCGGGCAAGGCGCAAATAGGGACGCAAAGTTGCATGCGCCCACCGGTCAACCCAATTGGCAGGAACCGCATCAGCAGGGCGTTGGGCGCTCATGTCGCTCATGAGCAAATGTGGTAAGGCTGATCATCGATGGAGTGCAAGCCAAGACAATGACGCATGCGGACAACGATGTGACCTATCCGGGCGGGACCGTGCGCCTCTACGTGCCGGAGCCTTTAGGCGAAACGCAGCTCAATCTGGGCGAGGATCAAAGCCATTA
>DMER01000034.1:1804-5493 GCA_003451645.1 Alphaproteobacteria bacterium | reverse complement strand
GAGCCATTACCTCGCAAATGTCATGCGCGTAAAGACTGGCCAGCGCGTACGCATTTTCAATGGCACCGATGGGGAGTGGCTGGCCACGATTCAGGCCATTACCAAACGCCATGTAACCGTCCGCCTTGAGACGAAGATCAGACGTCCGGCACCCGAGCCTCAGGTGACGCTGCTGCTCGCACCCATCAAGCGCACCCCCTTTGACTATGTGATCCAAAAGGCGGTTGAACTGGGCGTTGCACGGATTATCCCGGTGCTGACGGAGCGCACGATTGTCGCGCGCGTAAACCTTGAGCGGCTGACAGCGAACGCGATTGAAGCGGCAGAGCAGAGTGACCGTCTGACGGTCCCGGAAATTGCGGCGCCTGCCGCACTGGGAACAGCGGTGCGTGGACTTGCAGCGGGCACCTCTGTCATCTTTTGCGATGAGGCAGGGGATGCGGCCCCTCTTGCGCAGGCGCTGAGCAAGATGCCGGGCGGTCCCATGGCGATCCTGACCGGCCCTGAGGGCGGCTTCAGTCCGCAGGAGCGCGCGATGCTCCGTGGTCAAACTTTCGTGATACCCGTCAGTCTGGGCCCGCGAATCTTGCGGGCGGATACGGCGGCCCTGGCGGCGTTGGCTGTGTGGCAATCTACGCATGGTGACTGGAAATAGCCGCACACTTGCTTACGCCCGAACGGACGGGCTAAACCCGCGCCATCACTATTGGCATCAAACGGTTTGAGGTTTGCGTAATGTCTATCCCACAGGCGGGCGGCGGGCCGATTGGCTCACGCGATGATTTGGTCGCGTATCTGGCGGACGGCTCGAAGCCCCGCGAGGCGTGGCGCATTGGAACCGAACACGAAAAGTTTGGCTATGATCTGAAGACTTTGAAACCACTGCCTTACGAGGGAAGGCCGGGGATCAAGGCGATGCTTGAGGGCCTCAAGCGCTTTGGCTGGGAGCCCGTGATGGAAGGCCCCTATATTATCGGCCTGAAACAGGGCGGGGCCGCCATCAGTTTGGAGCCTGGCGGGCAGTTTGAATTGTCGGGCGCGCCCTTGCGCTCGCTGCATGAGACATGTGCGGAGGTCAACACACATCTCGACCAAGTCAAGGAGGTGGCAGGCGAGATGGGGGCGGGTTTCCTCGGCATGGGTTTTGCGCCCATGCAGACCTTGGCTGAGACCCCGGTTATGCCCAAGGGCCGCTATGGTATCATGCGCAATTATATGCCCAAGGTTGGCAGCATGGGCCTGGAGATGATGTTCCGCACGTGCACCATCCAGGTGAACCTCGACTTCGCGAGTGAAGCCGATATGGTCAAGAAGATGCGCGTCGGCCTTGCCTTGCAGCCAGTGGCGACCGCGATGTTCGCAGCCTCGCCCTTCCGCGAGGGCAAGCCGAACGGGTTCCTGTCTTATCGCAGTCATATTTGGACGGACACGGACAATGCCCGCTCGGGCATGCTGCCTTTTGCGTTTGAGGACGGCATGGGCTTTGAGCGTTATGTCGACTATGCGCTCGATGTGCCGATGTACTTTGTCTATCGCGACGGCGTGTACCACGACGTGGCAGGCCGCTCGTTCCGCGATTTCATGGCGCGCAAGATCGAGGCGGTGAAACAGTTCGAGCCCACGATGGCGGATTGGGCCGATCATTTGACGACGATCTTCCCGGAAGTCCGTCTGAAGAAGTTCCTCGAAATGCGTGGCGCAGATGGCGGCTTGTGGCGCAGGCTCTGCGCGCTACCTGCCTTGTGGGTCGGGATCTACTACGACCAAGTTGCGCTCGACGCGGCGTGGGATCTGGTCAAGGACTGGACGGATGAGGACCGCTGGGCGTTGCGCCATGCGGTGCCGAAGCTCGCCTTACGCACACCAATCCGCGGCCGTAGCGTGCGCGACTATGCGCATGAGATGCTTGAAATCTCACAAAGCGGCTTGCGCCGCCGGGCGCAAACCGATTCGGTCGGGGGCACAGAAGAGGGTTTCCTGCAGCCCTTGCAGCAGATCGTGCGCGACGGCCGGACGCGCGCGGAAGAACTGCTGAGCAAATATCACGGGGAGTGGAACCGCGACCTGAGCAGGCTCTACGCGGAGTTTTCTTACTGATCACCAGGCAGCGCTTGGAGAAAGGCCCGCACATCGCGCGCCGATGCCTCAGCCGCCTCTTCTTGCGGCACATGGCCCACAGCCGGATAGACGATGAGGCGTGCACCCTTGATCTTGTCGCGGAGAATTTCGCCCGCGCGCACTGGCACGAGTTTGTCATCGGCTCCCCACAAGATGAGTGTGGGCGTGGTCAGCGACGGCAAGCTCGCCTCGATCGCTTTGGCCTCAGCGACCAGTTGCTCCCAGGGTGCCGAGAACCGCGCAATCGTCGCATCGCGCATGCCAGGTCCACTGTTGAGTTCCCAGTAGCGGTCAATCAAGTCAGGCGTCACCAGGGACTTGTCCGTATACGTCATCTCAAGCCCCGCCTTGAACGTCGGGCGCCGGGGGAAGATGCGATAAATATCCCGCAAGACAGGGGTCTGCAGAATAAAGAGGCCCGGCGGAGGCTTCATTTCGGGCAAGGCTATTCCTGCCGAATCAACAAGGATGAGGCCGCGCAACCGCGCGCCATGGTCGCGGGCGAAGGTTAAGGCAATCCCGCCGCCCATCGAGCTTCCGCCAAGAACAAAGCGGGTGAGGCCGATCTCGCGCGTAAAACTGTCGACAAAGCCCGTCATGCCCGCCGTCGCGTAATCGCCAGAAGGCGTGGGCCCGGTCAAACCATGGGCAGGCAGGTCAACGCTAATGATGCGGTATTCATCCCCCAAAAGCTGCACCCAGGGCTCCCATGTGTGGAGCGAGGCAACATTGCCATGCAAGAGGACGAGAGCAGGCCCTTGCGCATTGCCCTGATCGCGGTAATGGGCGACGGCCCCATCAGGGAGAGGCAGGAACTTGGAGGCGCCGCCTCCGTATTTGCGAAGCAGCACCTCCTGCGGAATGACAGGATCGGAGAGAAATGCCCAAACGGCGCCGAGGCCGATGGCAATCAGCAGCAGCAAGCCCAAAAAGATGCGTATGACCCAGCGCATCACGTCCCCCATAGCCCCTCAAAGATCACGGGAAGACCTGCAAGAACGCACATATGGCATCCCGTGCCGCGGGCTCCTCCAGTGTTGGGGCATGCCCCACATCCGGGACCTCAACGGTGTGCAGGCCAGGCTTGGCCCCCGCCATTGCAGCCAACCCCTCTGCGGGCAGAATATCGCTGATGGCGCCGCGAACGGCAAGGACCGGCTTTTGCGCCAACGCCACGAACAAGGGCATCAAGTCAGGCTGGGGCGCTGCGGCTTGCGCCATGGTCTGGGCAATGGCCGGGTCATAATCGAAGACGACCTCACCATGTGCCGTTTCGCGGGCGCAGCGCCGCGCAAATCTTAACCAAAATGCCCGGTCTGCTTTTGGAAAGAGCGCGCCTTGCTGGGCCAGGAGATGGTCCGCCAAGGCGTCGAAACTCGCAAAGGCGCCGGTCTTTCCGACATAGGCGGAAATGCGGGCAAGTCCGCGCGGGTCAATAATTGGCCCGATGTCGTTTAGAACAGCGCCTGCAATCAGATCGGGGCGCCGGGCGGCCAAGATCATGGTGATCAGTCCACCCATCGATGTTCCGATGAAGACCGCGTTTGGGACGCCCAGAGCCGTCAGAACAG
>DMER01000034.1:1368-1540 GCA_003451645.1 Alphaproteobacteria bacterium | reverse complement strand
GCATGATAGTTTTGCGGTACGGGGTCCCATTGCGATGCCCCTCGCCCGCGCACATCCAGCGCCAAGACCCGTCTGCCCTGTGCGGCCAGCCAAGGCCACACATCCTCAAAGTCACGCGAATTGCGGGTCAATCCGTGCAAGCACAGCACCGGGATCGCCGTGCGCGGTGCCT
>DMER01000034.1:897-1117 GCA_003451645.1 Alphaproteobacteria bacterium | reverse complement strand
ACAGGCGCAAGCCATCGGACGCGGCAAGGTCATGGACGCAATGCTGCATGGTCGAGCCCCAGCCCTAAGCCGCAGTGCCACCAACCGTAAGGCCCTGGATGAGCAGGGTGGGTTGGCCCACACCAACCGGGACCCCTTGGCCCATCTTTCCGCAGGTCCCAATGCCTGGATCGAGCGCCATATCATTGCCAATCATCTTGACGCGCGTCAGCGCGTCCGG
>DMER01000034.1:525-656 GCA_003451645.1 Alphaproteobacteria bacterium | reverse complement strand
GTCAGCGCGTCCGGCCCGTTGCCAATGAGTGTCGCGCCCTTGATTGGGGCACCAACGCGGCCATCCTCGATCCGGTAGGCTTCCGTGCAGGAGAACACGAATTTGCCAGAGGTGATGTCGACCTGCCCGCC
>DMER01000034.1:0-216 GCA_003451645.1 Alphaproteobacteria bacterium | reverse complement strand
CCCAGCATCACGGTATTGGTCATCCGTGGCAGGATCGAATGCTGATACGATTGCCGCCGTCCGTTGCCGGTCGGAGCGACGCCCATCAGCCTCGCGTTCATGCGGTCCTGCAGATAGCCTTTGAGGATCCCATCCTCGATCAAGACGGTCCGGCTTGTCGGTGTGCCTTCATCGTCGACACTCAACGAGCCTCGCCGGTCAGGCATGGTCCCGTCA
>DMER01000065.1:10025-10406 GCA_003451645.1 Alphaproteobacteria bacterium | reverse complement strand
GCGCTCGTCCTGGTCGATCAATTGGATGCGCAAGCCTTCCTCGGTCTCTTCGATCAGCACTTGCTGGGAGAGTTCGGTGAGGTCGGGCATGGTCTGAAGAGCGGTGCGCAGGCGGCTAGCCGCAGCCGACAATTCGCGGGCACCTTGGGTGGAGGTCGAGCCGCGCAGGCCTTGCGATTGCGATTTGTCGGTGTTGTCCTTGGACTTCTCAGCGCGGCGCTCTTCATCCGCCGGTTTGATCTGCACCACAAAGGCCGCGGAACCTTCGGATTTGGCGCCGTCCTTTGCAGGCGAGGTGCCGCCCATGACGCCGCCAGACCCGGATTCGGATTTACTGACCGCGGAGGGGGCGAAGTAATCGGCGATGCCGCGCTTTTGCTC
>DMER01000065.1:6277-9757 GCA_003451645.1 Alphaproteobacteria bacterium | reverse complement strand
ATCATGGCGGTCACGAAGTCGGCATAGGCGACTTTCCATGCGCCACCATGATGGCCATGGCCGCCACCCTTTTTGATCTTTTTTATGACGACGGCGCCGTTTGCGGCCATGGTGGATGGGTCCTCTTGCGTCCATTTGGAGCAGGGGGCCCGCCATGCGCGGACTTGACCCCAGGCCTTTGCGCGCCATCTTGAGGCGCTTAGGCTAAAACGGCGTTAAAGCATAAAGGTTGATCTGGCATGCCCACTGAAATGGCTCGCAAATTTCGCAATGCCCTGGGCTGTTTCACGACAGGTGTGTGTGTGGCCGCCGCCCGGGATGCGGGCGGTGAGGCGATCGGGCTCACCATTAATTCCTTTGCAAGTGTTTCACTCGAACCGCCATTGATTTTGTGGAGCCTGGACAAGGGCTCCGACCGCATGGCGGTGTTTGAAGGCGCCAGCAGCTTTGCGGTGAGCGTCTTGGGCGAGGCGGATCAGGCTCTGTCGCAGCGCCTGGCGCGCAAAGGTGAAGGCCTCTTGGAGGCGGGGGAATGGCGCGCGGGGCCGACCGGTGCGCCGGTCCTGGCCCAGGCGATCGCGCATTTCGACTGCGACGTCTTTGCGCGCTACGAGGGCGGGGATCATGTGATCCTGCTGGGCCATGTCAGAGATTTCGGCCTGCAGGAGGGGGATCCGCCGCTAATCTATTTCCGGGGCCGTTACCGGGAGTTGGCCCCCGCCAAAGCCTGAGGCGGCGGTATGAGATTGAGGACGCTCACCCCAGTGTCTGCGAGACGGCTGGGCGTAGCACCGATGGTCAGATACTGACCGTCCGCCCACAGAGGGGTCAGGTCGCGATAATGGGGCGAGTAGACATTGCCCGACTGGCCCGTGGCGATCATGTAGAGCGATTTGTCCGGCGCGCCCATATCCGAAATGCCGCGAAAGCCAGTGCCATGGACGGCGGCGAAGGGGTTCGCGCTCGCAAAGCGGTGATCGGCACGGTTCAGCGTATGAGCGCCGCCGGGAACCGCCACTTCGAAATTGAAGAGCCAATTGAGGACGGGGATCTGACCGAAGCCGATATGGGTCATGCGCGCCTTGTGCACGCTGTCCCAGCGCCAGCTCAGCATCTGGGAGCCATGGTTGCGGCGAAGGTCCTTGAGCGCGCGGTCGAGGCTGGCGCCCAGAATATCGCCGCAGGTTTCAGCTTTATCCGGGGTCTGACGATCGTCGCACCAGGCGGCGGAGCCATCCTTATCCGTCAGCACGCGGATGACAAAGTCCGGCCAGTAACTCCAAAGGAGGGGGAAGGTGCCGCCCATCTCGTCCGCAAGAAGGGCGCGGGAGAACTCCCGCATCCAGGCGGCGAAAATGAGCGGCTCGGGCCGGTCCATGGCCATCGCGCCATTCCAGCCGCGCAGCAGTTCGAGGGCGGGTTGGGAGAGGCCGGGCACCGTCTTGGTGCGTGGTATGAGGATGGGGAGGATTTCGCGGGCATATTGGTCGATATTGTCGAGTTGCATGGCCTGGAAGCTCGCGACGCTGTGCTTTTGCTCCGCACCCAGAAGGGTTTCGATGCGGCGGAAGCGGAAGGCGCTGTCCCATTCGCTGGCGATTTTGTGGGGATAATCTTTCGGCGTAATGTCGTTGTTGGCGGTAGCAAGCCAGCCATCGGCTGGATTGCGTTCATGAGGCCATTGGGCATAGGCAGTTTGGGCGGGCCAGGCGGTGCGGCCGTCCCAGCCGGGGGCTGGCATCAAACCTTGGCTTGGGTTGTCAGCTGCGCGCAAGGGGATCGGTCCCGGCACGATCTTGCCGATATTCCCGTCAAGGCCCGCATAGACCCAGCTTTGGATCGGCGCCTTATAGCCCGCAAAGACGCGCGCCATGGTGGCCTCGCTCGCATCGCTGGCGGTCAGGATGCGCAAGGAGGTCGTCAGCGTATTGTCCTCAGCATCCAAGGCAGGCCAGCGCAAGGACAGCACCATGCCGGCCGGCACGTGTTCAGCCACACGCGGGTCGGCCGCAGGCAGGACCGGACCATAATCCGTCTCGCGGATTTGGATGGTCTGGTCGTTACCGAAACGCACACGGATGGTTTCCGTCCGGGCCCGGAACGGTTTAGGACCGTCCGCCGAGAGATATTCCTGCCCGTTGGCGGGATTGACCTTCTCCAGGATCAGGTCCTGCGTATCCGCGCCCGTGGTGGTCAGGCCAAAGGCCATGGCGTGCGTGCGGCCCGTGACGATGCCGGGAATGCCGGGAACGGTGCCGCCCACCGCCTCGCCGCCGGGCCAGGTCATACGGGCCAAGTACCATATGGCAGGCAAGCTCATGCCCAGATGCGGATCATTGGCGAGGATGGGCTTGCCAGACTGCGAGCGGTTGCCAGAAACCACCCAATTGTTGGAGGCGCCGCGCAAATCCAGGCGGTCTTGCAGCCCTGCGAATTGGGATAATGCAGCGGTCACCTCGGCGCCCGCTTTGGTCTTGGCCCAGACTTGCGCCACCTCCGGCGGGAAGGGCGGGGCGAATTGATGTAATTGTTCCGCAGACAGATTTTTGAGAAGCAGGACCCGCAAACCCTCCCGGAAGGCATTGGCCGAAAGTTGCAGGGCGAGGCTCTTCACCACGGCATGGCTGTCGGTGAGCGTCCAGTCCTCGGGCGTGATGTCCGCGAGCGTGAATTCGGGCGGCAACGGTCCCTTATGCGCCTTGCGCGCCGCATTGATGCCAGCCACATAGGCCTCAGCCAGGGGACGCTCCTCAGCTGGCATTGCGGCCGCGGCACTCTGGCTGGCGCGGTAGAGGCCCAGGCTGCGCATATAGGTGTCGATGATGACCGCTGGCGAGCCCGCCAATTCGGCGGTGCGGCCCTGGATCAGGCGGCGTGTGACCTCCAATTGCCAGAGGCGATCCTGACCATGGACGAAGCCCAGACCAAACAGCGCGTCAGCCAGCGATTCCGCCTCGATATGCGGGATGCCATAGCGGTCGCGAGTGACCCGGACCGTGTCGCCAATGCCGCTGACCGTGACGTCGTCATTGAGCTGCGGCACCGAGCCGCGCAAATAGAGCGCAACGCCCGCGAATATGCCAGCCAATGCCACAACGAGCGCGGCGAGGCCCAGGCCCAACCACTTCAACACCGTCAAAACACGCGCCACGAATGACCCCGCACAGGTTTGGTTAGGCTCACGCCCGTTTCATGATAACAACGCGGCGCAACAGTAACGCACAATTGGCATGAGGCAAGGGATGGCAAAGGTCGGTTTCATCGGATTGGGCCGGATGGGCGCACCCATGGCCGGTCACTTGGTGAAGGCGGGGCATGCGGTGTCGGTCTATAACCGCTCGGCGGACAAGGCGCAGCGCTGGGCTGCGGCCCATGGCGGGCGGGCCTGTGCGTCGGCGGCTGAGGCGGCTGACGGCGCCGAGGTGCTGGCGCTGTGCGTTGGGAATGATCACGATGTCGAAGCCAATGTGCGGGCTGCCC
>DMER01000065.1:4407-6065 GCA_003451645.1 Alphaproteobacteria bacterium | reverse complement strand
GCCAATGTGCGGGCTGCCCTCGATTATTTGGCACCGGGGGCGGTGATTGCCGATCACACGACAACCTCGGCGACGCTCGCGGAGCGCATGGCGGTGCTGGCTTCCGTGCGGGGGCTGAGTTTCGTCGATGCGCCGGTGTCCGGGGGCCAAGCGGGGGCGCAGAACGGGCAGTTGACCATCATGTGCGGCGGGATGCCGGATGCCTTTGCCAAGGTTGAGCCGGTTTTGAAAGCGTATGCCAAGAAAATCGCGCTGATCGGGCCGTCCGGGTCCGGACAAAAAGCCAAGATGGTCAATCAGATTTGCATCGCAGGCGTAGTGCAGGGGCTGGCCGAAGGATTGGCCTTTGCGCAAGCCTCTGGGCTCGATGTGCGGGCAGTGATCGAGGTGATCTCGCAAGGCGCGGCACAAAGCTGGCAAATGCAAAACCGTTGGGAGACGATGGCAGCGCGAGACTTCAATTTCGGCTTTGCGGTTGATCACATGCGCAAGGATCTTGGGATCTGTTTGGATGCGGCGCGGGTCGCGGGCGCACGCTTGCCAGTGACGGCGCTGGTCGATCAGTTTTACGCGGACATTCAAGCGATGGGCGGGCAGCAGTGGGATACATCGAGCCTGATCGCGCGCCTGAGCCCGTCATCAAAGCTTTGAGAGGGATTGGATGTCGATCTGCTCCAAAAAGGCGCCCTTTATACCATCGCTGGATTCGCCCTCGGCGATGACCAGGAAGCGGTTGGCGACCAGGACTTGAATCTGCCCATCGCTGGTCATCAGGGCGGCGTTGCCCTTGACCTGAATGAGCTTAGCGCCCGCCTCTCGCGCCTGCGCCGGATCGACAATCAGGAAGGCCATTGCGGTAAGCACGCGCATATCGCCGGTGATGCTGATGCGGACCCGTTGCGCGCCTTTGGAGTAAGAGCGGCTTGCGCTGAGCGCGCTGCTGGAGGCCTCCGCCTCGTCAATGCTCCAGCCATCAAGGGGTTTAGGCAAGAAGTCCGGGAGACGCTGCGTCACCGATTGATCGATGAGACCCGCCGCGCGCTCCATCTCAGCCTTTGCCTCAAGCCGCTGCCCAGAGCGGTAGGCCTTTAGAGCGGCACGGATCGCGGCCTCGGTCTCATCCGGTTTGGGCTGTGCCACAGCCGTACCCGCCGCCAGGGCGATAAACGCGGCGGCAACGATGGTGGTAAGCAGAAGGCGCGGGCGGACGATCATGAGCGGGCTTATAGCAGACTTTTCCGTCAGCGTTCCAATGACATAACGTTCACGCATGCAGCCTTAAAAATCTTGTTGCTTGAGCAGCTTAGCCGCGCGCAAGGCGAAATAGGTCAGGACCCCATCAGCACCCGCCCGCTTGAAGGCCAAAAGGCTTTCAAGCATGACACGCTCGCCATCGATCCAGCCTTGCGCGGCCGCGGCCTCGATCATCGCGTACTCGCCGGAGACCTGATAGGCGAAGGTGGGCATGCCGAACTCAGCCTTGACCCGAGCCACAATATCCAAATAAGGCAAGCCCGGCTTAACCATCACCATGTCGGCCCCTTCAGCAATGTCGAGCGCCACTTCCCGCAGCGCTTCGTCGCCGTTCGCCGGGTCCATCTGATAGGTCTTCTTGTCGCCCTTCAGCAGCCCGCGCGAGCCGACCGCGTCGCGGAACG
>DMER01000065.1:4075-4258 GCA_003451645.1 Alphaproteobacteria bacterium | reverse complement strand
GCCGGGTCCATCTGATAGGTCTTTTTATCACCCTGGAGCAGGCCACGGCTGCCGATGGCATCGCGGTAGGGGCCATAGAAGGCTGATGCGTATTTCGCGGCGTAAGACATGATTTGGGTGTGCTGAAGCCCTTTGGCCTCCAAGGCCGCGCGGATGGCGCCGACGCGGCCATCCATCATGTCG
>DMER01000065.1:3668-3826 GCA_003451645.1 Alphaproteobacteria bacterium | reverse complement strand
CCATCCATCATGTCGGAGGGGGCAAGGATGTCGCAACCGGCCTCTGCCTGGACAAGGGCCTGGGTCACCAGCGCCTCGACTGTCGGGTCGTTCAGGATCTCACCATCCTCAAGCAAGCCGTCATGGCCATGGGAGGTGTAAGGATCGAGCGCCACATC
>DMER01000065.1:3199-3409 GCA_003451645.1 Alphaproteobacteria bacterium | reverse complement strand
CCTTGATCGCCCGCACGGCCCGGCAAATGAGCGTGTCAGGCCGCAAAGCATAGGCGCCATCAGGGGTGCGCAAGTCGCGGGCGATATTGGGGAACAAGGCGACCACCGGGATGCCCCAGCGCGCGGCCTCCGCCACCGCCTCCGTGGCGAGGTCAATGGACAGGCGCTCCACGCCCGGCATGGAGGGGATGGGCTCCCGCCGGTTTTGCC
>DMER01000065.1:2363-2939 GCA_003451645.1 Alphaproteobacteria bacterium | reverse complement strand
GCTCCCGCCGGTTTTGCCCCTCGATCACAAAGATCGGCCAGATGAGGTCCGAAGGCTGAAGGGTGTGCTCGCGCACCAAGCGGCGCGACCAGGCGGTGCGGCGCAAGCGACGGGGCCGGGCGAGGGGGTAGGGGGCGTGGACCATGGTTTGGTTCCCTTTGGGTTGCGCGCCACCATACAACATCCGGCACGCCCGTCACCCATAAGACCCCACAGGCATTGACTTGGCCACCCTGAGGCGCCTATCTCCCGACTATGAGCCGTGGAATGCGGCCCGACCCGGCCTTTAGGGGGCGACCATGGACTTCACATTGAACGCCGACCAGCAGGCGATCGAAGATACCGCGCGGAAATTCTCACATGAGCATCTGGCGCCGCATGCGGCAGCCTGGGATGAGGGCAGCATTTTCCCGGTCGGCGTGATGCGGCAGGCGGCCGAGCTGGGCTTTGCGGCCATCTATGTGCAGGACGATGTGGGCGGTTCGGCGCTCGGGCGGCTTGATGCCGCGATCATCTTTGAGGAGCTGAGTGCCGGGTGCACCGCGACGGCCGCCTATCTCTCGATCCACAACATGG
>DMER01000065.1:1313-2354 GCA_003451645.1 Alphaproteobacteria bacterium | reverse complement strand
GGGCCGATCAAGACGCTGGCGGCTTCGGGTATTGGCGACTTCCGCCACATCCTGAAGTGGAACGAACTGAACGCGCCGCTTCAGCGTAACACGACGATCGAGGATGTCGGCGGCGCGGGCCTGACGCGCACCGATGCGGCGCTGATCTTCGAGCAGCTCGCCTATGGCGACGTCTCCACCGCGGCCTTCATCTCCATCCACAACATGGCCTCCTGGATGATCGACCGGTTCGGCAGCCCGGAGCAGCGCAAACGCTGGCTGCCCAAATTGTGCACGATGGAACTGATCGCGAGCTATTGCCTCACCGAGCCTGCATCCGGATCGGATGCGGCGGCGCTGAAGACGCGGGCGGTCCTGGACGGCGATCACTATGTGCTCAACGGGTCGAAGGCGTTTATCTCGGGCGCGGGCGTCTCGGACATCTACGTGTGTATGGTGCGCACGGGCGGCGATGGGCCTAAGGGCATCTCCTGCCTCGTCATCGAAAAGGGCACCCAGGGGCTTAGCTTTGGCAAGCCTGAGCGCAAGATGGGCTGGAACGCGCAGCCGACGGCGATTGTCAATTTCGAGGACTGCCGCGTGCCGGTTGCCAATCGTCTGGGGGCGGAGGGTGAAGGGTTCCGGATTGCGATGATGGGCCTCGACGGCGGCCGCATCAATATTGGCGCCTGCTCGCTCGGCGGGGCCAAAGCGGCCCTCGCACAATCTCAGCAATACATGACCGAACGCCGGGCCTTTGGGCGGCCACTTGCCGATTTCCAGGCCTTGCAATTCAAGATCGCGGACATGGCGACGAATCTGGAGGCGGCGCGCCTAATGATCCGCAATGCGGCGGCAGCACTCGACCGGCGCGACCCGCGCGCGACCATGCTGAGCGCCATGGCCAAACGCTTTGCGACGGACATGGGTTCCGAGATCGCCAATGAGGCGCTGCAGATTCATGGCGGATACGGATATTTGAAGGATTTCCCCCTGGAGCGGCATGTGCGGGATTTGCGCGTGCACCAGATCCTGGAGGGGACCAACGAGATCATGCGCGTG
>DMER01000065.1:415-1102 GCA_003451645.1 Alphaproteobacteria bacterium | reverse complement strand
AACGAGATCATGCGCGTGATCATCGCGCGCGAGATGTTCAGACAGTAAACAGACGATTTTGGGGGGCGGGCTATGGGTTACCGAATTTGGGCGATTCTTTTTGGACTTTATATTTGGGTGCAAGCGACCCTCACGATCCGCTTTGGTACGGATTTGATCTTTAAGCCGGACGATCTGGGCTATATGGCGATTGTGTTTGCGGTCACCGGCATCGCGGTCTATGGCGCGGGGATTTTCTTCTACCGCCTCTTTTCGCTGAACCCCTTTGACCGGGCGACAGCGGGGATCTTGATCTGTGCGGTGGGCCTGCTTGCTGATATGCCGGTCGCCATCCACTACAAGGACGTGTTCCCGGACATGACGCCCGAGCAATTCAGCTGGTTCGTCGCCTGGGTCATCTGGGGCTATGGGGTGGGCATTCTGACCGGCATTTGGCCCAAAAATCTGCCAGGCCTGCCCAAGGAATAGAGCACGATGGACGAGGCGGAAGTCCTTTTCTCCGTAGACGGCGCGTTGGGTGTCATCACGCTCAACCGGCCCAAGGTGCTGAACGCGCTGACCCGCACGATGGTCAACCAGATGGACGCGCAATTGCGGCGCTGGGCAGGCGATCCCGCGATCAAGGCGGTGGTGGTGCAAGCCAATGGCGGCAGGGCCTTTTGCGCCGGGGGCGATATTCGCGCGCTC
>DMER01000065.1:0-179 GCA_003451645.1 Alphaproteobacteria bacterium | reverse complement strand
GGGCGATATTCGCGCGCTCTATGATTCGGGGAAGGCGGGCACGCCGCTGATTGCGTTTTACCGGGAGGAGTATGTCCTCAACACGCTGATCAAGCGCTATCCCAAGCCCTATATCGCCATGACCGGCGGGAGCCCCCTGGGAGGAGGGGTGGGCGTGTGCCTTTCACACACGTACCGAA
>DMER01000123.1:11287-14086 GCA_003451645.1 Alphaproteobacteria bacterium | reverse complement strand
CGGACAGCCTTTGCATCCAGAAGATATAGGCCTTCCTGGCGCGCCGCGAGGTCGACGGGGTCAACGCTTTCTGGGAACATATTGCGGATGGAGACAGCCCCTGTATCCAGCGTTACGCGTATGAGCCGTAAATTGACATTGTCCAGGATGACAACCCCTTCACCGGGTACGACCGCAATCGCATTGGGAAGAGTTGCCACGTCGTCGCCATTGGGTTGGCGCACCCCGAGCTGGCCCAGACCGCTGCCGGGCTCAAACGTTGCAATCACAGACGCGCCTTCTGGCAGCTCTTGCGCTGATACAGGGCCAGCTGCGGCGCAGGCAAGCATGACCGCGCACAGGCGGCAAAAAGAACCCGCAATCGTCATCACGTCCCCCAGCAGTCCAGTGTGCCCCAAAAGATAGAATAGAGTTCCCCTTCACAATGCCACACATCCCGGGCGATTGCACGTTGTTAACAGCATAACAGCGAACTCTCCTATGATGTTTTCTTCACATGGGCACTACGTCCACGCCCACTTCAATAACATGGTCGCCGCCGCCGACAATCATTCCGGTAATGGGGGCCACGTCGCTGTAATCTCTGCCCCAGGCGAGCGTGATGTGCTGGTCCTTCGGCACCAAGTCATTAGTTGGGTCCAAATCAATCCAGCCAGCCTCAGGGCACCAGACAGAAAACCAGGCATGGCTAGCGTCGGCGCCCAAGAGTTTCTCCTGACCGGGTGGCGGAAAGGTCAGCAAATAGCCGCTCACATAGCGCGCGGCGAGACCAATGGCCCGAACGGCTGCAACACCCACATGCGCCAAGTCCTGACAAACGCCCGCGCGCAGGGCGAACACTTTGTCAACGGGTGTCGAGACGTCGGTCACGCCAGTCACGTAACGAAAATCCTTATGGATGCGCCGCATGAGATCGACCGCGGCCTCCGCAACCCGCCGCTTCGGCGTAAAGCTCTCCAGCGCATAGGCAGCTAGATCGCTCTGAAAACTGATCATTGGGGAATCAAACAAATAAGGTATCGCTTCGGCCGCCCCGTCCGCGCGCCCGTCTCGCAGACGCTCGCGCACTTGCTCCCAGCCATGCGAAGTGTTTTGGCCTGCGCCGGTACTCCCTCCTGCATCGCGAGCCACCTCCGCCGCCGCCTCTACGATGAGAGTTTCGTGCTGATCCGCCAAGGATATCCAATCAATCGCATTGCCAAAGGCGTCGTCCCGGCGCAGCCAGGCGGCCGGTTCCGGCGAGACCTTTATTGTTGCCTTTGCTACGGCCTGTTGTGGTGTCTCTCGCGGACGCAAATGCAAAAGATGCAGCGAATCCGGAACTGGATACAGATAGCGGTACACGGTCTTGTGCCGGACCTGATAGCGCGTCATGCGCCCTCCTTGCGGGGAGCCGAACCTGTGCGGCGGCGCGTCGATTGGCGGAAATAGTTTTGCTGCACTACATCCGACAGCCGCGTCAGCATGGTCGTGCAAAAATCCAATAGGAGCGTTAGCTCAACTTGCACTGGTCCCTCCGCTTTTGCGAGTATATTGGGATCCGCTTGGCGCAAGCGGGCATAGAGAGCGATGGCAATTTCCTTGTCCAAACCTCTCACTTGGATCGCATTGGCGCGGGGCAATTGCGTGACCAGACTTGCCAAACGGCTTGCTTGGAAAGCGAGCGAGCGGGGATTGGACTCGTCCAGCAGCAATAGGTCCAGCACCGGCGCCAATTGCATGATGCCAAAGTACCGGCTGCGATAGGTCATGGCGCTATCCGCTATCTCAAGCGCCAGGGTTAGGTTCTCGCTTTCGCCACGGGCCTGTGCTCCGGATAATTGCCGGATGAGCCAAATGAGCGTTTGTCCGCGCTCGATTCTGCGGCCCAGTTCAAGGAATAGCCAATTCCGGCTGCGCGTCATGTTCTCCGAAGTCAACCCTGACAGAGCCGCTGCGCGCTGCACCAAATCATCGAGATAACTTTTGGCGCCAGCCGGATCAGGCGCCAATGGCCGCGCATCTGGCGCATGCGCACTCAACGCCTCAATCGCCCGCCAAGCATCGACAGACAGACGGTCCCGCACATTCCACGCAGTGCGCGCCACGTCTCTTAGCAAAGTTTGCAAGCCATCGCCGCGTTCAGGGTTGAGGACGAGACTATCCAATTCAACGGCCAACCGCGTGACATCACCACCGCGGGCTTCCTCAAGCGCAACAGGGGTGGCGCGGCCCAAGGGCACCAAGAGACTTTCCGTCAAGGCAGCAGCCATCGCCGCACTCTGAAGGCCTGTATCATCGCCCAACCGCAAGATGATGGCGCGCAATGTGCGCCCCAAATCTTCCGCGCGTTCCGCATAACGGCCCAGCCAAAACAGATTATCCATCGCCCGGCTTGGCGCTTCCTCGCCCGAACGCCTGATTTCTAAAGGTTTAGAGGGCGATGGCAACAGGCTGAACAAATCGACGGGACCATCGGCCAGGACCCAGGTGTCCTTGCTTGCCGCACCCGACTGCATGTTCATGGCGGGCAGTCCATCTTGGCGCGCCACCCGCGCTAAGCCGCCCGGCATCACCGTGTAGCCGCCAGGTGTCCACGCAGCATAGACGCGCAATGCCATGGGCCGTGGCGCCAACCGGCCATCTTGAAAGGCCGGCACAGTTGCAAAGTGCGGCATTTCCTGCGCGACAAAGCTGGGCGCCCGCAAGCCGATCTGGCGAGCAAGCTTTGCGAAAGCATCCACACTGAGCGTCGCGCCCAATACCGCCGTGGAATTCGCCAGCCTGCTCTGCTCGCGACTGTGCCACGACCGAAAGAAG
>DMER01000123.1:10213-11043 GCA_003451645.1 Alphaproteobacteria bacterium | reverse complement strand
TTCAGTGCGGTCGCGGCCTGATCAGCATCGCCGCACCACAAGGTCGGCATGCCCGGCAAATCCAAGCGCTCTCCGAGAAAATAATCGCAAATTGCGGCTATATGGGCGGTGATGACCGGCGCTTCGGCAACGGCCCCGCCCAAAGCATTGGCCAGCACTACGCGCCCGCTCCGGACGGCCTCCGCAAGACCCGGGACACCCAGGGCTGAGTCATGCCGCAGCTCCAAAGGATCAGCAAACTCGCTATCGACTCTGCGAAAGATCACGTCAACCCGCTCAAGCCCAGACAGCGTTCGTAAGAACACGCCCGTGTCCAAGGCCGCGAGATCTTGGCCCTCAACAAGGCTCAAGCCGAGATAGCGGGCAAGATAGGCATGCTCGAAATAGGCCTCATTGTAGGGCCCAGGAGTAAGCAGCGCCGCGCGGGGCGTGGTTGACCCAGACAGCCCCATGATCGAATCGCGCCAGCCCTGAAAGAATGGCGCCAGCCGCCTGACCCCTGCATCGCGATAAAGTTCAGGGAAAGTCTGGCTTACCACAATTCTGTTCTCAAGCGCGTAGCCCGCCCCCGTTGGTGCATCCAGCCGCTCCGACAGAACAATCCAACGGCCTGCAGCATCGCGCACAAGATCGGCCGCGTAGAGATGTACAAAGACACCCCCAGGCGGAACAACCCCCCTCATCGCACGAAGATATTGCGGGTGACCTTCGACGGCATGGGGTGGCAGAATGCCATCGCGCAGGACCTCCTGTGCTCCATAAAGGTCGGCAAGAAGGGCGTTGTGCAAGCGCGCACGCTGCTGCACGCCGGCATCAATCGCCGCCCATTG
>DMER01000123.1:9840-9977 GCA_003451645.1 Alphaproteobacteria bacterium | reverse complement strand
CATGGGCCAGAGGTCTAAATCCCATGGCCGCGCTTGGCCGCCCGCTCCATCGTAGACGTTGTAGGTCACACCATTGTCGCGGATCATCCGCTTGGCGGAAGCAAGCCTGCGGGCATACTCATCCTGATCAAGCGCCG
>DMER01000123.1:1201-9609 GCA_003451645.1 Alphaproteobacteria bacterium | reverse complement strand
GATCAAGCGCCGACAGTTCCGCCAAAACGCCTCGCCAATGCGGGCGGATTTCGCCGGTTGCGGATTTGAACATGTCATAGCGGCCGGCCTGAGGCTTGTAATCGAGCCCCATATCCAACACGGCGGTTACACTCTTGCGATTACCTGGTCCCATCAAGCGACTTGAAACCGACTCCTCGCCCTAGCGCAAGCCCACCCGCCATCAGGCGATCGTGCCGCATCCCTTGACGGGCGGAGTGCTGCGAAGTCTTGTGTTGCAAACAAGACGCCGCCTTCGACGGGAGCCCATCATTACCCCATCACTTTTGCTTTACCTCGCCGCGCGGCTATGCGGGACGAGCGCTATCATGATCATGTCCGTGGGCGTTGGCTGGCAGGTCTATGAGCTGACGGGCGATGCTTTGGCGCTCGGTCTTGTAGGGCTTGCCCAGTTCCTGCCGATGGCCTTGCTATCTTGGTATGCCGGTGACGTGGCCGACCGCTTTGATCGGCGCGCCATTTTGGGTGCGGCCTATCTCTGCGATGCGCTTGTCGCTCTAGGCCTCATTGCCTTGACCTTGAGCGGCGCCGAGGAATGGGCATTCTATGCAATCTTAGTGCTGTTTGGCGTCGCCCGGGCCTTCGGTGGACCCGCGGGGGCGGCCCTCTTGCCGCGTATCGCTACGCCTGAGGTCTTGCCGAAAGCAATAGCGTGGAGTTCGACAACCTTTCAATTTGCGGTCATCGGCGGACCGGCATTAGGTGGAGGGCTGCTGATCCTGGGTGCAGATGTCGCTTATGCCTTTAGCGCCTTGCTCTTCGCAGGCGCGCTCATTGCCACCCAGTTTCTGACGATCCGCCCTAGCTTGGATGAAGGCTCGCAAGCCGAGACGGCCTGGGAGCGTGTGTTGGAGGGGGTCAACTTCCTACGCGGCAAGCCCGTCATACTTGGCGCCATTTCCCTCGATTTGTTTGCAGTTCTGTTTGGTGGGGTCACGGCACTTCTGCCGATTTTTGCCAAGGATGTCCTGAATGTGGGGCCTGAAGGTCTGGGGCTCTTGCGCAGTGCGCCAGCGGCGGGTGCGGCGGTCATGTCACTGTGGCTAGGTTTCCGACCGCTCAACCGAAAGGTTGGCGCCGCCATGTTCTCGGCGGTCGCAGTCTATGGGGTGTTTACACTCGTTTTCGCTTTCTCTCAAAGTTTCTTCTTATCGCTCACGTGCCTTGCCGTACTTGGCGCCGCCGACATGATTAGCGTCTTCATCCGCCAAAGCTTGGTGCAATTGGGCACGCCGGATCAAATGCGTGGCCGCGTAAGCGCTGTGAATCTCTTGTTCATCGGCGCGTCCAACGAATTGGGTGAGTTCGAAAGCGGCTTGATGGCAGCATGGCTCGGCGCTGTGAACGCTGCAATCGTGGGGGGCGTCGGTACTATCGCAGTGGTCGTGGTCTGGATGGCTCTATTCCCCGATTTGCGGCGGGTCGATAAGATCGAACAGACAACAAGGTGAGAAATGGTCGGGGCGGCGTGATTTGAACACGCGGCCCTCTGCTCCCAAAGCAGATGCGCTACCAGGCTGCGCTACGCCCCGACACGAAGAAAATGGCCCCGAAACGGGACCGACTGTCTAAGGCTTATGACGGCCAGGTGCAAGACCTGTTAGAAAGGGTGTCTAGAACTTTGCGTCGCCAAAAACACGATGCCGAACCCGCTGGCCCTGTTTGATCCCCAGCCGTTCCGCTTCGCCGCCTGCGATTTCCAGGACCGCCCGCGCTGGCGCGCCTGCCGGCACTTGGGCTTCCGACAGCGGCGTTGTGCGAGCAGCAACTCGCACAATCTGCCCCCTGCCATCGATGAAGATCATATCCAGAGGTATGATCGTGTTCTTCATCCAGAAGGCGACACCTTCGCGCTCATGGCCAAAGTCGAAAAACATACCGTGACCTTCAGGCATGCGTTTGCGATACATGAGCCCCACAGCCTGCTGATGTGGCGTTAGCGCCATTTCCACTTGGAAACGCAATGCCTTGCCAGGCGCTGTCTCAATCGCCAGAGGCTCTTGCGGCAGCAAGGGCTGCCCACCCAGATCGGCCAACGCCGTCACCATCCAGACTAACACTGCTACCAGCATGGCCGTTCATCCACCTCATATTGATGAGGCAGTGTTAGCGCACTGCAGGTCCAAGCGCACCAGCAAACACAGCGAACAAGGCGCTATATCGACGCTTCCCGTTGTCCGGACCTTTGCGACGCCTCTGGAAGCATCTCAATGAACGTGGCCTGCAGCCCCTTTTCACCCATTGCGGTCCGTACTCGTACCTTTTGTCCAGGCTTCAGTTCCCGAATCCCGCACTGCCGCAACAATTCCATATGAACGAAGACATCCTCGCCCGCCGAGGCGATCACAAAACCAAAGCCCTTAGGCCTGCTGAACCATTTCGCGACGGCATCAATCAGCGGACCTTGCAGGGCCACCGCTGGGCGTTTTCTGCTTTGAGCACCGGCGGTCCGCTGCCCAGCAGACCCAACGCTTTGTGCGCCCGCGCCTGGAAACACGGGGGCGTTCTCAAGATAGATAAGCCGTTGCGCCTGCAAGCCGCTCTTTCGCTTAACAACTTCGCATTCGACCTGCGCCCCCTCGTGGGCACTGCTGAGACCAGCCTGCCTCAAACAAGAAAAGTGAAGGAGGATGTCCGCGTCAAAGTTTGGCGATTTGATGAAGCCAAAGCCCTTATTGGCATCAAACCACTTGATTTGTCCCTTGACGATGATACTGCGCTCGTTGGTGTCCAAAGACAGGCCACAATCACTATCGCTCACCACACAACTCCACAACCGGCACCCCCAGACCGTCACGCGCAGGCGTTGGCCTCAAGTCAATGCCTAACAACACCACAAGAAACATGGTAAACAAAACAATACGCCTTTATGTCTGCTTTGTGAAGGTGGGTGCGCGCAACAAGCCGCGTTTTGCTGAACTTGTCCGCGCACCCGGATTGGAAAGTCGCGGATTAGTGCGAAGCGCCTCCATCGACCTTGACGAATCCGTTGCAGCCGCGTCACGTGGCGGCCGATTTGAGCCCAGGATACACAGATAATTAACCGGAGTTTGCATCGGCCATGGACATGACGGGCGAGTATCGCATCGCGGCACCACGGGAGCGGGTTTGGCTTGCGCTAAATGATCCTGAGGTGCTTAGAAAATCTATTCCCGGTTGCGATGAGTTGACTAAGCTCTCTGACACCGAGATGGAAGCAGGCGCCACTGTGAGCTTGGGACCAGTCAAGGCACGGTTCAAAGGCAAAGTCAGTTTGAGCGATCTCAACCCACCGGAAAGCTATACACTCACTGGCGAGGGCCAAGGTGGGGCTGCAGGCTTCGCCAAAGGTCAGGCGCGGGTGCTTCTGCGGGCAGATGGCGACGCCACCATCATGACCTATAGTGTCAATGCAAGCATTGGGGGCAAGCTGGCGCAACTGGGCCAGCGGCTCATCGATGGCGCGGCGAAGAAAATGGCGGATGATTTTTTCGCGCGGTTCGCTGACCTTGCAGGCGGGTCTGTACCTCAGACCAAGACCGCAAGTCTCCAGCAGTCCAATGAGGCTGCCAACAGGCGCAAAGCAGAAATCCCTGTGACCAATCCTCCCTTGTGGGTGCCCTTGGCGATTGCCGCCGGATGCGGTCTCATCATTTTGCTCACGTCATTTGCGTGAATTCCCCTTTGAGCGGGCGTTGACAAATGGCTGCGTGCGGGTTGATCGTGGTTCGACCCTATTGCTGCGGCATCCCCGTTGGCGCTCCATCCCTTAAGGCCCAGGAGACTTCATACTATGCCCACCATCTCAATGACGGTGAACGGCACGGCCACATCTGCAGATGTGGAAGCGCGCACATTATTGGTGCAGTTTTTGCGCGAATCCTTGCGCCTGACCGGCACGCATGTGGGCTGCGACACGAGCCAGTGTGGGGCCTGCGTCGTGCATGTCGATGGCAAGGCCGTCAAGGCATGCACGATACTAACCGTCCAAGCCGACGGCACGCATGTCACCACCATAGAGGGTTTGGCAAAGAATGGCGCGCTGCATCCCGTGCAAGCGGCCTTCAAGGAGCATCACGCACTGCAATGCGGGTTCTGCACGCCCGGCATGATCATGACCGCCGTCGATATGATCAACCGCGTCCCCAATCTCGACGAGACGCGCATTCGCCATGAGTTGGAGGGCAATTTGTGCCGCTGCACGGGTTATCAAAACATTGTGAAGGCGATCGCCGCTGCAGCTACTGAGATCAAGGGTCCGGCAGCATGAGTGCGCTGATCGGCGCCAGCATTGCGCGCAAGGAAGACTTGCGGTTTATCACCGGGCATGGGCGGTACACGGACGATCTACAACGGCCGGGCCAAGTCCACGGTTTCTTCCTGCGCTCGCCCGTAGCCCATGCCCGCATAAAGCGGCTCGACACGGAACAGGCGCGCACGATGCCGGGCGTGCTCGGCATTTTTACTGGCAGCGACATTGCCGCCGATAAGGTCGGCGGACCCATCTGCGGCTGGATGATCCATTCCAAGGATGGTAGCCCGATGAAGGCCGCCCCCCATCCCACCTTGGCCACAAGCCATGTGCGGTATGTGGGGGATCACATCGCTCTGGTCGTGGCCGCAACCCTCAGCGAGGCGCGCGCCGCCGCAGAAGCGATCGAACTTGACCTGGAAGCGCTGCCGGCAGTGACAGATGCCGCCGCCGCGCAAGGGCCCGGCGCACCCCAGCTTCATCCTGAGGCCCCGCGTAACACGGTTTATGAGTGGCACATCGGCGACAAGGCGCAAACAGACGCCGCCTTCGCCAAGGCAACTCACGTTGTGGACCTAAAGCTGACAAACAATCGCCTGATACCAAACGCTATGGAGCCACGCGCAGCGCTGGGTGAGTATGATCCGGGCGCGGATCATTATACGCTCACCTATACCAGCCAGAACCCGCATGTGGCGCGCCTGATCCTCTCGGCCTTTGTGGGCCTTGCGCCGGAACACAAACTGCGCGTGATCGCGCCCGATGTGGGCGGCGGTTTCGGCTCAAAGATTTTCGTCTACCCCGAGGAGATCGCCATTGCCTGGGCAGCGCGAAAGGTGGGCCGCCCGGTCAAATGGACGGCAGGGCGCGATGAGGCTTTCCTGGGCGATGCCCATGGCCGTGACCACCACACGAAGGCCCAGATGGCCTTGGATGCGCAAGGCACGGTGTTAGGCCTGCGGGTCAAGACCATCGCAAATTTGGGCGCCTATCTGTCGACCTTTGCGTCCTCGGTGCCGACCTATCTCTATGGCACTTTGCTCAGCGGCCAGTATGCGATCCCCGCCATCTATGCGGAGGTTGACGCGGTCTATACCAATACGGCCCCTGTCGATGCCTATCGCGGCGCCGGGCGTCCAGAGGCAACCTATGTCGTCGAAAGGCTCATGGAGGAAGCGGCGCGCCAGCTAAAGATTGACCCCGTGGAGTTGAGGCGGCGCAACTTCGTACGCACCTTCCCGCACCAAACGCCAGTGATTATGGCCTATGATGTCGGCGACTATGACGCCAGCCTGATCGAGGCCCTCAAGCGTATCGACTATGATGGGTTTCCCGCCCGCAAAGCCGCCGCGAAAGCTGCAGGCAAATTGCGCGGGATCGGGTTCTCGACCTACATTGAGGCATGCGGCCTCGCCCCGTCAGCGGCCGTCGGATCGCTCGGCGCGGGCGTGGGCTTGTGGGAGTCCGCCGAGGTGCGGGTCAATCCAACCGGCTCGGTCGAGGTATTGACCGGTGCACACAGCCACGGCCAAGGCCACGAGACAACCTTTGCGCAAGTTGTGGCCGACCGGCTCGGCCTAACGCTCGACAAGGTCGAGATTGTGCACGGCGATACCGACAAGGTCCAATTTGGCATGGGCACCTATGGCTCGCGCTCCGCCGCCGTGGGACTTTCGGCCATCGTCCGCGCGCTGGACAAGATCGAGGAGAAGGCCAAAAAAATTGCAGCCCATGTCTTGGAAGCCTCTCCCGCTGACATCGTGTTTGAAAAGGGGGAATTCAGGGTCGCAGGCACGGACCGCAAGCTGAGCTTTGCGGAGACAGCGCTCAACGCTTATGTGGCCCACAAATTCCCAACTCGCGAGATCGAACCGGGCTTGAAGGAAACGGCGTTCTACGATCCGGTCAATTTCACCTTCCCCGCAGGCTGTCACATTTGTGAGGTTGAGATCGATCCAGACACGGGCGTCACGCGCATTGGGGCGTTCGTGGCCGTCGATGACTTTGGCAAAGTGATCAACCCGATGATTGTCGAGGGCCAGGTCCATGGCGGTATCGCGCAAGGGATTGGTCAGGCGCTGTTGGAACAGGCGGTCTATGACCCCAAGAGCGGGCAACTGCTGACGGGGTCCTATATGGACTACACCATGCCGCGTGCGGATGATCTGCCCACATACAATGTCGGGCTGACCGAGACGCCCTGCCCCAACAATCCCCTCGGGGTCAAGGGCTGCGGGGAGGCTGGCGCGATTGCGGCCCCCGCCGCCGTCATGAATGCGGTCACTGACGCGCTTGGGGTCAAAGAATTCGATATGCCCGCAACGCCTTTGCGTGTTTGGACGGCCCTGCACAGAAGACACGCCCAAACCTAGAGAGGATCGAGGACACCTATGTATGCCTTTTCGTATCATCGCGCGACCACCGTCGCCGACGCCAAGAAAGCCTTCTCAAGCGCCAATGACGCGAAGTTCCTCGCGGGCGGGCAGACCTTGTTGCCAACCATGAAGGCACGGCTGGCCAGCCCTTCGGATTTGATCGACTTGATGCATGTCCAGGGCTTTGCTGGCATTTCTGTTGACACCCTCGCCGTCACCATTGGCGCTGGCACGACGCATGCGACGGTCCATCAGTCCAAGGACGTCTCCGCTGCCATTCCGGCCCTGAGCGCGCTCGCAGGCGGCATTGGCGATCCGGCGGTCCGCCATCGCGGCACGATTGGCGGCAGCCTCGCCAATAATGATCCGGCTGCAGACTATCCAGCTGCAGCCTTGGGGCTGGGTGCCACTATCAAGACCGACAATCGCGAGATTCGGGCCGATGATTTCTTCACGGGAATGTTCTCAACCGCCCTTGAGGAAGGTGAGATCATCACCGCCGTCATGTTTCCGCGCCCTAAGCGCGCGGCCTATATGAAGTTTCCCAATCCGGCCTCCCGCTACGCGCTCACTGGCGTGTTCGTGGCTGAGACGGCGCACGGCCCGCGGGTGGCCGTAACAGGTGCAGGTTCTTGCGTGTTCCGGGTGACTGCTATGGAGCAAGCTCTGGCCAAGTCCTTCAAGGCCGATGCCATTGCGGCCATCAAGGTCCCTGCTGCAGGCCTGAATACCGATCTGCATGCGACCGCCGAGTACCGCGCGCATCTGATTACAGTTATGGCCAAGCGCGCCGTTGCCCTAATCGATTGAGGTGGGCGGCGGCGGGGCGGCCTTCTCGATGCCGCGCTCGATGAGCGTGAGAATGAGGGCTGCCGCGAAAATGATGAGACCACCTGCCAGGGTCAGAAGATCCGGCTGTTCAGCAAAAAACACCCACCCGAACAAGGACGCCCAAAGGATTTTGGTGAAATCAAGCGGCATGACCGCCGTCAAATCCGCAAGCCTGAGCGCCTCGCCATAGAGCCACAGCGCGGCCGTGCCCATCCCGGCGGCAAGCAGCATGATCCCTAAGTCGGCCCAACTGGGCGTCTGCCAAACTGTGAGCGCCACAAGTCCGTTTATGGGCGTGAGGAACAAGGCGACATAAAAAACCTGCGCGGTGCTGGACTCGGTGCGGCCCAAATGGCGCACGATCAGAATTGTTCCTGCCCAAAACACCGCACTGCCAATGATCATCAAGGGACCGGGGCCAACCGCGATCATGCCCGGCCGCACCGCGACGAGCAGCCCCACGACCCCAGCCAGGAGGGCCAAGACACGTCTCAAGGGCAGCGCCTCGCCCATGAGAAGGGCCGCCAGGGCCACAGCCATGAGCGGCGAGGCAAATTCTATAGCTACAACTTGCGCCAAGGGCGTTGTCGCCAGCCCCGTGAAGAAGAGCAGCATAGATCCGGACTGCACGCCGGCACGCAAGGCATGCAGCCGAACCTTTGCGCTCCGAACGGTGCCCAAGCCCTGCCACCACACCATGACGGCGATGAAGGGCCAGGAAAACGCCACCCGGAAGAAGGCGATCTGCACGCCAGGCAATGTGTCGGACACAGATTTGGCCATGGCATCAAGGCCCGCGAATGCAAAGCATGACGCCAGCATGGCGAGCATACCCAAAGTCTGCGCACGACCCGTCACTGCGTGGCCCTGGCCAATTGGGCTTCACGGATTGTGATGTAAGCGGCCGCGGCAAAAATAATGAACCCGCCAAC
>DMER01000123.1:396-998 GCA_003451645.1 Alphaproteobacteria bacterium | reverse complement strand
AAAAATAATGAACCCGCCAACCAACGTCCAGATATCAGGCCGCTCAGCAAAGAGGATAAAGCCCAAAGAGGCGGTCCAGACGATCTTGGTGGACTCCAATGGCAGAACGGCAGACATCTCTGCGCGCCTGAATGCCTCGCCGTAACAGATCGTGCCGAAGGAGGCGACGCCGGCAATCCCTGCCAGGATCACTAGCTGCCACCCTGACGGCCACACCCAAACCAGGCCCGCAGGCAAGGCCGTCAAGGGGGTGAGGAACAACGCCATATAGAGCGCTTGCGTGAAACTCCCCTCAGTTCGGGACAAAGAGCGGATCATCAACTGACACCCCGCCCACAGGATGACCGATACGATCACAAACATGGGACCTGCCGTCAGATCCACAAGACCTGGACGCAACACAATGAGCACGCCCAAAAGGCCGATGCCCATGGCCAGCAAGCGCCGCCAGCGCAGGCGCTCGCCTAGAAACACAATCGCCAAAGCCGTCGCGATAATGGGCGCGGCAAATTCAAAGGCCGTGGTCTTGGCCAGCGGTGTCAGACTTAACCCTATGAAGAACAGCATCATCGACACGGCCTGCAGGCCGCCGCGCGCCGCAT
>DMER01000123.1:0-185 GCA_003451645.1 Alphaproteobacteria bacterium | reverse complement strand
CTGCAGGCCGCCGCGCGCCGCATGCATCCCAAGCCGGCGCGTCTTGAAGGGCGCAGTGCCAGTCCAAAACAAAAAGGGCAAAAGAAACGCGAGGCCAAAGGCCGCCCTGAAGAATGTCACCTCCACGGCCGGCAAGGCGCCATCCTTGCTCAGCAGGCGGATGCCTGCATTCATCACGGCAAAGC
>DMER01000073.1 GCA_003451645.1 Alphaproteobacteria bacterium | reverse complement strand
GCGCAACGGGCGATCAAATCACTTCGATTTGAGAGCGGAAAGTTGCGCTAACCTATTGAATTGCCGTGCATCGTTATCGCGGTCAGTTGACTGTTTTGATTCCAACTGACCGCGCGATGCACTAAGCGTAACCAAACGTAACAGAACGAAACAAAACAACACGCGTCTTTCGGGTCTTTTTGGCTCATCTGAGCCATTTTTGCGGCCGCTTGTTACGTAGATTGCGCGTTTTTTCGTTTCACCTCATTAACGTCAAAGATCGGCGCAGCCACTGACTGCCTTCACGAGATTAGCATGGAGGTTGGCGGTGTCGGAAAAGACGCGCCGCGCCCTATCCCCTGGCACCTCAAACCCGAACAGGGCCAGAGTTCTCCTTTTGTCCTGATACAAATCGAGACCAGGGACAAGGGACACCCATCGAGCGGTGGTTCAGCCTTGCTCCCGGAGTCCACGCCGTGATATGGGTACCCATATGAAGACTACCATTGATATTGCCGATATCTTGATGAAGAGAGCCAAAGCGGTCGCGCGGCGCGACGGCACCACCGTCCGCGCCTTGGTCGAGCGAGGGCTGTACCTTGCGATAGACGAGCGATCGCAGCGAGAGGCGTTCAAACTGCCTGACGCGTCGGTTAGCGGAACTGGGTTGCAGCCCGGCGCCGCAGCGCTCTCGCCCAACGAGATCAGAGAGTTGAGCTATGACCGGCGCGGCGGATGATCGCGATCGACTCAAACATTCTGATCTACGCGCATCGTCGAGACAGTCCGTGGCACGATCGCGCAACGGCCCGTTTGAAGGAGTTGGCAGAGGGTCGCGCTGTTTGGGGGTTGCCTTGGCCTTGCTTGCATGAGTTTTTGGCCATTGCCACACATCCACGCATCTACGCACCACCCTCGACTTTGAAGCAAGGGATAGCGCAGGTCGAAGCTTGGCTCTCGTCTCCATCGGCTATTTTGCTGTCTGAGACGGAAGACTATTGGTCTATCTTTGGAAACGTGTTGGCGGCCTCGCGTGTAACGGGCCCGCGCGTTCACGACGCCCGGATCGCCGCCCTATGTTTGGCTCACGGCGTGCGCGAACTTTGGACCGCCGATCGAGACTTCTCCGCGTTTTCGGATTTGACCGTGCGCAATCCATTGGCGGAGTGACGGATTAGCGCGAATTCGCGGCGAGCGTTGATAGGTTGCCCCAATGCACCGCCATTTCGGGGCGCGGATCGCCGTTGAATTCGACAGTGTGGCGGATGTCCGTCTCGACGCCGCCGAGACGGCGATAAAAGGCCCGTGCGTTGTGGTTTTCGACAAAGACCCAAAGACCAGCGCAAGTGTGGCCGGATGCCATCAGGCTTTGCGCCGCGCGATGCATGAGGGCGCGGCCAACCCCTTTTCGATGTGCGGCCTTAACGATGTTGATCATGTAGATTTCGCCTGGCAGGCCAAGAGTGGGATATCGCGCGGGCCCGCCGCCGCAGAAACCGATGAGTTCGGAACCGTCGAGCACGAGGTGAAAGAATTGATCTGCAGGCTGATTGCTCAGGACGTCGTGCCAGCGCGCGGCGCGCGCCTCGACGCTCATGGTATCGAGGATGGTCTGGGGCACGATGCCGGGATAGGTCTCGCGCCAGACCTGCACATGGACGCGGCCAATGTGTTCTGCGTCAGCGGGCACGGCGGCGCGAATGATGGGCATGGCGAGAGGTTACCCGCACGATCGCCCGGAAGCAAAGGCCCCCTCACGAAACCGGGGAATGCCTCTGCACACTCCCAAGGGCGCCCAGGTCGGCAGATGATCGCGCACATACATCTATTAGAAGGGCAAATTCGCGCTTGATTTCTGCACCAAGAAAGCCCAATGATTTCAAGGGCATTTTTCTGGTGCATAATGCTTGAATTCTGCACATGCCTTCGATTACGGCTTCGTCGAAGAAGAGTTCGAAAGCCTCAGACACTCAGCCGTCAGTGTTTTCAGTAGCTCACCCTCTGGCTTGGCTACAAACGTATGTCCCGTGGATGTATGAAAATGCGCTCGCAAAGTTGCAATCGCCAAGCGGCGGCGAGGAAGGAGCATCCCTTGTGAAAATCGTTGCGCCCATGGCTCATTGCCAGCATTCAAAGGTATGAGCCATGACGCCTCCTGCCCGTGAGAAAGCTCTATTGGCAGGGGGCTGCTAAGAGCAGGATCATATAGCTGAATGGCATGGCGTTTTTTCCAAAGCCCAACTGACCACCCGATCTGCGAGACTCGTATGATCCTGTCTCCAGTATTCACTATCTTGAACATAAGATAGCTTGGATGAGGTGGCGTTGATGTCGCGTCGATGATTAGTCGTTCCCCCACTCGAACGGCGGCGCGCGGCTTTGCAGCCCGATTGGCTAAATGAAGGGCAACCCAAGCGGCTGCAAAAGTACCTGCGGCAGACGCCCAATTTGCGAAGGAGTTGAACAATTCCCAAGATTCTTTTGAAAAGCCCAAAAGCGTCAAATCCGACATCTGTTGTTCTCTTGAACTTTGAAATTCTCCGGCCCTCTATGTCGAAGACGTAGACGTGACCAAGGACACCCTGCGCATTTCGCCCGACGGCACGACGTAGAAATAGCCGCTCGGGTCGAACCTTAACGGTTCTAACGCATCGACTGCCCCTGAGGATTCCACAACCCCAGATGATGACACGTTTGCAAGCAACACTTTAGACGGAAGCTCTGCCGTGCTTCCCCCAGAAGGGCCCATAGCTGATCCAGCTATAGAAATTCCCAATGCACACGCAATACAAAAATTCACTGCTGTTTTGAAACATTTACACATCTAACTTTCCTTTCAAATATGACCGATTTCATAGAGGGGAAAAGCCCCCTGTATATTTATGCAATCTGCATTCTCGTTCAATGCCTGCCTTGGCTAATCACGACAATTCCAGTCTGAGAGAACGGCCCACGGCTTTCGCAGCGCGCTGGAGAGTCTCGATCGTGACATTGTCGTCGTCGGGATTGAGCACGCGGTCGAGCTGGTTGCGGCTGGTCTTCATCCGCGCGGCCATCGCGCTCTTGGTGAGCTTGTTCTTCTTCATCGCCTCTTCAATTTGCCAAGCGATCACCCGCTTGACGGCAATCAGGGTCGCCGCATCCAGGTTGCCATCCTCCTGAAGGAAGTCCTCAAGACTGCTCCCTTCGTTTGGGTGCTTCTTCGTCTTCATGATTGTCTCTCGCGTCCCTCGCTGAACTCAAAACGGTGCGTTTTCTTCATGCTCCTCTTTGCGTTTCCTCGCGATCTCTAACTCCCTTTCTGGCGTTTTTTGGGTCTTCTTCATGAACCCGCCCACGATCACGAGCTTTACGCCATACTGGAAGAAGATAAGACGGGCCTCACGTCTGCTGGATAAGTTCGTCCTTAGCTCCCAAAGCTGACTGCCCAATGACCGGCAAAGTGGCATCCCCAAAGGGAACCCAATCTGAACTGTCCGCAAGTCGCTGCCGATAATGCGGCGGTCGGCTTCGTCAAGCCCTCTTAGCCATTCGAGAACGGGTTGCTTCCCCGCTTTAGACTTGTAGAAAACAACTTGAAACATCCTTTTCCAAAATCTCCGTCATGAATTCACACTCAAATTGGCAGGAAAATAATGGATCGTTGTGTACTATAAAAAGGGCAGCTGGTCAAGCCCCAATCCCATGCTCGAACGCGAGCGTGTACCAATTATTCAATCAAGGACGGAGGACATCCGCAGGGGCGTCTCGCAGTTTCTGGCTGGGTGAACCGCCCGCTCTCAATCGGCCCCTACTTCACCGGGGCCCAGGCACCGGCGGCGTCTTTGCGCATTAGCACGAGCGAGGCGGCGTCGAAGTCCTGCACGTCCTGCCCAAACTCATGGAGCCAGGCAAAGCCGCCATGAATGCGCCAATAGCGGTTGCCATCCGAGGCATATCCGTACTGGCCGCAGAATGACTCCGCATCAGGCTCGGTCGTGGACAAGGGCGCGATCTTGTTGGCCTGACGATAGGCGGCGCTGACGTCCACCACAAAACTGTCGGCCGGATAGCCATCGGCCGCGCCACTGCGCACCTCGCAACCCGCCGCCTCCTTCTTGTTCTTGGTCGTCTGGCGCGCCAGCTCCAGGATCATCGCCTTGGCATCCGTGCCCGCCTGAACGGGGAAGACGCGCACCGGCTCGTAGTCGGCGGGGATATCCTTGAAGAAGCCCGAAGCGGTATAGCCGATAGAGGCACTGCGCGCGCCGCCGCGCACCTCCAACTGCGTGATCCGGCCCTCGCACCGCATGGCCATGTAGAGGATCGCCTCTGAGCCATCGCCAAAGGAGGCGTCATTGGCGACCCAGTCGCAGCCCTCAGGCATGCCCTCCTTGGAGGGCTTGGCGGCGGCCAGAAGCGCGCTCGCCTCACCTTGACACAGCCCCGTATGTTTCGTGCGCGGAGCATTATCGGGGCAAGCCGCAGCCGAAGCCGAAGGGGCCGTAGCCGCAGGAGCCGCGGCATCCGCTTGCGCGGTGGCGGCGGGCGCATCCGTCTTGTCCGCCTCGCTCTTCTTTTCGGCCGGGCCCTGCCCGCACGCCGCGACCAAAGTGCTGAGACCAACAACGGCCAGGGTGGCGAGAAACGCGCGCATGAAACGGCTCCAAAATTCGGGTGACAGTCAAGGAAGCAACCGCAAGACGGTGCCAAGGAACGCGGCCACAAGTCAACGCCCATGACCGGTGCCGGACGCGGACCTTTAGCGGGTCAGTCCAAAATCCAGGACGGCTTGCGCTTTTGCAAGAATGCGCCAAGGCCCTCGCGCCCCTCGGGCCCTACGCGCAGACGCGCGATCCGCCGCGCAGTGTCGCTCATCAGATCGCGGTCTATCTCGCGGCCCCACACATCGCGGATGAGGGCCTTGGCCTCGCCAATGGCACCGGGCGCGCAGGAAAAGATCGTGCGGGTCAAACGCTCCGCCTCGGCCGCAAGCGCATTCTGATCCTCGACCACCACATGCACGAGGCCGAGCCTGTGGGCCTCGGTGGCATCAAAGCGCTCGGCAGTCAGGAAATAGCGCTGCGCCGCGCGCATGCCGATGGCGGACAGGACATAGGGCGAGATCACGGAGGGGATGATCCCGAGCCGAACCTCCGTCAGACCAAAGGAGGCATCCTTGGTCGCCACCACCATGTCGCAGGCAGCGGCGAGCCCCGTGCCGCCCGCCAGCGCTGCACCATGGACAAGCGCAATGGTGGGCTTTGGCATGGTCCAGAGCCGGTTCAGCATCTCAGCCAAGGCCATCGCGTCTTCGAGATTTTCAGATTCGGTATAATCGGCGGCGGCACGCATCCAAGTCAGGTCGGCGCCGGCCGAAAAGCTCTTGCCCGCCCCATCGAGCAGCACCACGCGCACCTGATCCGTCTTGCTGAGATCGGAGAAGATCTCGGCCAAACGGTTGATCATGTCCTGGTTCATCGCATTATGAACCTGGGGGCGGTTCAACGTCACCACCGCCACCCCTTCACGGGTGAGATTGAGTTGAACGATCTCGCTGTCGGCTTGCGTGGTGTCGTCCGTCATCATCCCCGCCCTGTTTGATACAGGCCAGCCTAGTGGCCGTGCCCGCCACCGCCGCCCGTGAGTCGATTGAAGAGCATCTTCACGAGATAGAACGCCGAGACAATCACAACATAGCCCAGCGTGATGGCGACCAGGCGCATCCAATACTCGGGCTCGACCAGCGGCGGCAGCTTGAACTGCGCGCGATTGACGACCACCGGGCCGATCACCTCGACAATCACATGCGCAATTGTACAGCCCAGCGCGACAAACAAAACGCGCCGGTAATTGGCCATGACATAGGCGCCCACCGCGCCAATCACGATGCCACGCACGTCGTTGACCTGATAAAAACCGGATTGGATCAGCGCCCAAAGCTGATCGAGATATTGCTGAATGAGTTCCATGGTCCCGTTCCCCGCTTAACGCCCTGCCCCCCGCATGGCTCGGCTTTGTTTTAACGCATGTTCGCACATTTGGCGACAGGTCACATGTGCGCTGCGCTCGCCCTTAAGCACGCACTAACCGCTTTGGGGTATCTTTTGTGACATACAACGCAGGCGAGAGTTGCCCAAGAAGGCCAAGTCAATCATGTTTGCTCAGCTCATTTATGTCTCCGCCTCCCGCCAGGATTTGGAGCCAGGCGATTTTGGCCGGATCTTGGCCTCGGCCCGGCGCAACAATGCAGCGAATGGGATCACCGGGATGCTGCTGAATGTCGATCAGGGCTTCTTGCAGTATTTGGAAGGCGAGCAAGAGGTTGTCGAGCAAACCTTCGCCCGCATCCAGGGCGACCGGCGCCATCTTAACCCCCGCGTCATTTATCGTGGCGAAACGCCCAGGCGCTGCTTTGAGTCCTGGAACATGGGCTTTGAGGATTTGCGTGGGTTGGACATCACCACACCCAACGCTTTTCCGGTGTCCCGCGCGGCCCTGATGGATCAACTGCCGGCGTCCCTGGGGGCAGACATCTTGATCCTCATCCGCACCTTTTATGATGTGAACGCCAAGACCCTCAAGCGGACGGGGTGAGGCTGTAACATGCTTGAGCGGTTTAGTGATCTTCGGAACCAATTTTTGGGACCTTCCCAATTTGGGTGGATTATCTGCTATGCACTGACTGGGGCCGCGCTGGGCTCAAACAGGAGGTGACAGTGGCAGCCGGTCTGACACGCATAACTACTGATCCCAAAGTGCTCGTTGGCAAACCAGTCATCCGGGGCACGCGCCTGTCTGTCGAGTTTATCATTGGCCTGCTGGCCGACGGTTGGACGGAACAAGACATCCTCGACAACTATCCAAATGTTGTGGTTGAGGATATCAAGGCGTGTCTTGCTGAAATAAATTCATAATGGAAGCGAAGGCTCATCATCAGATAATACTCGGTATCCAGTAAACATAGGTGGCTTGTCGCCGACACCTTGATTAAAAAGAAATGCAACTGCTTTGACATACACATCCAAGCGATCGTCAATAAAGTCTAGCGTGTAACTATTTCTTTCGGATGCGCGGCTTACCTGTAATACACGACCTGCTTCGCCAACCGGCAGGCTATCAAGATACTCAATGTCGATGTTAGGGTATCCTTCTCTCAATGCCTGGGCCCTAAGGTATGACAAGTAAAAGTCTATCTGCTTACCGGCAAGTCGATGTCCTCGTCTAAACATTGGCACAACAAGAAGACTTTGCCTGGCAACGACGCGCACCAAGGGGATTTTGCTTCCTACAAACACGCCGCGCTTCGACACTGCACCGACTTGTACAGCCGCGAATGATCGCGCATAACAGGTCGAGTGGTTCGCGCTCAAATGAGGCCAAACAGACTTCAACGCCGCAGCACAATGCAGCCTGCCCGCTTTGTGCCAATGCTCTTCGCATCTCGCAATTGCGTCTACCTCACAGATTGCTCCTTCAAACCCAGGTTTGAGAAGCTTTGTTGGGACGTCATAGTTGAACTTCCCGCCTTTCCTTTTTACGTACTCACTGAGCTCATTCGCCACGCTGTCGCGCGTAGCTGTTGCCGGATCGGCACCCAGGGACCGAACCATATCAATGGCATTGACAAGCCTTAGGCCGGACATACGAGATCATCTCCGAATCAGTTTCGCTCCAAGATTATCAAATTTCGTCTCTGCACGGAGTTTAATAAAATCTTCAAGAATCTCATGTTCTCGAATGCGCATAGCAAAACGACCACTTGGGACCCTCGAATTCCAAATTCTATCCCAAGCACCACCTGCTTCATGCGTCATCAGGGACAATTGTAAACCACTAATATGCGCATAGATGCGGTAGATGGCTGTAATATGGTTCACTATTTCCTTGGAAAAACTCGCTTCGGAAACAAAATATTGCCCCTTCTCGTAATCAAATTCAGTCGCCTTGACCGAAATCGGATCAGAACCGAATTTTTCGAAATTGTCGCGAAGCACCTTTATAACAGGCCCATGCTTCCAAACTTCAAAAATGTTCCACACTAGTGGACGATTGTGTTCAGCCAAATACCAACCATGGCAAAAATATACAATCTTGTACAACTGGAGTTGCGTAATCGGTATCTGATCAGCGCTTGCCAAGTCCAGTAAGAAATTTGCCACAGCTCGCGCGTCGAAAGGCGGCCCTGGTTGATTGGCATTATGGTTATACATGATTGCCCCTCACATCCTAAACACCCCAAACCGTGTCCGCTCGATGGGCGCATTCAAACACGCAGACAGCGCCAGCGACAAAACCGTGCGCGTTTCGGATGGCATGATGATCCCATCGTCCCACAGGCGCGCGGTGGCGAAATAGGGGTTCCCCTCCTCCTCATAGCGCTGGCGGATCGGTGCCTTGAACTGCTCCTCCTCCTGCTGCGGCCAGGTCTGCCCGCGCGCCTCCATGCCCTCGCGCTTGACGGTGGCGAGCACGGAGGCCGCCTGCTCTCCGCCCATGACGGAGATGCGCGCATTGGGCCAGGAGAACAGAAACCGCGGGCTATAGGCGCGCCCGCACATGCCGTAATTGCCGGCCCCATAGGAGCCGCCAATGATTAGCGTGATCTTGGGCACCTTGGCGCAGGCGACCGCGGTGACCATCTTGGCGCCATCCTTGGCGATGCCGCCAGCCTCATATTTCGAACCCACCATAAAGCCCGTAATGTTCTGCAAGAACAGCAAGGGCACGCCGCGCTGACAAGCGAGCTCGATAAAGTGGGCGGCCTTCAACGCGCTCTCTGAGAACAGAATGCCATTATTGGCCAGGATCGCGACCGGCATGCCGCTCAAATGCGCGAAACCACAAACCAGCGTCGTGCCATAGAGCGCCTTGAACTCGTCGAATTGCGAGCCATCGACAAGGCGGGCGATCACCTCCCGCACGTCATACTGGACGGTCAGCGAAGCAGGCACCACGCCGTCGAGTTCGGACGGATCGAACAAGGGCGCTTGCGGGTCACGCAATTGCACAGGCGGCGATTTTTGACGGTTCAGGGTTCCCACCACTTGCCGCGCCAAAGCCAGCGCATGCTCATCGTTCAGCGCATAATGGTCAGCCACGCCGGAGCGGCGCGCATGCACATCGGCGCCCCCTAAGTCCTCCGCCGTGACGACTTCGCCCGTTGCCGCTTTGACGAGCGGAGGGCCGCCGAGGAATATCGTGCCCTGATTGCGCACAATGATGGTCTCATCCGACATGGCGGGCACATAGGCGCCACCCGCCGTGCAGGAACCCATGACAACGGCTATCTGCGGGATACCTTCGGCCGACATGTTGGCCTGATTGAAGAAGATGCGGCCGAAATGCTCCCGGTCTGGAAAGATCTCCGCCTGGTTCGGCAAATTGGCCCCGCCGCTATCGACCAGATAAATGCATGGCAGGCGGTTCTCGCGCGCGATTTCTTGCGCCCGCAAATGTTTCTTGACCGTCACCGGATAATAGGTGCCGCCCTTGATCGTCGCATCATTGCAGACGACCACGACCTCCTGGCCCTGAACCCGGCCGATGCCGGTAATGATGCCTGCCGCATGGATCGCGTCATCATACATACCCCAGGCAGCCAAGGGTGAGAGCTCCAGAAAGGGCGTACCCGGATCAAGCAGTTGATTGACCCGGTCACGCGGGAGCAACTTGCCGCGAGACAAGTGGCGCTCGCGCGCGCGCTCATCGCCGCCCAAGGCCGCCGCCGCCCGGCGCTCCGCCAGATCGCGCGTCAGGGCGGCCATGGCTTCGGCATTGGACTTGAACTTGGTGTCGCGCGGATTGATCTGCGATTTCAGGATCGTCATGGGCGGGAGCCGTCCGGTGAGGCGGGATTGGCAATCTGTTGCGACACAAGCATGAATGCCGCCTGACAGGCAATCGGTCTAGCGTTTGTGTTTAGTCGGGCGTGTAGCCAAACCGCTCAATCCACGGCCTGAGGATCGGCATGATCGGCGCCAGATGTTTGGCATAAGCGCGCCATTGCCCAGCGCCCTCTTGATAGATGCCCCGTCCCACCTGCGCTGCGGAGGGCGTCGCAATGGCCCTACCGCGTGCCCGCGCCGCGAAGTTCTGGACGTCCTGCGTCCACGGAATATTGAAGAATTTGCACATCTCGAAAGCCTGGCCTTCGAAGTCCGCTATGAAGTCTTCATATTTCAGATAGACCAGATTGAGCGCCAGCCGTGGCCGTGCGGCCGCCACATAGGTCATCGCGGCATCGTAAAAGAGGGCCGCGCGCTCCAGGCCCGTGAACTCATACATCGCCGCATTCATGGCAAAGCGCCGCCGGAAACAACTCAACACCACATCGCGCGGGTCTCGCACCGCGAACAGGATGCGCGCCTCTGGAAACAGCCTGGCGATGAGCGGCAGCTTCAAGGCGTTGAGCGGATGTTTATCAATGAAGATGGCGCCGGACGTATCAACGCCTTGATCATGTATCTGCGCCCAATAGGTCTTGCGGCAGACCTGCAGCCTTTCAGCGTCTTCGCGGAAGAGATAGGAGAGACCGTCCGCCCACATCATATAGGTGCGCATGGGGAAGGCGAAACCCTCCCGCTCCTCGGAGGTGCGCACTTCAGGATGGGCACCCATGACATTCTCAAGCAGCGTGGTGCCTGAGCGTGGAAAACCAAGGATGAAATTGTGCTGGCGCGGTGTGCCAGGTATGGCGAGCAAAGGCGGCTGCGGCCGCGCAAATTCCTCCGGCGCCGTTTGCTCCAGATAGATCGTCATACGTCGCACATAGGCGCACACGCTCTCTTGGTCTGGCTGCGCAAAGCTGGGTGCATGGCCTTGCGCCAACAGAGCCGCCGCGCGGGTGTAGTGCGTAAAGGCGCGGTCCGGATCGCCCTGGGCGTGGGCCGCATCGCCTGCAGCGCCAGCCAGCAACGCACGATCCAGTATTGGCCGCTGCGCGTCCTCGGCGTGCCGCTCGACCATCGCGAGAGCCTTTTCTGGAGCGCCCTCAGCGGCCTCTGCCAGGGCTAGGGCGTAGAGGCCCGCTGTCTGTTGGGGCTGCACGGCCAGCGCCCGCGTGGCGAACAACCGCGCCTCGGCCCAATCACCGCGCCGCGCGGCCAATGAGGCGAGTGCGCCAAGCGCAATCGGTTCATCGCTCTTCAAGGCCAAGGCCGCCTCGTAGGCCCCGCCCGCCTGCTTGAGTTCACCCATATGCTCATAGGTCCAACCCAGATTGAGATGCGCGGGCAGGAAATCTGGGGCCGCCGCCGCCACACGCGCGAAGAGGACCGCGCTC
>DMER01000031.1:8807-10239 GCA_003451645.1 Alphaproteobacteria bacterium | reverse complement strand
GGGGGCCGATGGTGGGCAGGTCCCAAGCCTTGGCCGAGGGCACAAAGAAGACCGCATGCGGGTTGCCCATGCTGACCGCCACGGGGGCAGGAAGCGCGGGTGAGATGCCGTCAAGCCCCTTGAGGTTTACTGCGAGTGTGTCCTGCGGCCCGTCCAAGGGAATGTCCTGCCATTCCAGGCGCGGCGGGCCCATGTCGATGCCCACCAAGCCTTGGCCAGCATCCCAGCCCCTCAACGTGCCAGCTTTCGTCGCGATGTTGGTAGTGCCGGCGCGGGCCTCCTGCATGAGCAGGGCCGCGATGCAGCGCGAGCCATTGCCGCAGGCATCCGCCTCGCTGCCGTCGGGATTCCAGAAGCGGATATGGGCGTCCGCGTCTGAAGCGCGCTCGATGAGAATGACTTGATCCGCGCCGACGCCCCAGCGCCGGTCTGCGATCCGCGCCGCCGTCCTTGCGGTCAAGGTCACGGGCTTCGTGCGTGAATCAATCACGACAAAGTCATTGCCCAGCCCCTGCATTTTCCGGAACGCGATCCCTTGCATGCGCGGTATATAGGGGCTTTGACGGTCACTGCGCCAGTGCGCAATGGGGTCAGGCCTGCGCAAGGCGTTGTTTTCCCGCTCAAATCAGGGCAAAAAGCAACGATGACAAATCGGTTTAGGGAGGGGTTCAATGAAGTTCATGCGTGCGGCCGCCAGTGTGGCGTTGTCTGTGCTTGGTTTGGGGGTGGCTGTGGCTGCTGAAGGCGAGGATCCCTATCTCTGGCTCGAAGAGGTCGAGGGCGAAAAAGCGCTCGGCTGGGTTAAGGCGCAAAATGCGCGCTCTGACAAGGCGCTGAAGGCGGATCCGCAATACCAAACCCTCCTGAACGAGGCGACCAATATCCTGACTGCCAAAGACCGCATCCCCTTGGGGTCGCTGGTTAAGGGCTGGGTGGACAATTTCTGGCAGGAGACGCCGGAGCAGCGCGGCGTGTGGCGGCGCACGCCCTTGGCCGAGTACATGAAAGCCGAACCCAAATGGGAGGTCTTGATCGATATCGATGCGCTGAATGTGGCCGAGAAGGAGACCTGGGTTTGGAAGGGCGCAAATTGTCTGGCGCCGCAGTTTGAGCGGTGCCTCGTCACACTGTCCCGCGGCGGCGGCGACGCCTCTGTCGTGCGCGAGTTCGACCTCAAGACCAAAACCTTTGTGAAGGACGGTTTCTTCCTTCCCGAGGCCAAGTCGGCCAGCCAATGGATCGATATCGATACGTTGTTGATCGGGACCGATCTGGGCCAGGGCACGTTGACCGAGTCCGGCTATCCCCGCCAAACGCGCGTGCTGAAGCGGGGCCAGAAGCTTGCCGATGCGCCGGTCGTGTTTGAGGGCAAGGCGGCAGATGTCGGCGTGTGGCCGTCGGTCAATATTGGCCCGGATGGCAAGACCGACCC
>DMER01000031.1:0-8597 GCA_003451645.1 Alphaproteobacteria bacterium | reverse complement strand
CCGCTGGGTCACGCGCGCGACCGATTTCTTCAATAGCGAGACCTATTATCTGACTGCCGATCTCAAGCCTGTGCGCCTGCCGGTCCCTGAGCATGTGGAGGTGCGGGGTTTGCATAAGCGCCAGCTCCTGCTCACCCCCCAAAAGGATTGGGCCGTGAATGGCAAGACCTTTATTCCCGGGACCTTGCTCGCCACATCGCTCGATGCGTTTCTGGCCAACCCGTCCGCGCCCCTGGCGCTGACAGCTTTGTTCACGCCCGATGCGCGCTCCGCCATTAGCGGGGTCGCGACAGCGGGCGACCGGGTCTATGTGACCAAGCTCAATAATGTGCGTGGCCGCGTCGATACCTATCGCTTTGACGGCAAGGCATGGTCGCAAGGCACGATCGCGCTGCCCGACAATGGTTCGGTCAATGTGGTGTCGGCCTCGGAGTGGGATGAGGAGGCGTTCATCCAGTATGCGAGCTTCCTGGTTCCAGACAGTCTTTATCTGGTGAAGGGCGAACAAGCGCCACAAGCGTTCAAGACCTTGCCCGCACGGTTTAACGCACAAGGGCTCAAGGTTCAGCAGTTTGAAGCCACCTCCAGCGATGGTGAGAAGATCCCCTACTTCCTCGTGATGAAGGATGCGGTGACGCCTGATGGCAATCTGCCCACGCTGATCTATGCCTATGGCGGGTTCCAGGTCAGTCAGGACCCATGGTACTGGGCGACCAGCGGCAAGATGTGGCTGGAGCGTGGCGGTGCCTATGTGGTGGCCAATATTCGTGGCGGCGGGGAGTTCGGTCCGCGCTGGCACGAGGCTGTCAAGGGCCCTGCCAAGCGGCCATTGGTCTTCGACGACATGGCAGCCGTCGGCAAGGATCTCGTGGCGCGCAAGATTTCTTCGCCGCGCCGGATGGGGATCATGGGCGGGTCCAATGGCGGCCTGCTCGTGGGCGCCACCATGGTGCGCAATCCGGACCTCTTTAATGCGGTGGTCTGCCAGGTGCCACTGTTGGATATGCTGCGCTTTCACAAGCTGCTCGCGGGAGCCAGCTGGGTAGCCGAGTATGGCGACCCGGAGAAGCCGGATGAGCGCGCGCTCATGTCCAAATGGTCTCCGTATCAGAACCTGAACAAGGGTGTGAAATATCCCACGGTCCTGTTCGTTACCTCGACCAAAGACGACCGGGTCCATCCGGGCCATGCGCGCAAGATGGCGGCAAAAATGGAAGGTTATGGAATGCCTTTCTTTTACTACGAAAACATAGAGGGCGGGCATTCGGCCGCCGCCAACCTTAAACAACGCGCCGAGCAACTGGCCCTGTCGTGGGTCTATTTGCGGCAAAGGCTCATGGATTAACCAAGGCAGGCCGCAGACTATGTCTCGAGGGCTGGCCGTGTCTTCGACCAGCCCTTTTTTGGTGTTCAATTCGTTAACGGCCATAGTCAAAAAGCCCTATTTCAGGGCTTCTGATTCGCCCTCCGGAGCCTATTGTTAAGCCTTAAGTACCTGAAAAGACACAATGTTTGCCAAAACGTAAAGTTCCAGCTACAAGCTTGGCCCACGCGCAATTATCCACAGCGTGTTCGGTCCTCTGACCACTGTGCCAGTGCCGGACTTGAATTGCGGGACTGAAAACTCAATATCTCGGCGCGATCATAAAGCGCGTTTAAGTCGGGACTTTCGCATTGTTTGTGCAGGCGTCGATTAGAACCCCAAGGCTTTTGAGCAGGTCTGCTGCGGCGCAAATGCGCCGTGCCCGGCCAATGGGTTTCGTCAGCGCTTCGGCGATAGGCGCCATGTTCGTTGCAGCCGCGATCGCGCAGCGCCCGCACCTGGGTCCGAGCTTGGGGGCGGATGGGGCCCTTTTGCTCGATCCACGCTGGCAGCGTGTGGTTGAGCGGGCCGATCTTGAACTCCTCGCCAAACCCATCGCGCCAGAGCTGGCTTTGTCTGTGGCCAGGCGTGAAACAGAGACCGTATCGGCCGGTGTTGCCTTAGCCTTAACGCCGCTGATGGAGGCGGACCGGGACGGTGAGGCTCTGCGCTCGGTCAATCTTGTCCTTGCGCGCGATTTCGCTGAGGACCGTTTTCTTGATGACGGGCTCGCACCGATCACACCCACTGCGGAAATACTGGCGCGAAAACGCAAGACCAGGGCAGCTGAGACCTATGTTGTCGCGACAGAGCAGATGGCGGCGGCGTTAACCGTCACTCCGGGCGTCGCCGATAGTGAAGAGGCCTTGGGGATTGGCGAGCCTGCGGGTGCCACTGAGGCTATTGAGGTCCCGCTTGGCACCAGTCTGGCGCTCTTGGCGTCCGAAGCTTTCGAGCGGCATGGACATATTGGCCTCGCGGCGCTGAGCGCCAACCAGTATTTCAGCCTGAGCGTCATGCGTGAACGGGTCGGTGCCATGAGCCTCTTGTCGGACAAGGCGCCCGGCGATGCGACCCATTGGGCCATGCCGTTTACGGATGATGATCTGTGGGCGCTTAATCGCGAAGGCTTGGGCTTGGGCGCTGAGCTCAAAGGCGGGGCGGCCGGGTTTGACTATGCTGTCACCCGGTTGGCTGGCGAGGGCTCCAGTTTGATTTTTGGTGGCTTTGGCAGTGCCTTCTCGCTCGCAGCGCCTGAGCACCTTGTCTCGTTTGCTCACACTGGACTTCCTCGTGTCCAGGGCGCCATGGTTGGGCTCTATGGTGTCTATGATAGCGGACCTTGGACGGTTAGCGGCGTGCTCCGGGCCGAAATGGCGCAAACGCAGGACTTTGTCGCGGATGACCGGCTGGGCTTCTCAACCGTTCTCCAATCCCTCAAAGCCGAAGTCACCGCTCGCTACCGTAAGGACTTTGATGGCTGGTTTTTGGAGCCCATGGCAGGTCTCACCTATGAGACTGTGCGGCTAGGGACCCAGGCCCCTGCAGGGCCGGAGATGCGGTTTGAGGACACGGAGTCTCTTGCCGCCAAGATCGGTGTGCGGGCAGGAGGCATCGTCTATAATCGCGGCGATGTCAGCGTGGAGCCGTCCGTCACTATCAGCCTGTCGCAGGAATTCCTGGGGAACGGGAACGTAACTTTTGTGTCGGGCGCGCCAACCGGAGCCTTGATCGCCAAGCCCGGATCGACGGTCGGCGAGGTCAGCGTGAATGTCGATGTGATCGACGCTGGTTTGGGCCTGCGCGGCTTTGTGAAGGCCGATGGCCGGATCACTGATGACGCCAAGGGCGAGGTGGGCGTTTCAGCCGGTGTGAAGACCAAGTTCTAAGTCTCTGTCATGAACGTTTGACTTTCTGAGCAGGGGGCTCTAGAACCTCGCGCTCTTTTCCGCGATCATCAGGTCGCTATTGGCTCAACGGGTGGCTGCTTAGGCAGCTCATCCGGGTCACCGTCCGCCAGCGCGTTGCGCCCGCGGGCGGCAATGGCGTTTGCGTTGGCGGCAAAGACTTGGATGAGGATCCGCGATGTTCGAGGCCTTAACCGATAAGCTGCAAGGGGTGTTTGACGGCCTGACCGGCCGCGGCGCCTTGACCGAGGCTGACATCGACAAAGGCTTGCGGGAAGTGCGCCTCGCCTTGATCGAGGCGGATGTGGCGCTGCCCGCGATCAAAGATTTCCTCAGCAAGGTACGCGAGAAGGCGATCGGTGCCGAAGTGTTGCGCTCCGTAACGCCTGGCCAGATGATCGTGAAGATCGTGCACGATGGCTTGGTCGATATGCTGGGCGCGGAGGCAGAAGGCCTCCATCTCGAAGCAACGCCGCCCGTTGTCATTATGATGGTTGGCCTCCAAGGCTCGGGCAAGACGACCACCACCGCCAAGATCGCCGCACGGCTCAAGAACCGCGACAAGAAGAAGGTCTTGATGGCCTCCCTCGATACGCGCAGGCCCGCGGCGCAAGAGCAGCTCAAGGTCTTGGGTGAGCAGATCGGTGTCACGACGCTGCCGATCATCGCGGGGCAGACGCCGCCGGACATTGCCCGGCGCGCGTTGCAGGCGGCATCGCTGTCCGGCGTTGATGTTGTCATGCTCGACACCGCGGGCCGGCTGCATATCGACGAAGCGCTGATGGCCGAGATCGCCGAAATCCGCACCCTTGCGCAGCCGGTTGAGACCTTGCTCGTCGCCGACAGTTTGGCGGGCCAGGATTCGGTCGGCGTCGCCAAAACATTCAAGGAACGCGTGGGCGTAACCGGGATCGTCTTGACACGGATCGACGGCGATGGGCGCGGCGGCGCGGCCTTGTCCATGCGCTGGGTGACCGGGGCGCCTATCAAGCTCCTCGGTACGGGCGAGAAGATCGACGCACTTGAGGATTTCCACCCCCGCCGGATCGCGGGCCGCATCCTGGGCCAAGGCGACGTCGTCAGCCTGGTTGAGAAAGCCGCCGAGACGATCGACCAGGAAAAGGCGGAGAAGATCGCCGCCAAAATGAAGAAGGGCGAGTTCGATCTGGACGATCTGTCCGATCAGCTCACCCAAATGCGACGTATGGGGGGCATGCAAGGCATCATGGGCATGCTGCCGGGTATCGGCAAAATGAAGGATCAGCTAGCGCAAGCAGGCTTCGATGACCGGATGATCAAGCGCCAGATGGCGATCATCTCGTCCATGACCAAACAGGAGCGCAGGCGGCCGGACATTCTCAATGGCTCGCGGCGGCGGCGCATTGCGGCAGGCGCGGGGACCGAGGTCTCCGAGGTCAACAAGCTCATGAAAATGCACCGGCAAATGGCCGACATGATGAAGCAGATGAGCAAAGGCAAGGGCCTGTTCGGCTCGCTGTTTGGGGGCAAGGGCCCGCAAATGCCGCCCGGCGCGGGCTTACCTGGCGGATTGGCCGGCGGTCTTCCTGGACTGCCTGGGGCTCCCAAGGGTCCGGGCTTGCCCGGTCTGGGCGGCGCGCCCGGCGGTCTGCCTGGGCTGCCCGGCGGATTGCCGCAATTGCCGCCCGGCTTTGGACGCAAACGATAGATTGCTTTTTGGGACGTATACGGATTAAACACAAGTTCAACCGAGGAGATAGGCTTTCACATGCTCAAGATCAGACTTTCGCGCGGCGGCGCAAAGAAGCGGCCATTTTACAAAGTGGTTCTGGCGGATGCGCGCAGCCCGCGCGACGGGCGCTTCATTGAACGGCTCGGCCATTTCGATCCCATGCTGCCGCGTGAGAACGAAAACCGCGTGAAGATCGACCTGGAGCGGGTCAAGTATTGGCTTTCCAAGGGCGCTCAGCCGACTGACCGTTTGCAGCGGATGCTGGCCGAAGCGGGCATCATGAAAGCGCCGGCGCATAATGGCCCGTCCAAGTCGGCCCCGCGCAAGAAGGCGCAGGAGCGCATGGCGGCTGAAGCCAAGGCAGCGGCGGATGCCGCGGCGGCTGCGTCCTAGCCTCATCCGTTAACCCACAGGTGCCGCACCTATGACCCTCGTCAACCATATCCTAATCGGACGCATCGCGGCCGCGCATGGATTGCGGGGTGAGGTCAAGCTGCTGTGCTTTGCCGCCGATCCTTTGGCCATTGCGCGCTATGGCGCGCTGATGGCGGGAGATGGGCGGTCGCTCGTGCTGGCTGCTGCACGGCAAGCAGGCGATCATCTGATCGCCAGTTTCAAGGGCGTGGCTGACCGGACAACGGCGGAGGCGCTGCGGGGCGTGGAGCTCTATGTCGCGCGGGCGCAACTGCCTCCCCCTGAGGAGGATGAGTATTATCTCGCCGATCTCATCGGGTGTTCCGTATGCGGACCAGATGGCACCCTCGCTGGCGAAGTGGTGGGCGTCCCCTCATTTGGCGCGGGCGACATTCTCGACATCCGCATTGGCGTGACACCGGCGACCGGGCTTGTCCCGTTCACCCGGGACTTTGTCCCGTTGGTCGATGTGGCTGCCCGCAAGATCGTTCTCTCAGTTGCGGGGATCCGCGCCCTGGACGGGGCTGACAGCGACGATGCTGGCGATGTTGAGGCGGTGGCCTAGTCATGACCCCTTGGGCCGCTCATGTCTTGACCTTGTACCCGGAGATGTTCCCCGGGCCCCTGGGCGTGTCGCTGGCGGGCAAGGCCTTGGGCGAGGGGCGGTGGTCGCTTGAGACCGTCAACATCCGCACGTTCTCGGACAATCGGTATCAGTCGGTCGATGATACGCCCGCTGGCGGCGGGGCGGGCATGGTCATGCGTGCCGATATCCTGGCCGCTGCGCTGGACAGCGTGCCGCGTCAAGGCCGCCGGGTGATCTATCCGACCCCGCGCGGTGTCCCGCTCACGCAAAGCCTCGTTCGGGCGCTGGCTGAAGAACCCGGGGTGATCCTTCTGTGCGGGCGGTTCGAGGGCGTCGATCAGCGCCTGATCGAGGCGCGCGGCCTGGACGAAGTCTCGCTCGGCGACTTTGTGCTGTCCGGCGGGGAGATCGCTGCATTGGCGCTGCTCGACGCGACTGTCAGGCTTTTGCCAGGTGTATTGGGAGCACCGGAATCGCTTGCCGAGGAGAGTTTTGAGAATGGGCTTCTAGAGTATCCGCAATACACACGGCCCATAGAGTTTGAGGGCCTCACCATCCCCGACGTCCTCATGTCTGGACATCATGCGCGCATCAAGGCCTGGCGCCACGCGCAATCCGTCCAGCTGACCCAACACCGGCGGCCCGATCTTTGGGACGCTTATCAAACCCGGTTGGCCGTCCGGCCGCCCCAAACGCATTGAAAGGATAAAGCCCATGAACCTCTTGCAGCAAATCAATCAGGAGCAAATCTCCGCCATCACGGCCAAGAAAAAGGTCCCGGATTTCCGTCCCGGCGACACGCTCAAGGTCAATGTCAAGGTCGTCGAAGTGACCTATGATGAAAAGGCCAAGCAGAACAAAACGCGTGAGCGTCTGCAGGCCTATGAGGGCGTGTGCATTGGGCGCTCAGGCGTAGGGCTGGATGAGAACTTCACTGTGCGCAAGCTCTCCTATGGTGAGGGTGTGGAGCGGGTGTTTCCCATCTATAGCCCTCTGGTCGATTCCATCGAGGTGGTGCGCAAGGGCCGCGTGCGGCGGGCCAAGCTCTATTATCTGCGCGGCCGCACGGGTAAGAAGGCCCGCATCGCCGAGCGCCAAGAGCGCTCCGATGGCGGCGAGGACAGCGGCAAGGCTGGTTAGACCCCAACAGGTCTAGCCTTTACCTCCCGGCAGGGTTTAAGAGACATTGTGTGGGCCTCTGCGCGTAATTGAGCGCGCTGGCTCTTGGTGCTCAAAAACTCATGACCACTCCACGCACGCTCTACGACAAGATTTGGGACGCTCATCTGGTGCAAGAGACGCCGGGGGAAGCCGCGATCCTCTATATCGACCGTCACCTTGTGCATGAGGTGACGAGCCCCCAGGCCTTTGAGGGCTTGCGCCTTGCGGGCCGACAGGTCCGCAGACCTGAGCTGACCTTTGCGGTTGCTGATCACAATGTGCCCACGACCGACCGCAGGCTCGGGATCGCCGATCCAGAGTCCGCGCTGCAAGTGGCGACGCTTGAGCGCAACGCCAAGGAATTCGGCGTTGAGTACTTTGCTATGGACGATATCCGCCAGGGCATCGTGCATATCCTTGGGCCTGAGCAAGGGCTGACCTTGCCAGGCATGACCATTGTCTGTGGCGATAGCCATACCTCAACACATGGGGCGTTTGGCGCGCTCGCTTTTGGTATCGGCACCTCAGAGGTCGAGCATGTGCTCGCCACGCAGACCTTGCAGATGACCAAGGCGCGCAATATGCGCGTCACTGTGGAGGGCGCCTTGCCTTTGGGCGTTACGGCCAAGGATGTGGTGCTCGCCATTATTGGCAAGATCGGGACAGCAGGCGCTACTGGCCATGTCATCGAATATGCGGGCTCGACAATCCGGGGCCTGTCGATGGAAGGCCGGATGACGGTCTGCAACATGTCCATCGAGGCGGGCGCGCGGGCGGGCCTGATCGCGCCGGATGAGACGACCTTTGCCTATTTGGCGGGACGGCCTCGCGCACCCAAGGCCGGCAAATGGGAGGCAGCGGTCGGGGCCTGGCGCGGGCTCGTCAGCGATGCCGATGCGGTCTTTGACAGTGAGGTCCACCTGAGCGCAGATGAGATCGCGCCTTTGATCACTTGGGGCACCAGCCCTCAGGACGTGGCACCGATTACCGGCTCGGTGCCCGATCCCGCTCAGTGCGCCGATGCGGGCAAGCGGGCCGCGATGGAGCGGTCCCTCAGCTATATGGGCCTCAAGCCAGGTGAGCGGTTCGCCGATGTCACGGTGGACCGGGTGTTCATCGGGTCTTGCACCAATGGCCGGATCGAGGATCTGCGCGCCGCTGCTGCCATCGCGCGCGGGCGCAAGGTCGCGGCGCATGTGGGCGCCATGGTCGTTCCGGGCTCTGGTCTCGTCAAAGCGCAGGCGGAGGCGGAAGGGCTCGATCAAGTGTTCATTGATGCCGGATTTGAATGGCGGGAACCCGGTTGCTCCATGTGCCTGGCTATGAATGCCGACAAGTTGGAGCCGGGGCAGCGCTGCGCCTCCACCTCCAACCGAAATTTCGAGGGGCGTCAGGGGCGCGGCGGCCGCACCCATCTGATGAGCCCCGCCATGGCCGCTGCTGCAGCCGTGACAG
>DMER01000173.1:14916-21000 GCA_003451645.1 Alphaproteobacteria bacterium | reverse complement strand
GGCATTTTTCCCGGTCTTCCCTTTAGGGTTCCAAGCCTTCTTGCTTGGACGAGACAAGGTCTATGCCTTCGGGGCCGGGCGCTTGCGGGCACGCAGCGCGGCCTGATTGGCCTTGAAGCGCCTCAATGCCGCTCCCGGAAGGCGATGTAGGCAACCCAACCCGCCAGAAGGGCGCCCAAAACCGACAGTGCCGCATAGGCCCAAGCGCGCTTGGTCGCGAGTTCGTAGGTCCAGCGCTCAATGCCCTCTTTATCGATGGCAAACGGCACGCTCGTGCCACCGGCCAATTGGCCATTCTTGAACGCGAAGACCTTGATCGTGTAATCGCCGACAGGCACCTGGGCGGGAAGGGGAATGGTTGCGCGAAACACTGAGGACGACAGAAACGTCACGCCGCCCGGTTTCTCAACGTAGAGAAGATCTGCCTGTTTCCGCCGCACAATGGCATCGCGGAACGGTTCCGCTGCCGCGCGCACGGGCTTGAGCATCCCATCAAGGCCCACCCCGCGTGAGGCCAAGACGTCGGGCGGGGCCAGCGTTGCGATATCTGCGGTCGCTGCTGCGTAGTAGTAGGCGAGCATGCGCTCAAACCGCTCCGCCGTCCGGTTAATCCACAGCCCTGCGACCCGTTCCTTACGCCGGACAGTCACATGCTGTTCCGGACCGAAGACCACAACGGCGACATCAATGCCTTCCCGGCTCGCGAGCACGCCGCCTTGCGCCGCTTCGATGCCGCCGAACACCACGATCTCCGTTCCTGTGAAGGTAGAGGAAATCATATAGCTGTCCCGGCTGACACCGGCCGTCACGCCAAGGTGCTCTGGTTCAGCGCCCAGGGCACTGCGCACAACCAGAACCAATAAAAAAAGACCTTGGCCCAGGCGGGTCAACGGGCCGGCTCCTCAGTTACACTAAAGGGGTCGCTTGGCTGCCACACCAGGTCCAAGGTCAGCCGGACACCAACGGCCAAGATCATCAGCGCGAGGATAAGGCGCAACTCGTCAGCACGCACCCGCGCGCCCGTGCGGACCCCGATTTGAGCGCCAACGACACCTCCAACCGTCAAAAGGCTTGCCAGAATGATATCGACAGTCTGATTGGTGACGGCGTGCAATATTCCGGAAAACATTGCGACGAAAATCACTTGGAACAAACTTGTACCCACAACGATCGCTGCGGGCATCCGCAAGAGATAGATCATTGCTGGCACTAAGATGAACCCGCCGCCAATGCCCATGATCGCGGACAAGACCCCAATCAAAAAGCCAAGGAGTAAGGGGGGGATGGCACTGATGTACAAGCGGGAGACAGGAAAGCGCGCTTTGAAGGGCAATCCATGAATCCATAAATGGCTCCCGGCCTTATGGCGGCCTGCGCTGGACTTTTTCGTGCTGAACATGTGGCTCAGGTTTTCCCAGAGCATCAGCCCGCCAATGGCCGTAAGCAAGGTCACGTAGGATAGAGATATGAGGAGGTCGATCTGCCCTTGCGCCTTCAAGGCGTTGAAAATGAAAATGCCCAGCACGCTCCCGCTCATCCCGCCAGCCAGCAGATAGCCGCCCATCTTGAAGTCCACATGCCCATTGCGCCAATGGGTCAAGACGCTGGAGGTGGACGTAGCCACCAACTGGACAGATTGCGTCGCCACGGCGACCGCGGGCGGCACACCCATGAACATAAGGAAGGGGGTCAGGATGAAGCCGCCGCCCACACCAAACATGCCGGACAGGAATCCGACCGCCGCACCAAGGCCAACCATGAGCCAGATGCTTACGGGCATTTCCGCAATGGGGAGATAGATCATCTTCGGGCGTTTACGGCGTAAGAGGTTGGCTGGACTGTGCACCAGCTCCGCACCGCTTGCCAACCGGCAATACGTCAACCAATTGACAAGCCAGGCTGCCCCTACACTACGTCCAATGGCGTGGGTTTTGAGTTAACCCACTGGCGCCCAGCAATCTATTCCGGGACGTCGTTCGCCTTAGCTGACAAAATCTTGGGCGTGAACTTGGCCGCAGCGTCCGCGGCCCGCTTGCCATCGGCTGGCGGCAAGCTTTGACGGATGGCGTTGAACTTGCCTGCAGCGTCCGCATCGCCTTGAGCCGCTGCGATGGCAAACCACTTGGCCGCCTCCACCGGATCCTTGGCAACGCCCAGGCCCCTCTCATAGAGAACACCCAGATTGTACTGCGAGTCCGTCAGGCCATGCTCTGCAGCCTTGGTGAACCACTTCGCGGCTTCCCCAAAGTTCTTAGGCACGCCTGTGCCTTCAGCATGCAGAACCGCAAGATTATGCATGGCCTTGCGGTTACCGTTGACTGCGGCCTTCTCATACCAGGTCCGCGCCTTGGCGGGATCGGCCGGCACTCCATTGCCACCGCGCTCATAGAGCGCGCCCATTTGGTACTGCGCTGCAGGGATGCCTGCCCGCGCAGACCGTTCGTACCATTTGAGCGCCTGAACCGGGTCCTTCGGCGCATTACGCCCTTCGGCGTAGCGGGTCGCCAGTATGTATTGTGCCTTGGGATCGCCGCGCTCCGCCCGCCCTTCGAGGTCGGTATTGGAGACCGCACCGGCGCCAGCGCGATCAATCCCGGTGCCCGTTCCAGTATCGAGCGGTTGCAACGCCGCAGCCGGAGGTGGCTCCGGTGCTAGGTCCGGAGGCGTCAAGGCTGAGGGCTTGGGCGCCTCCATATCGGGCGCAGCCGGTAACGCGCTGTAAGGCGTAAGGGTCTGACCGTTCTGCGTCGCGTCGGGCACGGCCCGCGCACCGTCTTCGTCCTGCTTGAGCATGTCGCTCAGCGTCGAGGCTGGTGCAGGCCTGTTTGGATCACCTTTGTCCCGGCTGGACGGGTACCAAGCGATGATCAGAATGACGGCAAGCACAAGCGCCAACAAGGCGCCGCCGACAAACACTAGCCGTCCAAGGTTGCGGCCATTGTCCTGTGCATAGGGATCAGTAACGCGTTTGCCACGCCCTTGTTTCTGTTGTGCAAGAGCCGCTTCGGCGAGAGCCGCCGCCTGAGCCGCACGACGGGCTTGCGCTAAGAAATCGTCGGCCTTTCGCGGTTGCTGCAGACCCAAGTCGGGTCCAGCGGGCTGCTGAGTGTCTGCGCTTTGCAGCAGGGCATCGAAATCGAGTGAAGGCGCCGCAGCCTGCGGCGCCGCCGGCGGCAGCTCTACAGGTGGCGGCACAGAGAGTTCGGGTTGCAGGCGCGCGGCCACGGGCTCTGAGACCAGCGGCGCCTGAGGTGCCGCGACAGCGGGCGACACCATTGGCGGCGGAGGTAGATTTGGCACCGGAGCGGCCGGTGCCGGTGCTGGTGGCAACACTGCGGAGGCCATCGACAAGGTCTGCGGCAAAACAGTTGCTGAATTGGTCCGCTGCAACAATGGCTCCGCGGCGGATTTGGCAACGAGCCCGTCCAGCGTAAGCCGCAAACCAGCGATGCTGTCCTTATGCCTGCGATCTGCTGCATCCAAGCGTTGGGACAATCCGGTGATGGTAGTCTCGATGGCGTCAATAGCGTCTTGCGCCTTGCGATCCGCATCATCGAAACGGTCCGCGATGTCCCGCAAACTGTCGTCCAGCCGTGCGTCTCTTGCCGCTTCATTGCGCTCGGCGGCGTCCAGGCGGCCCGTGACGGCCTTCAATGCGGCATCGATCTGCGCGGTCGACTGCCCAGCTTTGCGCTCGCTATCTTCGATGCGAGCGGCAAGGGCCTTGAGGGCCATTTCCATTGTGCCGAGAGAATCCGCCGCCCGCTGATCGCGCTCTTCAATCTTGGCGGTGATCGTCTCCAGCGTTGACTGGACCGAGGCCAGCGGTTGCGCCAGCGGCCCCTTGGCAAGATCGGACACGGAATCCAAACCGCGAGCAAAGCCCTGCAGCATGTCTTCGACCTTGCGGATCGAAGCGGCTTGGCGCTGTGCGGTTTGCGAATTGGATTGCTCAGACTTTGCCAGATTGGCGTTCAACTGCTCAATGGCGCCTTGCAGGATTTCAAGCGAGCCATCGTCTGACGGGCGCAGATTGTCGCGCAACACTTGCATCATGCGCTGTTCGGCGGTTTCAAGGTCGGCCTTGATGGCGGACACTGCCGAATCGGTCTTGGCCATCGCTTGTGTCAGGCGTTCACCAAAGGCCCCAGCATTCGAATCTGTAGCGGCCTGCATCCGGCGCACGAGAGCGTCCGTCTGCGCAAGCTTGTCCGACAATTGCACGGCGGCGTCATTCGCGGCCCGTGAGGCTGCTTGTGCCGACTGCTCGACATCGCGCACCTGCGCGGCGAGGCGGTTGACCGCGGCATCAAAACCCGCTTGCGCATCCTTGGACGTGCGCTCGCGCTCGGCCGCATTGGCAGCAGTTACATCGGCAACCTTTCGCAGGTCGGTACGGATGGCACTGAGCTCGTCGCCCAAGCGTTGCACTTGGTCTGTGGAGGCAAAGCCGCGTGCACCCTCCGACAAGCGCATGGTCAACTCGGCAGCATTGGAGTCCACCTGATCGAGACGGCCATTGACATCATTGACCCAGCGCTCAAAGGACCCCAAGCCCTCGCGTGCCCGGCGTTCGCTGTCACTCAGCTCCTGCCGCAGACCAGAGATCGCGGTTTGGATGGCTGAAAGGGTTGCCGATTTTTCTTGGTCGCGCTGCTGGCCGAGCGAAACATCGGCTTGAACTTGCGCGAGTGTCTGCTGAAGCCCGGAGAGGTCATCTGTACGGGCCAGGTCTTGCGTTGAATGGCGAATGAGTTCCGACGTGGTCGCTGCTTGCGCTTCAATCCGCCCGGTAAACGTTTTGACCCAGCTCTCAAGCGCCTGCTGTGCGTCCTGACCACGCTTTTCAGCGGCAGAAATCCGGTCCTTGATATCGGTCAGCGACTGCTCAAGCCGAACGGACGCCTCGCGAGCGACCCCATCGACCATTGGGTTGGCTTCAAGCCCGTCCAGCCGCCCGCCCAACGTGCGGACCGTCTCTTCAAGATGCGTGAACGCATAGGACTGATCGCGCGCCGATTGGGTGATCGCCTCGCTGGCGGTGGCAAAGGCGGTCTCAGCCATCAGCTTGATGCGCTCGGCAGCATCGACCTTGTCGGCCATGGCGGCGACATTTTGGTTGATGGAGCTGATCGCCTGCTGTTGACGGCGTTCGGAGGAATCCAGACGATCCGCGAGGTCGCGCAAGCCATGCGCCACGACCGCGAATTCACCCGCCCGGATTTGCTCGTTAAGCTGTTCGGCCGCCGCCGCATAGGCGGTGCGTGTTTGCGGCACGGCTTGCGCCGTGGTGATCTGTTGCGGCTGGGCGAAAGCGGTTTGAACCCGCTGCGCCTGTGCCGCGACAGTCTGCGGTTGCGGAGGTGGGCTTGGGAAGCGGGCGACGGGCGATTGTGGCGCAGCGCGCTGCGATTCAAAAGCCGCAACAGTCTTGGCTTCGGCGGCAATCGCTTGCGCGAGCCACTCGCCCAAAGACAGGCCAGCACGCTGAGCGGCAACTTGCGCCGCCTCCCGCGCTTCAGGGCTAATATCTTTCACACTCCAAGGAACGCCAGGCCGCATTTCGAATCACCCAATTAACCCCGAATCTCTTTGTCACCTTAATGGTGTGAGATATTGTGTAAAGCGCCCCCGCCACCGCGAGATGTAGCGATCGACGGTTTCCAACAAGTTCCACGCTAGGTGGCAAAGAGTTAATGAAAGGTTAACTCCGCATCTAAGCCGCTTAACGCTTGACGTTTACGTCAACGTCATTTACTGCGTGTTTCAGCCAAAACGCCGGTCAAACTGGGTTGCCACGTGCGGACCTTTAGTATTCGCGATCTCAGCCTTGAGTTCGGGGTGACGCCCCGCGCGATCCGCTTTTACGAGACTGAGGGGTTGTTGGCGCCGGAGCGGCGCGGCGCTCAGCGCATCTATACCTCCCAAGACCGCCGCCGTCTCGCCGCTATCCTCAAGGGCAAGCGTGTTGGCTTTTCGCTCGCGGAAATCCGGGACATGCTCTCGCTCTACGACATGGCGGGGGGGGCGCCCGATCAACTGCGCCGCGCATTGGATGTCTTTGAGCGCCTGATCGCTGACCTG
>DMER01000173.1:14028-14714 GCA_003451645.1 Alphaproteobacteria bacterium | reverse complement strand
GGCTGACCTGGAGCGTCAGAGGGCTGATCTGGAATCCTCGCTCGACGAGCTGCGCCGGGGCCGCGCGCAGATCGAAATTGCCCTCGCCGAACGCGGCGTTCGCGTTAGATCACCGGTATCTCACCCAAAATTCATTGGGTTTGGACTGCAACCCGCCGAAGACTGAGCGGGAACCACACATAAAGGAGGACGCCATGCCCAGTTACACCGCCCCGCTGCAAGAGTACCGGTTTGTACTAAACGAGGTTTTGGACATCCGCCGCTATGCCAATCTGCCTGGCTTTGCCGATGCGACACCTGATGTGGTCGACGCGATCCTGGAGGAGGGGGCGAAGATGGCGCAGGAGGTCTTGGCCCCGCTCAACCGCGTGGGCGACCTTGAGGGGTGCAAGCGCCACCAAGACGGTTCCGTCACCACGCCCAAAGGGTTCAAAGAAGCCTTTGACCTGTTCCGTGAGGGCGGTTGGCCAAGCCTCGTGGCCGACCCTGACTATGGCGGGCAGGGCATGCCTGCCGTCGTTGGCCGCGCTTTCAGCGAGATGGTCTCGGCCGCCAATATGGCCTTTGGCATGTATCCGGGTCTGACCGCTGGCGCCTATCACGCGATCCATTTGCATGGCACGGCTGAGCAAAAGCAAACATATCTGCCCAAAATGGTCTCGTGCGAGTGGACCGGCACGATGAAC